>CAZDIO010000094.1:0-55454 GCA_964505555.1 uncultured Bdellovibrionales bacterium
CAGGCGTTTTTTTGTTGGAGGTGCAAAGTTTAAGACGAGGAGCTTTAACGTCATTGTGCGGAATAAGACCTCAATTACAGAGCCATTTACGTTTGATAGGTCTGATCTTCGAGAGTTATTTTTCCCAGTTCATTATAACTAGTTATTTCAAAAACTGAAGCAAAGTCGGTCAGCTTCAGAACAGTCTTAGTCTTACGATTATCTACTAAACCTATAAAAGGGGTGTATATGAAGTTCTATTCTCCGCTTATTCAAGCATTTCTCATCGTTCCTACTTTCATTTTATGTTCTAGCGTATTGGCACACTCACAAACAACACCAGTTCGCACAACCGTTGTTGCAAAACTTCGCCTAATCCTTGCAACAACAGTTCAAGTTAGTGCTGAGGTTGATCCACTTGGTGGAAACGGTTCTTTTAACGCTTCACAATTTACAATCGACCATCGAAATGGAGATATCATTATTCCTCCTTCCGGTAGCTTTATGGACGTTCTTCCCTTTTTCTACGGAGTAAGTGAACTTCGAACCTCACTTCAATACTCCGCCGGACTTGGCGCAATTGGAGTCTCTCTCGTTTCTACTGCCGGCAAGGTTGTAAGTGGAGGTTACTGCGTAGACATTAGCGGAGGACCATCCCGTCTCTGCTATCTCGATCACCAGATCTCCAGAATATATAAAGATGCCGCAGGAAATCCGGTCAGAAAAACTGTCACCGGGGATTATTATCTAAAAACATACTACTCAAACGGCACCTCAACACAACATCTCATCAAACTTCGCGCCGGAAGTTAGAGATAGCATAATAGACTCTAACAAAATGACGCTTCATTCCTGTCGTTTGGAGAGTCTAAGAGCTAAGAATACCCCCTAACTGCTCACTTCCGACCAGGACTTGTACTTTTCCTGCCTGCTGGATTCGATACTTTGTTGATTGGATCTCTTCGTGAGACTCTCCATCTATCTGTAGAGGTAATGTCTTTGGCATATTAAGTAACTCCCACACCTGCCCCGTTCCGATCTCTACAGGTCGAAAGAATGGCAAGTGGTATGAGCTAAGGATCGTAAGATAGTTAAGGAGTGATGTATTAACAATCGCTTCTAGTTCTTCATCAAATGGAGAGCTTCGTGGATTTGAGATACCAAGTCCAAGACAGGAAGAGATGTTTGAAAACATCAAAGTTTTTACAGAAGACGGAAATGATGAGAGCTCTTTTTCCTCACAGCGGATTTTTACCCCATGAAGTGAAAAGCTATAGAACCCATGGCGCAGAGAGGAGAGGAGATAAAAGAGCCGGTTACGAATAATTTCTATACGCTGCGGAATCTCTTCAAATTGATCTCGCCATTGTGAGAACTCTTTCACTACCACTCCATCAAGGCCAAAGGAGAGATAATTACAAAAAGTAGTAAAACTCTCATAAGCATCACCGTATTCTAACTTCCATAAGGTGATCTCTTTTGTTCTTCCACTCTTGTAGTAATTGATTAATTTCTCAGGAGCCGTAAGAGAAAAACTTTTATAGACCCCAAGTTCCTTTGCCAGATCATTTCCCGTCCCGAGAGGCAGGATGCCGATAATTATATCTTGGTCTTTACAAAGTGAAAGAATTCGAGAAACAGTTCCGTCTCCACCACCAACAAGGAGTGCATCAAATTCTTTTGCGTATTCTAATTGGCGATCAAGTTGCTGATAGTCAATCTCAGCGATCTCGCCTTCTAGATCTCCGTTACGTTTTAGTTGTTGAAGCGAGACAATTAAATCCCTTCCGCGCTTTCCACCAGAGAGGGGATTTATCAAACAGTAAAACCTCACCTATTTCTCTTTCTTGCCTCTTTGGCTGCCTTTGCTTTTTTTCGACGAGCTGCTTTCTCCTGGGCAAATGCGGCATGTTGTTGACTAATACTCGGCGGGCGATGATCTTGAATTTCAGGACCACGGGTCAAAGCTTCTTTTCGTCGACGATCATGGCGATTAAAACCATCAACCCGTTGACCTTGCCCCTGGCTTTCTACCACGTTCTCGTGAATGGATCGTGCTGCTTCTTCCTGTTTACGATGGAGCTCTATCTCGCGCTCTTCAATCTGCCGAATCTCCTCTTCACTTGGAAGCTCAGGAATAAACACGTTTTGAATGACTGCTGATTTTACCGCCATCATCATCGCCGCAAAGAGCTCAAACGCTTCTCGTTGATACTCAACCAGGGGGTTTTGTTGTCCATAACCCCGCAGCCCAATACCTTCTTTTAAGTGTTCAATATTTGTAAGATGCTCCTTCCAGTAATGATCAATCGCCTGGAGAAACACAATCCGCCCAAGCTTTACAAGCCTCTGCCCCCCAAACCGATTTTTTCTCTCTTGAAAGCGGTGAAATGCTTGCTCTTTAAAGAACTCAAACAACTCCTGCGCTAGCCCCTTCCCGGCGCGTTCTTGTTTTTCAAGAAACGATTCTGGAAGAAGCGCCAACCCAAAATACTGGGTAAACTCAGTAAACATCGCCTTGATGTCCCAATTCCTCGGTGCTTCTTTCTCCGAAGCATGACTCATGATGATGTCTTCAAGAATATCAGGAATGGTTTCAATTATCTGATCTTCAATCCCTTGATCACGGAGCACTTTATCGCGTAACGAGTAGATCACCTCTCGTTGCTTATTCATGACGTTGTCATACTCAAGAAGATGTTTACGGATATCAAAGTGATATCCTTCTACCTTCTTTTGTGCGTTTTCAATCGCTCGAGCAACAAGCGCCCCCTCAATAGCGTCTTCTTCGGTCATCCCCACGCGGGTCATGATCGCCTGCATCCGTTCACCACCAAAACGCCGCATCAGATCATCTTCAAGAGATACATAGAACCGTGAACTTCCTGGATCTCCCTGTCGACCAGAACGACCACGAAGCTGATTATCAATACGACGGCTCTCGTGACGTTCAGTGCCTAAAATATGAAGCCCACCTGCTTCAAGAACCTTCTCTCGCTCTTCAGCGCAGACAGAACGAAAATGCAGAAGCTGCTCTTGAAATTGTGGATCCGCTGGATCTTTTGTTCCGGCTGCTGCCGCTGCTAGAAATTCTGCATTTCCACCAAGAATAATATCTGTTCCTCGACCGGCCATGTTTGTAGAAATTGTAACCGATCCAAAACGACCGGCCTGAGCAATAATTTCCGCTTCACGTTCATGTTGCTTTGCATTTAAAACATGATGCTTAATTCCGCGCTTTCCAAGAAACGCGCTGAGCACCTCTGATTTTTCAATACTGACCGTGCCCACAAGAACTGGTTGGCCCTCTTCGTGACATTCCTCGATCTCGTCGCAAACCGCTTTAAATTTCCCACGCTCGGTAGAAAAGACCACATCAGGATTATCTTCACGGATCATCGGTTCATTTGTCGGAATCACCACAACATCAAGATTGTAGATCTTCTTAAACTCTACCGCTTCGGTGTCAGCGGTTCCGGTCATTCCCGAAAGCTTTTTGTACATGCGGAAATAATTTTGAAACGTAATCGTTGCCAGGGTTTGACTCTCTCGTGCAATTTTGACCCCTTCTTTTGCTTCTACAGCTTGGTGGAGCCCATCTGACCACCGTCGACCGTGCATCAATCGTCCCGTAAACTCATCGACAATCGTTACCTGGTTATCTCGAACTACGTAATCAACATCTCGCTTCATCGTTACATGCGCCTTGAGCGCCTGCGTAACATGATGCACCACATCAATGTGCTTTGGATCGTAGAGATTTTCGAGTTGAAGGAGTTTCTCTACCTGGGCGATACCTTCATCAGTAAGCATCACCTGTTTTGACTTTAGATCTACCGTGTAGTGAACATCAGTTTTTAGATGTTTCACTAAGCCGTTTGCCACTGAATATTTCTCGGTAGGTTCCTCACTCGGACCTGAGATAATCAATGGAGTTCTTGCTTCATCGACAAGAATGGAGTCCACTTCGTCGACGATGGCATAGGCATGGCCACGTTGCGCCATTTCGCTCAGCTCCATCTTCATGTTGTCACGAAGAAAATCAAATCCAAATTCATTGTTTTGACCGTAGGTGATATCACACCGGTATGCTTGACACTTCTCTTCATGCTCCATCCCAACCACATTGATCCCAGTGGAGAGACCAAGAAAAGAGTAGATACGCGCCATCCATTCTGCGTCACGTTTTGCGAGGTAATCGTTTACCGTTACCACGTGGACACCATTTCCCGTAAGCGCGTTAAGGTAGACAGGAAGGGTCGCGGTCAGTGTTTTTCCCTCTCCCGTTTTCATCTCGGCTATTTTTCCATCATGAAGAACCATGCCCCCAATAAGCTGCACATCAAAGTGTCTCATCCCCAATGTGCGCTTTGAGGTTTCTCGAACAACAGCAAAAGCTTCTGGTAACAAGCTATCGAGCGATTCACCTTGTGAGATCCGCTCCTTAAAACGAGAAGTTTGTTCTTGAAGATCTCTGTCGCTGAACTTAGAAAATTTCTCCTCAAGCTCGTTAATGAGCTGCACCCGTGGCCAGAGTCGTTTTAGTTCTCTCTCGTTTTTTGAACCAAAGATTTTTTTAAGAAGATACATAAATCTGTTTTACTTTCTTACGACACTGCCTGCCTCGCATGTAACGCTGCATCATGCCGGTTGGGATACTAGTATCGGGAGTTTTCCCCTCTTTGAGAAGACCTCTTGAAGCTCACTTCCCGCCGCTGGCGAATTCCCTGCAATATATCGCCAAGCCGCTGCACTTTCCATACACATATACACAGGAAGAGTAGCGTTTACCGCCTTCAACTCTTTCCATACAAAATTAACCAGTTTCATTCGAAGGGGCTGAACATATCGAACTTTGTTGTCTTTCGCTACAATCTGCTCTCCATAAGGAATTTTGCTATTGGGAAAACGCTTCTGCATCATCTGTTGCATCTCCGGTTTATATCGAAGAGATGAGACGCTCACCCAGGCTACGTTTTTTGGGTCAATACGCGAAAAAATATACTGAACAAGATCGCGATACCCATCCTCCCAACCCTCAAAGAGGATCAGGGGATCAAAGTGAAATCCAACTCGGTAACCAGCCTCAACAACTCTACTGGCTGCGGTAATTCGTCTCTCAAGCGAAGCGGTGAAAGCCTCATCCTTTGTAGTAATTTGCGGCGCATTGACTGACCAAGACACTACAGTTTTTCCCAAATGTTCATTGCGTAATGCAAGGAGGTTATCAACAAAATCAAACTTTGATTTAAGTTCGAGGATCAGGTTTGGAATACGTGCAAAAAATGGCACAAGCTCCGTGGTAAGATCCGTAAGTTCATCCCAAACGAGGCTATCCATCACCTCGCCGGTGCCAATTCTAAAAAGCCTGTCGGGATTTTGTTGTGCTTTGGATTCGATCTCTCCAAGCATATCTTTTGTATTGGTAAAGATCTTCATCGTCGGATTTCTTTTCAGATATGATTGGAGAAAACAGTACGTACAATCAAGCGGGCACCCCTCTCCTGGATTAACCGTCCAGAGGTTGCAACAGACATGATGATCCGTGCCTGGGCACGCTTCAAGCCAATGACCCCGATGACGTGAAAGAAGCAGTCGGCGTTTGCCCAGCGTAAACTGTTCATCTTCTGAGTGTTGATGATCCCCTTTTTCAACTCGTAACGGATCCAAGTTTGTTGAAACTCGAACCACCTGTCGATCGCGAGGGAGTCTCTTTAACACCCGTTTTGTGAGTGGATCCTCTCTTGCTTCGTCGGTAACATAGATGAGCTCAGGCCAGAATTCACGAATGTGGCTTGATGTTTCCTCTTCTTTTAAACCTTCCTCTTTAAACACCCTATTCTCGTTCACACATCCCCACTGAGTACTGAAAAAATTCGAAAGAGCGCAGGATGAGTTGAGAGAGTTTTGAAATTATTTGCAGCCTGGATGCAGTCATCGGCCGTTTTTAAAGAAAGTGAGCAGGTAATCGCATCTCCTTCCAAATCCTTTGGGAGCTCAAAGCGAAATCCAGATTCTTTGACGATCTCTTTTCGGCACTCCTCTAATTCACTCCAGATCTTTGCTACTTCTGGATATCGAAGACTCTCAAGAAACAGCTTCACCTTCAGTTGTTTTTCTTTCGTGTGCAATCGCTCATCTTCAAAAACCAAAGAAAGGTCAGGGCTCGACAGAAGTTTTGCTGTCGTTATCCGATCTCGGGCTGCAACTTCATCGACAAGACGTAAAATCTCTCGGAAGGTATTGGCACTGGGACTAAGAGCACCGATGAGGCGTTCAAACATCGGTTCTTCTTCTGGGAGTCGATTTTGAAGACGCTCAAGGAGAGTTCCCTCGATTCGCTTCGACCCGATATATTCTGTAATGATTTCAGACATTACGCCGCAAGAAGCTCCTTCTTCCGATAATGTGCAAGGAGCTCCACCGTAAGACGTTGAATCTCTCCATGATCTGCATAAGAAGAGATGCTTTCCCTTGTTGGTCGGAGATCTTCTAATACCGGTAACGCACAGAGTTCTTTTATTCCGTATCGACGCCCGACCTCTCTGAGGAGATCGCGATTTGTTTGCAGCGCATCTTTTTCGCTCTCCCCTTTTATCTTGAAAAAGAGATCATTAAAAACATACCCCACACAAGAGATCCCCTCACTCTGAAGCGCTTCAAACGTTAACGCCGCGTGATTGATCGCTCCGAGACGTGAGCCAACCACCACCAAGGCCTCCATCGCACATTCACGAGCGATATCAACAAAGGTATAATCCTCTACAATCGGTACAAGTAACCCTCCCGTGCCCTCAACAAGGAGGTATTCACTTTCAAGTGAGCTCTTTTTAATTCTCGCTACTAACTGTTTATAATCAAAAGTCACTTTTTCTAGTTCAAGCGCCGCCTTAGGAGCGACGGCATGAGAAAACCGATAGAAAATATTTTCATATGGAAGTCCTTTATCGGCGAGGGAGAGAAGATTTGCATCGTGAGCATGGAGTCTTCCCATTTCATCAACAGCACATCCTGTCTCTATTGGCTTGAGAGCTCGAACATTGACCCCTTGCTTACAGAGATTTGCATAGAGGAGTGTTAAAACTGTGGTTTTCCCAATTCCGGTATCAGTGCCGGTAACAAAAAGTATTTTCGGAGCTGTTTTCACTTACTTTTCGCCCAGCGCTCTTTGAATCGATTCACTTGTAATCTGCACAAGACGAGTTAGATCGCGTTCATTCATCGCTAAGGCAGGCATCAAAATCATTACATTCCCCAGAGGTCGAATAAAAGCGCCGAGCTTCCTTGCTTCTCGGACAATTCTTAGTCCCGCACACTCCCCGATATCGTACGGGACCCGGTGTCCTGGAATTTTTGTAAGTTCAATTCCAGTCATCAATCCAAAACGGCGCACCTCGTCAACGTGTGCAAGTGGTGTAATGTACTGAGCGAGTTCTTTACCAAAATGATTACTCCTCTCAGAAACTTTTGTGATCACCTCTTGATCTGAAAAAAGTTGAAGGCTCGCTCTTGCCGCGCTTGCTGCAAGGGGATTTCCTGCAAATGTTTGCCCATAAAAGAACGCCTTCTTCTCTTTAGGATCTCCCACAAATCCTTCAAAAATCTGTTCTGTGGCAATGGCCGCTGAGATTGGCAGATACCCCCCACTTAACCCTTTTCCAACCACCACCACATCAGGGGTTATCTCTGCATGCTCAAAAGCAAACATCTTTCCTGTTTTTCCAAAACCAGTCGCCACTTCATCGACAATTAAAAAGATATCGTATCGCTTACACAGCAGCGAGAGCTCTTTTAAATACCGTTTCGAATGAATCCAGATTCCTGCCGCACCCTGCACTATTGGTTCGATGATCAACGCTGCAATCTGCGCGCCTTCTCTTTGAAAGAGCTCTGCAGCTTCTCTTAAACTCCTTTCTTCTGCGTTTTCTTCACTGAGACCTTTATAAAATCGATAATAGTGTGGTGGATGAATCTGCTCTGCCCTTACGACAACGGAAGAGAGCGCCTGGTGAAAGTCTTCTTGAAATCCAACCCCCACCGCTCCGAGCGTATCACCGTGGTAAGCACCAACGAGGGAAGCAAATTTCTTTTTCTTCTCTCCTCCTCTACTTTGTTGACGTTGCCACCACTCAAGACACATTCTCAGGCTCGCCTCTACCGCAGTGCTGCCACTATCAGCATAAAAAACCCGACTCAGCTCTTTCGGGAGAAAGGTAATGAGGGCTTGGGTGAGTTCTAAAATTGGTCGGTGACTTAATCCTAACAACGTTGAGTGACAAAGTTGTCGCGATTGATCCTGAAGCGCAGAGAGGATCTCCGGCACTCCGTGTCCATGAACGTTGCACCACAATGAGGAGACTCCGTCTAGTAACCGCTCTCCGGTAACAGTCATCAGCTCTACCCCTTGAGCAGATTCGATTATCAGTGGCTCTTCCTCCCTCCAAACTTTCTCCTGGGTAAAGGGGTGCCAGAGATGTGCAAAGTCGACCTGCGTCAATGAACGATAGAGGTCTTGAAGGTTAGCTTTCATTTAATTACTTATTGTTTTACGGGAAAATACTAACTTGAGAGATTATAGAAGGAAAAGGATCTCCGGTTCAACCGGTCTTGGCATTTTGTTTGTTTGCGTTGTCAATCTCGTTTTGCTTTTCATAAAGCTGGGCATATTCAATATCAAGGCTATCGTATGCCCTCTTTAAATCCATGTATTGACGATTAAGTATTCCAATTTGCTCACTATACCATTCGATTTTCTCTTGAAGAGTTCCCAACTGTTTTTTTGTTAGGACGATATGATCGTTTGAGGCGACAATACTATCAACTTGCTCAAGAATCAATTCTAACGCAACCGTTGAATCAGAGAGGTGTTTTTTGACCTCCGCGCGCTTTTCTTGAAGTTCTTTTTCTTGGGTACGCAGCATGTCAACTTCTCGCTCTGCTTCTACGTAACTTGCTTCAAGCTCACGCTCAACCTCCTCCATCTCCCGCAATCGAGTTTCTAACGCATCATGTTCAGCTTGTGCGATCGTTACCCTTCCTCGCTCAGCGCGGAGTTCTTCCTCTTTTGCAGAAACACGTTGTGTATTTTCTTCGAGCTCACTTGATGAAATGAGCGTTTTTAGCAATTCAGAAACTTCAGCAAGTACTGTGTTTCGTTTGCTCTCTTCTTCTTCAAGAATACTCAACCCCTCAATCAACGCGTATCGGGCTTTGCTAGACTTACGCCAAAGTCCAAACACAATAAAAATAGATCCTGCAAGAAAGATAAGAAGAATGGTGATACTTGCCCAGATCATTGTACCTGCTTATTCCTTCTCTTTCTTCACTTCTTGTTCTTGTGAAGTTGAACCTTCTTGAGAAGGCACATCCTGCGAGGAGCTTTCCTGTGGAGCTAAATCAGCACTTTCTTCATTCTTGTTTTTTGCTTCTTCAGCAGAAATTCCAGCCTCTGCTTCAGGAGAAGCCTCAAGAGCAGCCTCTGTTTTGACAACATCAGGCGTTGACACTGTCTGGGCTGAACTCTCCTCTTCCTGCACCCCTTCCTTTGTGGCCTTATGGCGAAGCTCCGTAAGGCGATTTTCGATCTCCTTACTAAAGACTGGTCGCTCAACGTTTTCTATCTCATTTTTTTCAAAAACAACTTTCTTGTTTGCAAACACCCACAACCCAAAAACAGAGCCCGCTGAAAGAAAGGTTAGTAAAGAACTAACGATGATCTCCTTCATTTTTCCTGAAGCAGCAAGATCTACCGTTTCTACTTTTTCAGAAGGTGTCTCATTTGTTGCAGCTTCATGCTCTTCTTCATGTTTGGGGGTTTTTTCATGCTTTGGAGTTTCTGGAACTGGTTCCTTTTTTTCTACTTTGGTAAAGCTCACTTCGTTACTGTATGCTTTTGGATCTTTATTATGCCCCTCAAGAAGTCGTGCATGAACTTCATAGGCACCTGCTTTAAGGCCTTCTGTCTCCCCACGATAGTGACGATCTGATCCCTCCACCTTTGTCACCGCTAATGATTGTGATTGCTTATCTCCAGTGTTTTTTACAATAAGCTCAACTCCCATTTTTTCGATTTCGGGGACCCGATCACTGACTTTGATAAGAAACCCTGGGGGATGATCTGATTTTCCTTCGTCGAGTGAAAGACTGATCAGTGAACCAGAAACGGTAAAGGGAACCTGTTGCTGTCTCGTAAATGTTGGGCCAGTAACGGTTATCAGCGCTTTGAACGTTCCAACATCGTTTGCTTGAATTGTTGCTGAGTACAGCTTATCACCACTGTGCTCATCCCCATTACTTCCATCATCTTTTAAGATGCCACTGGAAACAACTGCACCGGTTTCTGTGTTGATAATCTTGTAGTTAAAAAACACCACTCCTTCTAATCCAGGTGCATCAAAAACTTTCTCCTTATCCAGTAAGCGGCTAACGACCAGCACGCTATCTCCGATATTTAAGTTTGTTGTTGGCCAGTGCACTTGCAAATGTAAATCCGTAAGAAGCGAAGCAAACCCTTCCACCTCGTCAATCCCCCACACCGCCCACTTCCCTGGAGTCGGCGAAGAAACCGTGATCACATCAAACATCTCCCCCTTAAACCATCGAAAGCCCGCGGGTATATTTGTATTACTAATCTCTTGGCCCTGAGGATTGATGATCTCTATCTCGGCAACGGGATCTTTTCTGCCTACATAAAAAGTTACCTCCTGAGTACCAGCTTCAATTTCAAACCCATTGTGATCTGCTTCTAAAACTTGTGGCTTTTTTAGTGTTAAGAAGAGATCGGAAAAACTGCGGTGAATGGTGTTAATATCTTTGGCAAACCAATGATTTCCACCTGTTTCTGCGGCCATCCGCGCAAGCAGATCGCGATCAGCTTCTTCACTGATTGCGATCGTAAACAGCTTTGCAGAGTGTTTTCGATACCGTTCGAGATCCACCTTAAAAAGAGTCTCTGTGAGTTTCTCTGCTGAACCGATCTTGGGATTGGGATCCATCTTACCATCGGTAATTAACACGACACATTTTATTGCCTCCGGCCGTCCTTTCACAATTAACATCTCCAAAGCTTGGGCGACGGGAGACTCAAGATCAGTAAATCGCCCCTCAACTGAAGCACTGAGAATGAGATCATCAACGCTTTTTAAGTTTTTTAAATCAATCGTCGTCAACTCTGAAATCACTTTGGTTTCACTATCAAATTGTATAATGGCCAGTCGATCTTGTTCTGTAAGGAAACGAACCAGAAGACTTGCGCCGCGATCTCGAAGCTGTTGCGAGTTATTTCTCTGCATGCTTCCCGATGAATCAAGCAGGAGTACGATATCAAAGATCGTTCCTTTTTGAAGTTCGCTATCTAAGTTCTTATGATCAACTGGCTTGGTACTGCCGATCGTTTCTCGCTCACGAACAACACTTCCTTGAGATGAACTACTACTTGAGGAGCGGCGAAGGGGTCGTCGAATTCTTTTTGTTGTCCCTGATTTGTGTGTTTCCTTGCCTTCTTCCGCAATAGCAGAGAACTGGGAGAAAAAATTACTTGATGACAATAAGGGGATGGAGAGCTTGATGAATAAAACACCAAAAAGAACAATGAGCGTAGACCTTATTACTCTGTATTGCATTCCCTACTCGCCTATTACTCGTTCCCGTGGCAGCCTCACGGCAATTATTTTATCCCCGGGACGAAGTTTCTCCACATTCTCCATGCCACTGATTACCTCTCCAAAGACAGTGTATAATCCATCTAAATGTCGCCCACGGGAGAGACAGATATAAAACTGACTTCCGTTTGATCGTCGTTCTGGATTTGCCTCACTTGGAAGTCTCGCCATCCCCACCGTTCCTCGAATATGTTCAAGACGGGAGTACTCTGGTGGCAAGGTATATCCAGGGCCTCCTTTTCCAGTACCTAATGGATCTCCCCCTTGTATAACAAACCCCGGAACGTAACGATGGAAAGTTGTTCCTTTGTAAAAACCTTTCCGGGCAAGATACTCGAAGCTCTTTATAGTTATCGGCGCTTCCTCACGATAAAATCGTATCTCAAAGGGACCTTTGGTGGTTTCTACAAGCGCTGTCTCGGGGAGCTCTTTGGGAAGTACGTTGCTGTCAAAAGGAAGGCTCTCCTCCTGGGCACGAAGATCTGTGGCTAGGAATAAAAATAGAAGGGCAATTACCGATAGATGTTTAGCTTGTTTCACAAGCTGATTCTAATAAAAACAATATGTTATGTCGACGCGAATTGAATTAGAAATTTGACATTTGTGCAGGTGAACAGTAGGAGATGATGATGTTCCTTTCCATCAATTCTTGAGTAGAAATCTATATAAGCCATCTGCCACTTGAGCCCTGAAACTCAATTGGCAGATGGCGGTTCAATTACAATTACTAACATGTTTAAACAAAATGTTTCTTGGAAAGGAGACAATCGTCATGACTGAGATCGACATTACAGCAAATATTCTGCAGGAACTCGATAATCGACCTCCAGAGAGTGTGCAGGGATCGGTCCCGGAGGAATCCGCGAGCGTAACGAGAAAGCCACTTCTTGGTGAAGGAGATCTTATACTCTTTACCGAGATCCTTCTCGGTGTCATCGCCCTGGTCATTTGGCTCAATGATGTATTTAGTGGAAAAAACCACTCCCTTCTCGTTACGGCGCCCATTGCTATGGCGATCGTGGTAATGGTCATCGGCAAAATTGCACAACGACTAGCACCAGCGATTGTTGTGGCCGGAGGAATCTTACTCGTATGCACGGGCTTTCAAGTGGCGTTAAACGCCGCGCACAGCGCGCCGGATGAAATTATCTGGCAAAACTATATCTGGGCTCCCGCTTTTGGAGTGTTCTTACTGGTAACGATCTTCGCCCTTTTGGAGATCAATACGATAGAATTACCATCTGGGAGGTTCTATCGAATCTCGTCCGGTGAGGAGCACGAGTTCCCCTCTGGGGAGTTCAAGCAGTTGCGACTCGTTTCTTCCTGGTGTGAAGCTCGCGCAGAAGACAAAGCAGCGAAGCGGGAAAGAAAAATGCGCGAGGCACCACCTGTTCCCGCTCCGGAAGATACGGAAGCTGCGGAGCAAAAAAAGAAGAGGCGTTTCAGTCTCCGGCGAGGAAGTTAACCATCACAGGGCTTCCCACCCATTATCAAAAGGTTTCCTCCTCGGGCGTTACGCGAGCTTGCTTTGCGTAACGCCCGAGGTATCAACTTGAACCGTCATCTGCATTTTAGCTCCAAATGATAGCAGTCCAAAGCCAGCAGGGCGGCAGCTCTTTTTTTAATGAACACAGAGTTTCACAGGGTTACACAGAGTTAAGATCAGTGGTTAAAATTATTGTTTTTTCTTCACTCTGTGGAGCTCTGCGAAACTCTGTGTTCATCAAATCCCCATCCTCCCATTAAAAAGCCGCGCTAATTGCGATCAACAAGTAACAATGTCTCCGCAGGCGTTCCTCCGCCCTCCTCATCAAGCAGTAAGAACGAAAGCACCTGACCAGAGGTGAGATTTATCTCTCCGCTATCTATCAACACCCGTTTACTATCGTTGTTGGTAACTCGGATCTGAACCTCTCCTACATTTACATCAAGGTACGCCGAGAAACTTTTATATTCTATCCCACTGACCACAGGAGTCTCATCAGAAAGACTTACTCCGGGACGGGTGACATAGATATCGAGATTATCAAGTGAAGGTGCGAGGTGTCCGATTCGTAACCGCCCCTGATCCGTATCCGGAACCGTGTTGTCATCGGTAATGAGCAGCTCATCAAGGGTGCCACCATCATCGATAAGGAATAGCGTATAATCTAAACCAGCCTCGATCGTCTGAGTTTCATCGATCAGGTCAAATGCTCCGGAGTCAATAAAACGAATCTGCCGATCTCCCTCTTCGATCTCGAGATAACTTGAAGCATCTCCATATGGGAGATCGTTTACCACCCTTAAATCATCAATGTAGACATCGACCATCGATTCTTCAGAAGCAGCATGAACAACCCGCAATCTCTCTGGCTGTAGCTCACCACCACCGCCACTCCCACATCCAAGAAAAAACCAGGAAAGAGTAACGATCGTTAACAACCAAGATTTGAAGTTCATATAGAGTGGTCTCTGTTTCATTAGTCTATTTTGCCATTAATGCCGATACAATAGCGAGGGGGGAAAAGTAAACAGGACTTTTCTTACTTGTTGCCAGATGAAAAGACCTGTTAGCATAAAAGCATAGTAACAATTCATACTTCAGCTATGAAATACCTACTCTTAGCAATTTTTTTCCTTCTTCCACAACAGGTGCCGGGACAACGGGTGTATGACCTTGCGCGAATTCTTCCCCAACAGATAGTTCATCAGCTAGAAAATCATATCGCCCAAATTGAACGAGAAACAACAGCAGAGTTAGCCGTAGTTACCGTTTCCTCCCTGAATGGAGAGACGATTGATTCATATACACACCAACTGTTTAATGCTTGGGGAATTGGAAAACAGGAGGTGAATAACGGTATCTTACTTCTTGTTGCCCCAAATGAACGGCGGGTACGAATAGAGGTTGGGTTTGGTCTTGAACCACTTATTCCTGATGGACTCTCAGGAGAGATTATCGACATCTCCATCCTTCCTCACTTTAAAACCGGAGATTACCCTCAAGGAATTCTCTCCGGAGTAGAAGAGCTTGTCAGAATTCTTCGAGCCTACCCCGATGCCGCTCGAGGAATAAAAGGCTCCGCACCTTCTTATCTTTTAACTCCTCGAAGAACTGCTTTTCATATCAATACGGCAGCACTCATTGCTTCTTTATTATTGTTCATCGCAGGGTTCATTTTTGCAAGACGGCGTATGTATTCATCATTAGTATTTGCACTGGGAAGTTTTCTTCTCCTGGGGGTTCTTGCCGCCTCACTCCTTTTTAGTTTGCAGCTTGCCTCCGGGCAACGTCCGATCGGACTTCTTCTTGGTGCTACCGCCTCTTCTCTCCTTGCGCTCATTTATAACATTAGAAAATATAACCGCTTTGGACCGCATGGCTGCGAAAATTGCGGGACCCGCCTGGTGTTAGTAAAGGAGGTTGCAGACGATGAGAAGCTCAATCCCATCCAGAAACTCGAAGAAGAGATCGGCTCTATCGATTACGATGTTTGGGTGTGTCCAGCATGCTTGAAGGTGGATACAGAACGATATGTAAAGTGGTTTTCTGGTTTTGCTCCCTGCCCGAAGTGTTCCGCGCGCACCTATAAAGAGACCCAAACAACTCTTCGTCCCGCCACTCATTACTCAACAGGACTTGCACAAATAAATGGAACATGTGTTTCTTGCAAACACGCTGCGGTAAGAACGAAGGTTCTGCCCCGAATTACTTCAAGCTCCTCTGGTTCATCCGGTGGTGGCGGAGGAGGAGGGGGAGGGGGAAGTAGTTTTGGCGGAGGATCAAGTGGAGGAGGAGGATCTTCAAGAGGATGGTAATATGATTGCAACGTTTGGGGTAATTATTGTCTTTGCTGTCTTTCTTCTCTGGTATCTTTTGAGTTTCAATGCGCTTATCTCTGCAAGAAACGCAACAGAGCAAAGTTGGTCAAATGTCGAGGTTGAACTGAAACGACGTTTTGAACTCATTCAAAATCTCGTTGAAGTGGTAAAAGGATACGCTCAACATGAACGCAGCACCCTAGAGAAAGTTACCGCCCTTCGTCAACAAGGAACAACGCAAATCAGCGATGCCGCAGGAGCAACCGGGATCGAACAACAAACAAGGAGCTCCTTACAACAGTTAATGGTTCTTGCAGAGGCATATCCTGAACTCAAAGCTGATTCTCAATTTAGAAATCTCCATACCGAACTTACAGAAACAGAAAACCGAATTGCTACTCGAAGAAATGCTTACAACGAAACAGTAAATATCTACCTTAATCTCTGTCAGTCGTTTCCTTCGAGCTTCGTAGCAACTCTTCATGCATTTTCTGAAAAGCCTTTCTTTGATGCTCCTGATGAACTGGCAACTGCGGCACCTCAGGTGAGTGTTTCATGAATAAAGCACGAGTGCTTACTCTTGTGTGTTTAGTGTTTTTTGCGTTCCTTAGTGCTGCCTTTTTTTGGGACTCTCTGCATGTCACCACATCGGCAAAAGAAGATCTTCAGGAAGCGGATCGTGAACTAAAGAAACTAGAAGAGCGAATGATTTCCAATCTCTCGACCCTTCCTCTTTCAACAGAAACATTGCAAGCGCCTCTTTCGCGCTATAAAAACGCACAAAACATACCTGCGCGACATCTTGCCTACACCGAACTCGTAGAGAGTTCTCAAAAGCTCCTCCAGGTCCAACCAGATATCTCGAATCCCTTGATTCGACGCGCCCTCGATGAGATCTCCGGTTCTCTCAATCGTCGACAGATCGTGTTACGTCATTATGAAGAAGCATATATTGCCTGCAAAAATATTATCGGATCCCTTCGAGGAAGAGTCGCAAAATGGCTTATAGAAACAAACGATCTTTGCGACAGTTAATCTCCGCGCTTCCTCCTTCAGTTTGGCTTTTTCTTATTGTTCTCTATGGTGCTGCCGTCCGTTTTTATTTTCTTTCAGGATATGCACTTGGTGATGACCTTACCTATGTCTCCTACGCCGATAGTATTGTGCATGGAACCTATCCGGATCTTGAATTAAGAAATCAATATGCCTACCGCCCTCTTCTTCTTTACGCCATGGCCGCAGGAATTAAATGGTTTGGATTGAATGAATTTGGCATTGTTGCGCCGTTTTATTTTACAAGTGTTTTTTCAATCATTGTTGTATATGCGCTAGCAAAATTCTTCCTTGATTCCAAAACAGCTCTTCTTGCGGCATTTCTCTTTGCTACGTACCCATTTAATCTTATCGGCTCAACAACAATTCATAACGATATTCTCATCGGTTTCTTTCTTCACCTCGGCTTTCTTTTTCTTTTTCTTTCTGATCGAAGATCTACGGCAGGGCAGACATTTTCATCATATGTGCTTGCAAGCACTGCTGGCATAATGTTTGTACTTTCCTTTTTGGTAAAAATCAGTATGTTCTCCGCCCTCCTTGCAACGAGTTTTTATTCGCTCTCTTTTTTTTATTCTCGTAAACGTTATCCCTGGAATCATCTTGCTTTCTATGGATCGTTTGCATTGGGATTAGTTTTCATTAGTATGGTCTATTTAAATCTGACGGGGGATTTTTTCTGGCAATATAAAGCCGAGTTTTCATACTACGACTACCGCATTAACGCCGAACCGGAGCTGTACTCCCCAACAATGGATAGAGATTGGGGGTTTTATTTAAAAAACTTATTCTCGAGCACGACCTATGCTTATCCATTCAATGAGCATGGCGGATATTACTGGTTACTCCTCGTTGCTGTTATTGCTCTCGCTCAGTGGGGCGAACTATCAACAGTGGCGTTTTTTCTGTGGTGGATCGTGTTTCACCTTCTCTTTTTGGAGTTTTATCCTATTCAAGTTGAGCCTTTTCTTGTCCCCCTTCCACGACAGTCTCGATACTTAGAGCTCATCTCAATCTCCGTGCCGATCATTATCTCCGCTGCATTTATTAAATTGCGCTATAAAAAACCGCTCTTCCTTGGGCTTGTCTTGATTATTACAGCACATTCCTATTTTCATTCGTACCGCAAATATGAAGAGCTCAACGATAGTTGCAAAGATGCCGAAAGGCTCGCACGCTACCTTCATCAAAATAAACTATCCTCAAATGTTTCTCTTGCTACTGATGAAGGTTTATTTTTTGGATTACAGTTTTACAATTACCTTACCCCATTTTCAAAAGAGTTACATTTAGTTAACAAAGAGCAGCAACTCTCATTAAAAAACACCTATCTTGCCATCGGAGGTTCAAGACCGATCTGGTTTTCTCCGGAGATCACACTACATCTCAAAAACAACGAAGTCCCCTCATCTTGGAGGGAGATCAAGCGATTCAAAGCACCTCTTAAACCTTGGCGTCAAAGCGAGCTTCGCGTGTACCACATCCCGTAGGAAGAGAAATCTCCTTCTATTCTCATACATATACGATAATAACAGACTAGCGTTTTATATTAGAGGGCGTTAGTATTACAGGATTGTGAATTCAAAAAAAGAACCTACCTTCTCACTTCCAGTCACCGATCAAAAAAAATTCCTGCAATTTGGAAAAACACTGGTTGAAAAAGCTCGCGCGCTCATTGTGCCACTCTGGGAATCAGGCTCCTTTATGGTAGAGACAAAAGCGGATCTCACGCCAGTGAGTGAAGTAGATTACAAGACAGAAGAGCTTATCCGTGAGGTGATCCAGAAACATTTTCCGACACACGGAATCATTGGAGAAGAATTTGAACCAGTAAACAAAGATTCTGAGTTTCAGTGGACCATCGATCCCATCGATGGCACGCAGAGCCTTGTAAACCAAATTCCCACGTTTGGAACACTTCTTGGTCTTCGGTTTCAAAATGAAGCAGTTCTTGGGTTTATTGATCACCCGGTTTTAGATATCTGCAGCTATGGAGGAAAAGGAGTTGGGGTTTATTATAATGAAAAACCGCTCTCTTATCCGGTCTCATGGAATGCGACCAATCCTCATCAGATTATCGCCACCGGAGTGCTTGCTACTTTTCAACGAAGTAATAATGAAGAGGTTTTTTTTAAACTTCACAAGCAATTTCCTCATGCAAGAATTTACTACGATTGCTACGCACAAACCCTAACACTCACCGGAGCTTTACTAGGTACCATAGAATATAGTCTCAAAATCTGGGATACCACCCCTATTGAAGCGCTGATTAGAGGAATTGGCGGAAAGTTTTCTTATCTTGGCGAAAATTCCGATTTTTCCTCTCAAGCCAAACTCCACATCGTCTTTGGAAAATCAGAGTTCGTTGATACCCTCCTTCCCCTTCTTAATTAATATGCGCCCAAGTCATTCTTACCTTGCGCTTCTACTTCTTGCTGTAATCTGGGGGGTAACATTTGTTCCTGCAAAACAGATTCTTCAAGAGATCGGTCCGATATATTCTGTGTTTTTACGTTTTTTTATCGCGAGCCTCCTCCTCTCTGGCGTTTTTTCAAAAACACTTTTTCATCTTACCAAGAAGGAGATCCGTTACGGGATCTTTATGGGGATATGGCTTGCTCTTGGGTTTATTCTCCAAACGATCGGCCTTCATAAAACCACTGCCGGCAAGGCCGCTTTCATTACTGGATTTTATGTTTTAATAGTTCCGATTTTTTCGGCAATCCTTCTTAAACGACTGCCAGAAAAATACACCTTTATCGGAGCGATCATCTCTATTTTTGGGTTGGGACTTCTCTCTTTAGATGATCGACTCTCCGTCCAAGCCGGAGATCTCTGGGTGTTGTGCTCAGCGGTAGCCTTTGCTCTGCATATCATCTCTACTTCACACTTTGGACCAAAGGGAGATACGTTACGATTAAATATTGTACAAATTATTATCGTTTCACTAATCACACTTCCTCTTTCATTTCTCTTTGAAAATCCGACGCTCACCCTCTCTTCTTCCGGTTGGGGTCTTGTTCTCTTAATGGCCCTCCTCCCGACGGCTTTTGCCTATTCTCTCTACACATATGTTCAGAGGTTTGCTCGACCAACCACTGCGGCGATCATCTTTTGTCTTGAGCCGGTGTTTGCCGTTATTGCAGGATGGTTAGTGCTTGGAGAGTTCCTCAATGGCAGACAGCTTACGGGTGCTCTTTTGATGCTTGGTGGAGTGGCAATCTCTGAAGTTATCGGTGGACGCTCTCCCCAGGTAACTGATATCGCCAAGGAGGGTCACCGCTATGAGCGCTAAAGCTGAAAGAGCATTGGTTGTGTAAGATTTACGGAAAGCTCATGATCTGCTAGGTTTCAGCCCAATCCACATGCGATATTTCACATCTTCATCTCGGGTATAGGACAACTTGAGTTCTAACAATCAATGCTTTGCGCACCGTCGCGATGCATTGAGGAGGTTTTTTTGAATGAAAATCAAATTCCGTAGCAAGTCGGATCAAGTTACTGGGTATCTGTGTCTTGGACTTCTTCTCCTTTTCGGAGCTGTGTTTGCCTACCGGGCGGCAACGTATGAGCGTAAGATCTTTTTTGAGGGTGCTCATAATGATGCTACGAAGCTAACGCACCTCGTAGGAAAGGTGAGTAATCCAGAAAACGCAGAACTGCTCTTTTCACACATTCAAGCGCGAGAGGTAAACCCCGTTAGTAAAGCGCTTAACTCTCGATTAGGTTCTTTATGGGGGGAAGCAACGCTTGTCTCGTCGTCGAGCGCTTACCTTTGCGAGGTTGAGGTTAGCGTTTTGAGAGAAACCGAGGAGACTCTTTTCCTATCAATAACGGCTACGAGATCGCCAAAGCGATTGCCTGAAAAGATCGAGAAAAACTTTCGTGCAGCGATGGGAACAGATCCTACCATCTGTTTGGAGATTCCCATCAACGGATGGAAGTGCGTATTTCAAGGAAACTTAAGTCCGGAAGCGCTTCAAATTGTCAAAGAGTGGAAGAATCAAGGCTTTAACAGGTTCGAAGCTCGTTTTGAAACAACTGGCATCCAGCTCGTGCCGGCTACCAGCTTTCCACCTGATGATGAAAAAGCGTTCAAAGAATTAGAAGATCTCGCTCCCACGCTTCAACCGGATGGGCCCGAAGCCGCAAAGACACGTAGTACAGAACGAGACTTCGACGAGCCTCATTTCAGAAAAATCGACAGAGAGGCCGCTTGCATACACAAATGCTTGCGGCCTCACTTCGCGGGGGCGGAAATATTAGTCATATCGGTTTTAAGGTTGTCCTCCCCGTATCCTTATAAGTTTCTTTCTTACTTCTCATTTATTTTTCTCCGGGAGCCAAAACATTAAGTTCCCACCTAATACGACGATAAACTTCTAAGTCGGCGAGATTATTGAAGATTTTTCGGTGATTCGCTGAGGTTGGTTTAACGGATTCTCTTAGGGGGCTTTAGTGAAACTCAGTAAAAAAGAAATTATAAACCTGGTTTTAACGGTTTTCGTGCTCAGCTCGTTAATAGGGGCACCCAGCGTTTATAAAAAAACCACTAACCATAATAAAGTCGTACAACTTAAAATCGTTCATGCCACAAAACGGTCCGCTCGAGTTCAAAAGGTAGCAAAACTTAACTCTCAAAAAGTAACAACCTCAAACGTAACCGAGAGTAAGAAAAACGAGATCGAAACAACGACAGCACTTTCAAACTCACTTCCTTTAACATCTGCTGCTGAAGAAAATGACAGCGAAGCAGGAACACTCTACAATATTAGCGAAGTAATAAAGAGAAGAAAACCTTTTCAAGTAACTTCAGAAGTATTTAGTGGAAACGTTTTTGATTTTAACCCATTTCCAGAGCATTCATACAAAATCGTTCCTCTCAAAGTTTCTAACGCTGACGAGCGCACAGACACCCTCTATGGCAATATTATCGACGACTCAGGCGCATATCTCGGCACTGCATCAATGGTTCGAGTTCGCACCTCACAAGGTGAAGGAGTTTCTGGAACTTTCACCCTCGATAGCGGCATCGTTTTTAATCTTGGTCATAACGAAAATGGTCAATCAATTATCGAAGAGATCAACGAAAATAAACTTCCTTCCTGTGGCACAGATGACCTGAATACTGCAAAGAAGCATTCACATACGGAAGAGAGTCCGGCTCAAGTAGCAGCAAATGTTGTTCGCGCCGATCTTAAACAAAGTGCTCAAAATGTAAAAATGGCTCAAGAGGAGAGTGCGAATCTTATCCCAATTACGATTATGGTGCTCTACTCACCACAAGCACGAAGTGGCGCTGGAGGAACAGCCGCTATTGAAGCTCGAGCTCGCGAATCGGTTGCGGTTGCAAACCAAGATTACCTAAACTCTAAAATCAATATCCGCCTCAACCTCGTATATGTTGGTGAAGTTTCTTACAACGAAGATTATAACTTTGCTACGAACCTCACCCGCCTTACCGGAAAAACCGATGGGTATATGGATGAAGTTCACGCTCTTCGTGATCAGTATCAAGCAGATATGGTAGCTCTCCTTGTTAACTCAATGCAATATTGTGGTCTTGGCTGGCTTGGTGCTCCCTACTCCTGGGCTGCAAACTATATGTTTACAGTAACAAATCAATATTGCGCTCCTTTTCATACCCTTGCTCATGAGCTTGGACACAACATGGGTGCAAATCACGACAAAGCAAGTTCAGGACCAGGGGGTGCTTACACGTATTCCTACGGCTACCATTTTGGAAAAAACCGTTACCGAACAGTTATGGCATATCCTCCAGGAACAAGAGTTGGTCACTTCTCAAACCCAAGCATTAAATACGCTGGGTATGCAACTGGGGTTGCAAATAAGGCTGACAATGCACGAACGATTAATAATATGGCGCCAGTAATTGCAGCTTTTCGCGGCGAGAGCTTCTGTCTTACTGGTTCAGTAACAAACGATGGTCTTCCTGTTTCTGGAGTACTTATTAGCGCAGGAGCTCTTGGATATCGGATTACAAATTCCGATGGAGCATACTCTTTTCCTAATATCTATGATGGAACAAACTACCTCCTCCAAGCTTCACGCTCAGGATTTACCTTCAGCCCAAGCACTGTAACTGGCGTAATCTCTGAAGATACGGTCGAGGATTTTGTTGGAAACAACATCCCCCTTCTTGAACCAGTCTCTTCACAAAAGTTATCTGCTTCAGCAGGAAGCATCGGTGTAGCAATCGCTGCGGAAGATGAAGAATCAGACTCTTCAGATATGACATTCTCAGCGGTAGCAAGGGTATTTAACAACGAATACTACACAAAAGAGCGGCTCCAAATTACCGCATCATTTGTTCCTTCAAGCTCCTCGCTTCAAAAGAACAGGAAATGGTTCAAGAGTGAAACAGGTGCCGCCTACTATGTTGTTTCAAATGGGGATCTCTTCCGTTACAATCCCGGCTCAACTCCAACAAAGATTACTCGCTTGGTAAAAAGTGTTTATACCAATCCACGCCTTCTTACCAATGCAAGCACTCCACAAACGAAAAGTGGAGTAACTTTTTCAATGTCTGATGATCTTCTTACGGTGTATGCAAACGGAGCTAAAGGAAAGTTTCTTGTAACGGTAACTGTTTCAGACCCAGAAGGTGGAACAGCAACGAGAACTTTCTTAGTAACCGTAGCATAACCGTAACATCGGCGACTCGCCCATTGAGGTGTGAGGCAAATGTTCTGGTCGAGTGGGCGGGCCGCCGATGTTACGGAAAATAACTTCTCCTTCTACTTAGTCTTAGACTTCTCCTTAGACTGAACTTCAACTTGCGCTTGCGCTAAAAATTCTTTCAGCTCATTCCGAATAAAACTTACAGTGCTGATTTGTAGAGCAAGAGCAAGTGCAAGTTGAAGTTCAGTCTAAGGAGAAGTCTAAGGAGAAGGAGAAGACTAAGTAAAGCGAGCTCCTTTCTACTTCAAAACTCATCATGGGACAGATAATCATTTCCTGAATTCTGTTCTTGTGGTGCCTCTCCAGTATACGTCGGAACATACTCCGTTGGTTCTGTTCCACTCTTGAAGTACTCAAAGAAAGCATCTGGCTCACTTGGATCTGCGAGGGTGCCTGACATTCTATTGATCGGCACAGGGATCACTCCATCAGGAATATCAAAATCAAGAACTATCTTGTCTTTTAGAAATTCTTGCATGAAGTAAAGAAAAATTGGCGCCGCTGCTTTTCCTCCGGTTTCGAGCCGACCGATCGTTCTCTTTACATCGAATCCGACCCATGCCCCCGCTGACCACTCCGGACTAAAACCCACAAACCAAGCGTCCATCTGTTCATTTGTCGTTCCAGTTTTCCCACCAATCGGTCTTCCAAGCGCTTTAAGAATCGTTGCGGTACCGCGATCCACCACACCTTTCATCATGTTGGTCATAATAAATGCATCTTCATCGCTAATAACCTTTTTCTGTTTCGGTCCCTGCTTAAAAATTGTTTTTCCAGATCGATCCTTAATCTCGGTGATCACCAGAGATTCAGAGAGCCATCCTTTTGCTGGAAACACACTATAGGCTCGAACGAGTTCAAGTAACTTCACCTCAGGGGTCCCTAAGGAAATCGACAGATCGCGACCGATTGGTGTTGTAATTCCAAATTTTCTTGCAGACTCGATGCCGCGATCGACCCCCATTTGATTCAAAAGATACACAGAAACCACATTTCGCGAACGCTCTAACGCGGTTCGTAAGGTAATTGGGCCAAGAAATTTATGATCAAAGTTTCCTGGCGTCCACATCTCTCCATTTCCAGCGACAAGACTGATCGGTGAATCAGGAACGATCGTCACCGGCGTATAGTGCAGCTGTTCCACCGCCGCGAGGTAAATAAACGGCTTAAAAGCGGATCCTGGTTGCCTCAATCCTTGAGTGGCGCGATTAAATTCACTTCGCTGATAATCATATCCTCCAATAATTGCCGTTACCGCTCCCGTATCAACATTCGAGAGAACAAACGCTCCTTCAAGCTCCGGTGTCTGATCAAGAATAAATTTCTGTCTTGTTTCGCCACTCGGTGATTCAGGGGCACCAGCACTAACATTTTCAAGAGAAACCTCTATTACATGTCCAACCCGCAGAGCGTTGGGGATATCGATCCAGGTGCTCCGATCATTTTTATCGAGCAGCTTTTTTGCCCACGTAACATTCTTCAGATCAAGTTCCTGACGAAAATCACCGACCATTACTTCAATCTTGTTTCCCTTAATTCCTGTCACCAGTGCCCGATAAATTCGTCCCGGAATAAGCTCCTCCTCTCTCTTCGGGCACCGTCCCACCTCTTTTTCAGCTTGGCATTCTGTCCAGTATGCTTTTAAAATACTGTTTGCTCTTTCTCCTCCCGTCGCTTCAGGTCCTAAAAGTGCAGCAACTTTTTTTATTGAGTACTCTGTCAAAGGACCTTTCCACCCGCGCCGTTTATCGACCTCTAACAAACCACGTCGGACAGCAGCTTGTGCAAGAGTATTGGCTCGCAAATCAGCCGTAGTATACACCTGGTAGCCACCAGGGTTTGTAAGAAAGTTTTCTTTTCGTGTCGCTTCCAATTCACCAAGTAATGAAATCACATGAGAAACGTAATACGGCGCATGAAAGATCTTCTGATTATTTGCGGGATAGAGCGTAAGAGTAAATTCTCTTGCCTCCTTTGCCTCTTCAGGAGAAATCATCTGGTTTTTCAGCATTTGATCAAGTACGTAGTGTTGACGGCCCAAAGCCTCTTCGCGATGTTCTTTTTTAGAATACGCACTTGGCTTCGGAGGCAACCCTGCAAGAAATGCAATCTCGGCCAAATTCAGGTCCTTCAGGTCTTTATGGAAGTGTGTTCGTGAAGCCGCTTGCACCCCGTAGGCATTTGAACCAAGATAAATCTCGTTTAAATATATAGAAAAGATCTCGTCCTTTGTGAGGGCTTGTTCTATTCGATAAGAAAGTATCGCTTCCTTTATCTTTCGCTCGTAGGTTTTTTCTTTAGTAAGTAAGAGAGATTTTACTACTTGTTGAGTTATTGTAGATGCTCCCTGAACATTTGATTTTTTTCGAAGGTTTACCCAAACAGCACGAAGAATGCTAATAAAATCTATCCCCGGATGACGATAAAAGTTCGCGTCTTCTGCTGCAAGAAATGCATTTTTTAAAAGAGGCGGAATCTCCGAAAAAGGAACGGGATAACGTTTCTCTTCATAAATCTCCCCAATTAAAGTTCCATCCTCAGCGTAAATCGAACTTACTGCCTTCGGAA
This sequence comes from uncultured Bdellovibrionales bacterium, assembly GCA_964505555.1. Taxonomy (GTDB): domain Bacteria; phylum Bdellovibrionota_C; class UBA2361; order SZUA-149; family CAZDIO01; genus CAZDIO01. The sequence goes on from CAZDIO010000094.1 coordinate 25,767, forward strand.
CATAGTCACTAATTTTTTCCATTCTCGGCAGATCTCTGGTGAGCCGAAAATAAAAATACAGGCCGCCAACAAGTCCGGTCGCGGTAACTATTAATCCAATAATAAGAGAACCTATTATTAATTTTCGAATCATTGTCCCGAGGCTTGTCCTTTTTCTTTAATAACAAAATCATTTGGTTGACGATCGAATTCACTCCAACTTGAAGCGCTCACAAATACCGGCAGCGCTGGTTTCCCATCCTCTTGAATCCAAGCAAAACGTGGCGCACCCGCTCCTGTAAGCTCATCTGGAAGAAGAGGCTCTTTTGGTGGTGCGGTCATGGAGATCTGTTTCTCGGTTTTGATCTCCAACCCTGAGCCAGTCTCCTGAAGTTCTTCGCCAAAAGTTACTTGGTATGAAAGATTGGGATTTGAAAAACTCATTCTGATTTCAATTACTCGTTCTCTGTTCTCTTGAGTTCCCTCTGGCTCAAAACTAATCACCTTAAAATCAAGAAGTTTCTGAACCCACTCTTTAATCAGAAGTTGATCTACTGCTAAAATGTCTCCTTCTTCATTCTTTCCACTCCTTAATATCCAGATACCGTTTGAGTTTGTAAAAGAAAACTCCGCTTCGACTGGTTTCTTTTTTATGATCGAAATTTTATGAAGACTGGCTATCTTAAGATCATTAAAAGGGGTCCGATCTCGAAAATAATCAGCCGGCTCTAAAAAATCAGATGCGGGCATCGTTTTTAATTCATAAACCCAAGAACTCTCTTTCACCTTTAAAAAATATCTGGAAGTAGTTTCAGTTGAAACTTTTCCAATAAGAACTGTTATTGAAGGAACGTTATCCTTTTTATGCTTCAAATAAAGAGTTAGTTTTGGCTCCTTGAGTCCAAAATCCTCCTCCTCGCCATTTTTCATTTCAATTACGCTTTTGGCTGTAATATTATTAAGCTCTTCAAGTTCTTTGGCGAGTAAAGAACCCTCTGCAAGAAACTTCTTTTCATCATCAAACACTTCCCAGTGAGCAATTTCATGTTCAGAGAGATCTTCGGACAACCGATCCTCTATTGTTCTTATCCGTAAACGTTTCGGAAGGAGGCCTTCTCGTTCCGCTTCAATTTCAACGATCTCTCGAGGATCAAAAGAGAGCGGTTTATCGTTTCTCAATTGACTTTTCTCTTTTAAGAGGCCTTGATAGTTTTTATCATCAATGAGAAACACCCTCTCTTCTCCAACAATCTGAGCATAGCGTCTGCCGGAAAAAGAGTGCTTTCTTCCAAATTCAATCGTTTTCTTTTTTCCCCCAAAAGAGAGATCCAAAACAAGCTCTGGCTTATCTAATCCAAAGAGTGTTACCTCATCTTTGCGATCGGCATCAGGAGTTACAATATTATAACTTTTCAGTTTTGATATGCTGTTTAAAACCTCTTTAAGGTTTTCATTATTGAGGGGCGTGCCTTGGAGATCGCTCATCTGCCAAGAGTTTCCTTTTTTTTCTATCGCATATTTTTCGTTGTGGTAATAAAACTGAACTTTCTCTAGCGGCTCCTTTCCCGAAACACCAAAGAGTTCGTTTGCTCCCTGATGTTCTCGTAGATTTTGTTCTGTAATAAAGACATAGCCACCAATAAGAAGAAGAACCGCAGCCATTAAATACATCTTTATACGCGTCATAAATATTTTCGTGACCACCATACCCAGAGTCCGCAAACAAGTATTAACTCTGGAAGGAGAACTGCCGTAATAAGAAAAATATTTTGAAATTGTGCTGTCGTAATCGCTTTTGTTGACTGTCGCAAAGCTCGAGCGCGAATGGTGATTCCTTGATCATCACCAAGGGCCCAATTCATCGCGTTTAAAAAAAAGTCCTGATTAAATAATTGGCGAATGTTGGCATTTGATACAAAATCTGTATCCCCAATAACAACAAGACGCCCTTTCTTGAGACCAGAGGGGTTCTCATTTTTCCCCGGTTCATTTCGATCAACAGCAACCGCAATCGATACTGGACCTTTTATATCGGTGAGATCGAGCGCTGCGCGCGGCTCATCGCTAAAAATGAGATCAACACTTTTTTCAGCCCAACTCGCAGATCCGGTTAATGCAAGTTCAAATACTCCCACTCCAGGAGGAGGGGTGGAAGATCGTCTTACTGATGAGGCGATAGACATAATGATTCCTTCGCTAAACCCCTTGGTGATCGGATGATAATTATATTGTGTAATTACCGGCTGCACCCCCAAGCTCGGCCCCGAAAACAACCGCACCTCAGGATCGACAATGACATCGTTTCCAACTTCCACGCCAAACTGTTTAACAGTTCTTTGAATATCTTCAGTTGTTCTTGGTTCAGCAAGAAAGAGCACCGATCCTTTCTCGGAAAGATATTGTTCGATCGCTTTTGTTTCGTGAGGAAGCCAGTCCTTCTTCCCTGATGCAATAAGAATTAACGCCGCATCTTTTGGCATAAGATGATCGGTTTTGATAAAAAGAGGTTTTAGAATGAGATTCTCTCCCTCAATGGCCTGCTTGAGAAATTGGTAACCACTTGGGCCAGCTTCGCTTAAGTTTGGCTCTCCATGACCTTCAAGGTAGTAAACTATCTTCTTTCCTGTGCGAGTAAGTCTTGAAATTGCGTTAATGATCGCCTCTTCAGACACATCGCGCGTAATTCTCACTTCGCGTTTCGGCTCACCACTTTCAAACGTGATATGCACGCTTCCTGCTTCTGTAATTCCATATTTTTCTGCAAGTTCTGGATTTCTCTCGGGATCGATCACCTGCCAACGAAGTTTCTCGGGAAATTTATTTATCATCCGCTTGATAAGTTCATCTTCTTTAGGTTCAGCCATACCACCGAGATAGAAACCTCGAAGAACTATTGGTTGAGTTAAATGAGAAAGGATCTCCTCTGTTTGCGTAGCAAGGGTGTAGACTTTTTCCTCGGTTGAATCGTAATAAAAAAACTGGTGCCGAGAAGCGAGATAGTTGACCAGCACAATAATCGCAACAAAGAGCGTGCAGTAGATGCTTACCGTCGTGCCAAATTTTGCAACGTGTTTCACGCTTGGCGCTTGAATACCCTTTAATCCTCCACAAAAAAGAAACCAGGCACCAAACACCGTCCCCACCGTAAGGTGAAAGAGTGGCACAAGGAGCAGAGTATCGTTTCCCTCTACGTTAAGAAGAAAATACGTAATGAGCGCAAAACTGAGAAAGATTATTGAACAAATTCCAACAAATGGGGTGTTTTTCTTCATTTTTGCTACGATCGCCACCGCTCACCTTCTAAAATCCGGCTGGTAATAAAAAGACCAAAAAGTATGAGAGTTAAAAAATAAACAATATTTGCACTATCAATAACCCCCTTGAGCATCAGCTCCGTATGTCGAGCGGGGGAGAGATAGGCAACAAAAGAAGCAAGACGTGGAGGGAGTTTTGCCGCGGGCATGTCGACAACGTAAAAGAGGAGGAGAAAAATAAGCGCCATAACTCCAGCCACTGTTTGACTCCTTGAGAGCGAGGAAAAAATGAGCCCTAAGGAGAGAAACGATAGAAGAAAAAGGACGAGCCCTAAAAATCCGATAAAAATGGGCGCCCGCTCAGGATCTGAAAAAACAATGAGCGCAAGTGGATAGATAAATGAAAGAAGGAGCATCGAAAGCGCAACGACAGAGATCCCTAAAAACTTCCCCCACACAAGCTCACCGATCGTTAACGGCGAAGTAGCAAGGAGTTCAAAAGTGCCTCTCCCTTTTTCCTCAGCAATTGTGCGCATCGTAAGGAGTGGAATAAGAAATACAAGCACGAGTTCAATCGTTTTGAAAAAAGGGCTGATGACCCACTCATTGAGATTTGGTTTTCCCTCTGGATGCATTGCTGCCTGAGAGAGATTTGCGTTGTAGTACATGAGCAGACTAAAAAAGAAAAAGCCAGAGAGAATCATAAATCCAGCAATAATCACATACGCTATCGGCGTAACAAAATTAGAGAGGATCTCTCTTCTTGCGATACTAGAAACTGCTCGTATTTTCATACTCCCTCAATATCTCGAGAAACCGCCTCTAAGAATCGCTCCTCAAGACTTCGTTCTACCGTAATCTCACTTAATGCCCCCTCAACAACAATTCTCCCCCCAGCGATGATAATTACCTTTGAACAGGTCTGGATCACCTCCGGAAGAATGTGCGTACTAAGTATCACCGTATGTGCTCCCCGAAGTCCTGCAATAAGTGCGCGAATTTCAATAATCTGCGTGGGATCAAGTCCGCTTGTGGGTTCATCTAAGATAATTACATTTGGCCTGTGAACAAGTGCCTGAGCAATCCCTACCCGTTGACGAAATCCTTTTGAAAGTTCTCCACACAACCTTCGGTAAACGTTTGAAAGCCCACACTGTGCGATGACATCATCTACCGCAGACCTAATTCGCTGACGTGGAACATCTTTTATCTCTGCTACAAACTTGAGATATTCACTTACTTTCAATTCTGGGTACAATGGCGGGTTCTCTGGAAGGTAGCCAAGATGTTTTCTCACCTCTGCTCCTTCTGTGCAGATATCAAACCCACCAACAATAGCTGCGCCACTGCTTGGTGGAAGAAAGGTTGTTAACATCCGCATCGTAGTCGTCTTTCCTGCACCATTTGGACCAAGAAGACCAACGATCTCACCCTGAAGAATATCAAAGTTGAGTTCACGGACTGCTTCAAGCGAGCCATAACGCTTGGAGAGGTTTAACGCCTTTATCACGATTCGATCCCCGATTCAGAAGTGAGAATAAGCTTGAGATAGAGAGTTACTTATATAAAAGTAAAGTAACCAGCGCTCAAGCACTTTTGCTCCTCAGGCTGAAGGAAACAGGGAAGAAACAGTGAAATAAGACAATGTCCATACTCCAAACAATTTTGAAGGAAAAACAGAGAGAACTCGAGCAGGCAAAAAGCAATTTGCCTATCGATAAGATAAGGAATCAAGTGGCTCGACTCGATCCTCCTCGGTCATTTACTCGATCACTTCAAGAAGGAACATCTCCAAGAGTTATCGCAGAGATCAAACGGGCCTCACCTTCACAGGGAATAATCAAAGAAAATTTAGAAATTATCCCCCTTGCACGTGCTTTCAAAGAAAATGGTGCTGCATGTCTTTCCGTACTTACTGACAAAACATTCTTCCATGGGGATCCTAGTTTCATTTTGGAAATTAAGAACGCTGTTGATTCGATCCCCATCCTTCGAAAGGATTTCATTATTGATCCCTATCAGGTTTGGGAGAGTCGTCTCCTTGGTGCAGATGCGATCTTGTTAATCGTTCGCTGCCTGTCCCAAGGTGAACTCAAAAATCTCTATGAAGAAGCATCATCCCTTTCTCTTGATGTTCTTATCGAGGTCCATAACGAAGAAGAGCTTGAGAGATATCTTAGATTACTTTCAGAGCGACAAAACAAAAATGACACTCCTCCCCTTCTTGGGATAAATAATCGTGATTTAGACACATTTGTTACCGATCTCAGTGTCTCTGAACAGCTCTCAAGAATTGTAAAAAAAGAACCAAACCTCCCACCGATAACTATTGTTTCAGAATCAGGCATTGAAAGTGCAAAAGATATCTCGCGTTTGATGGCAGAAGGTATCCATGCTTTCTTAATTGGGGAATCTTTGATAAGAGCCGCTGATTCTGGAAAAATGCTTGCTTCGTTACTTAAGGAATCTAGAAAAAATCATCCGCATGCGCGCTAAAAGAAAAAAGAGCAAAAAAGAGCGTTACCGCGTGGACTCAACGGGACACTACGGTCAGTTTGGTGGCCGCTACGCGCCCGAAGTGTTAATGCCCGCACTCCTTGAATTAGAAGCGTGTTTCAATCATGCTAAAAAAGATAAACAGTTTCAGAGCGACTTAAAAGATCTCTACCGAGATTACGTTGGTCGTCCAAGTCCGCTTCATTATTGTAAACACTTAAGTGAGAACCTTGGTGGGGCGAGAATTTATTTAAAAAATGAAGGCCTAAATCATACCGGTGCGCACAAGATAAATCACTGTGTCGGCCAGGCACTTCTTGCCCAAAATATGGGGAAGAAGAGAATCATCGCGGAAACGGGCGCAGGACAGCATGGTCTTGCTACCGCATCAGTCTGTGCCAAATTTGGTTTTGAGTGCGTTGTTTACATGGGGGCAATAGATGTCGATCGGCAGCGTCCAAATGTCTTTTGGATGGAACAACTTGGAGCAACCGTTGTTCCTGTCTTTTCAGGAGGAAAGCGCCTAAAAGATGCGGTTAACGCTGCTTTAAAAGACTGGATCACCAATGTGCGTAGTTCTCACTACCTTCTAGGTTCAGCACTCGGTCCACATCCCTATCCGGAGATTAATCGCTACTTTCAAAAGATCGTCGGCAAAGAGATTAAGGCGCAGTTTCGTTCTCTTACCGGAAGACTTCCTGACTATGTAATTGCTTGTGTGGGTGGAGGAAGTAACGCTATCGGTGCATTTGATGCCTTTCTTTTAGACAAAGAGGTCGCTCTTATCGGTGTCGAAGCTGGTGGAAAAGGGATGAAGCGTGGACTCCATGCTGCGCGCTTTCAGGGTGGAACTTTAGGAGTCGTTGAAGGATATAAAAGTTACTGGCTCCAAGATGATCACGGACAGGTGGGAGAAACAAGTAGTGTCTCAGCCGGTCTTGACTATGCTGGGGTGGGTCCACTTCATGCCTATCTTCATGACACAAAACGGGTGGAGTACTCCTATGCCACCGATAAAGACGTGCTAAGAGCATTTAAACTTCTTGCAAAAACTGAAGGGATCTTATCCTCCCTTGAATCTGCCCACGCGCTTTCCCATGCGATAAAGCTTGCGCCAAAACTCTCTTCAAAAAAAACCATCGTCGTCAACCTCTCTGGGAGAGGGGATAAAGATATCTTTATCTTTGCAAGGCATATTAAAGATAAACATTTCTTGAAGTTTCTAAAAAACTATCTTCAGCAACTATGAACCTCGAAGACACTTTATTAAAAATCTCTACAACCTCTCGCCGTGCTCCAGTGGTGATGAGTCATGTGGTGCTTGGATATCCAACCCTTAGTGAGAGTTTAGAGATCGTTGAGGTGATGGAGCAAAGTGGGGTTAAAATTATTGAACTGCAACTGCCGTTTTCTGATCCGATTGCGGATGGCAATACCATTATGTACGCAAACAGTATTGCCCTGAGTAATGGAGTAACACCCAAGCGATGCTTAAAAGCATTTGCTAATCTTTATAAACGAGTTCAACTCCCACTTCTGGCGATGACCTACTATAATATCCCTTTTACTTACCGGGGTGGACTACAGGGGTTTTGCAAAGAGGCACACAACGCAGGAGTTCAAGGAATCATCGTTCCTGATATCCCCCTTGAGGAGGTAGGTGATCGCTTTTTTCACCACACCCTTTCAAACGGGATCACTCCCATTCCCATTGTCTCACCAATTACGCCTAAGGATCGTTTAAAGAAGATCGCCAAGGAACACAAAAAGGGCTTTGTCTACTGCTTATCAAGAACAGGCACAACGGGAGCGAGTAAGACTCTTCCTCCGGGGCTTTCTAAATACTTGCACGAGGTAAGAAAAACATTCTCGTTACCTCTCTCGCTCGGTTTTGGAATCTCAACTCCGGCTCAAATTCGCTCACTAAAAAACCTCGTCGAGATCGCCATCGTCGGCAGCGCCACGATTGACCTCATTAAAAACACCAGAAAAAAAGAACGCCTCAAAGCAGTCGCCCACTTCATGTGCTCACTTACAAAAGCGTAACCCGCCTGTCGTTGCGAACCGGGAGGCCCGGTGGCCGGGCGAAGCGAAGCAATCTCATATTACCAATAAGGGTTCGAGATTGCTTCGCTCCGCTCGCAACGACAGGCGGGAGGTTGAACGGTCGGGAATTTCTCTTGACTCTGCGGGCCAGAAAAAGAACCTCAGTGTCTTCCTAGTCCTTGAATTCCCTATCTATTTAGCGGAGTACGTTTTTTCTGCGCACACGATAATACTTAAAAGAAATTTGTACTGACCAGCTCTTCTCCCTTAATATCAGTTACTTTTCATGGTAATGGAGCTCTATGTCGAAAATTGCGCTTGAATTATTACACTCAGTGTTTGGCTATAAAGCCTTTCGCGGCCAACAGGAGGCGGTCATTGATCATCTTGTTGGTGGTGGAGATGCGCTTGTACTGATGCCTACGGGTGGTGGAAAATCACTCTGTTATCAACTCCCAGCACTCATTCGCGAAGGTGTGGGGATCGTTGTCTCCCCTCTTATTTCACTGATGCAGGATCAGGTTGGTGCTCTCCTTCAGGCGGGGGTTCGCGCTTGCTTTATAAATTCAACACAAGGCGCGGGCGAACAAGCCCTTTTGAAACAACAGCTGAGAAAAGGCGAGATTGATCTTCTCTATGTCTCTCCAGAACGGATCGCAACAGAGGAGTTTCTTCTTTTTCTCCAGAGCCTCCCAGCTATATCGCTCTTTGCCATTGATGAAGCCCACTGCGTATCACAGTGGGGGCATGATTTTCGTCCTGAGTATCAACAATTACAGGTTCTTCATCAACGCTTCCCAACCGTACCCCGAGTGGCACTTACCGCAACCGCAGATTCCCCAACTCAGAAAGACATTGCAAGAAATCTTCAACTAGAAAATGCCCCTGTCTTTTCTACAGGGTTTGATCGGCCAAACATTCAATACCGGGTAGTTCTAAAAGACAGCCCTAGAAAACAGCTCCTGCAGTTTCTAAAGCTTGAGCACCCAAACGATGCCGGTATCGTCTACTGTCTTTCCCGAAAAAAGGTCGAAGAGACCGCAACGTGGCTTGCTGGTGAAGGATATCGCGCCCTTGCCTATCATGCCGGATTGGATGCTGAGGTACGTGAGCGTCACCAAGAGATCTTTTTGCGAGAGGAAGGGGTCATTATTGTTGCTACTGTAGCGTTTGGGATGGGAATCGATAAATCAAACGTACGCTTCGTAGCGCACCTTGATCTGCCAAAAAGTCTTGAAGCTTATTACCAAGAAACTGGCCGCGCCGGACGAGATGGTCTTCCTGCAACAGCGTGGATGACGTATGGACTTGGAGATCTTCTTGCCATAAAGCAGATGCTCTCAACCTCTGAGGCAAATGAGGAACGAAAACGATTAGAACATTTAAAATTAAATGCGATCCTTGGTTTCTGTGAGGCAGTAACGTGTAGACGCCAGGTGCTTTTAAACTATTTCGGCGAAACTCTTCCCCTCCCCTGTAATAACTGTGATACCTGCCTAGTCCCCGTAGAAAGCTGGGATGGAACGGTGTCTGCCCAACAAGCACTCTCCTGTGTTTACCGAACAAGACAGCGCTTTGGTGCGGGACATCTCGTTGATATTCTCCGGGGTGAAGAAACGGAGCGGATGATTTCATTCCACCATAATGCGTTAAGCACGTTTGGAATCGGAAAAGATCTAACAAAAGCCCAGTGGTATTCGGTGTTTCGTCAACTTGTGGCTGGGGGTTTTCTTGCCGTTGATATGGATGGCTATGGTTCACTAAAGCTCACCCAAGAATCTGCTTCGATACTAAAAGGGGAGAAGCAGATATTTTTTAGAAAAGACCCAGAGAAAAGTCTTTTTAGAAAGGAGAAGAAACGAAAAGAAAAACCGATTTTTTCTCAAACAGACACCACAGGAGAAGCGCTCTGGGATGCGCTTAGAAAAAAACGGTTAGAGCTTTCAAAAAAGCAACAGATTCCGCCGTACATGATCTTTCATGACTCCACCCTGAAAGAGATCCTCTATCTTCGCCCCCGAACCCTTGAAGAATTTAGCACCGTCTCTGGCGTAGGTGAGCAAAAGCTTGTCCGTTATGGAGAGGAGTTCTTAAGTGTCGTCCGTCTCTATGCAAACGAACCTCCAGCAGAGAAGAGCGACAAAACTCATCCGATATCCAATATGCCATGAGAATAAAAGTTGGAATCCAAGGAGACCGCGGCAGCACAAACGAGCGTGCTGCACTCTTGTTTAAAAAACAGTTTGACTGGAAAGATCTAGAACTTCTCTATCTGATCTCCAGTGAAAACGTTCTTTCAGCTCTTCATCGAAGAGTAATAGATTACGGAACATTTGCTTGGAGCTCTTCACGACATGGCCTTGTTACTGAAACACAGGAAGCTATTGCCAAATATCCATTTGAAAAAGTTTCAGAACTCACCCTAGAGCTTGACCATGCCCTTTTTTCTTCCCAACCCACACCAAAAGAAGAGATTCGCTACATCTACTCCCACCCCCAAGCACTCGCCGAACACGCCTCTTTTCTAAAAGAAGCATTCCCCCACGCCCAACTTCTCAACGAAATCGATACCGCCGTAGCTGCAAAAAAACTAACCCAAGGCGAGTACCCAAAAAACTCCCTCGTCATCGCCCCCGAAGCGTGTGAAAAAATATACGACCTTTACCCGTTCCAGAAAGCACTCCCAACGAACAAGGGCTACGAAGTAACGATTTTTCTCGTAAAATAATCCAAGTAAATTTTCTTTATCTACCCTAAGTTTACTGTACCCACAGTAACCCCTGTCGTTGCGAGCCCCATGCTGCGCTCTGGATAAACTCCTCGAAGCAATCTCATATCATCATCAAGGGTCGAGATTGCTTCGCTTCGCCCGGCGGCCGGGCCTCCCGGCTCGCAACGACAGGGGTACTAAATCCCCAACCATTAAGACACTAAATTTACGCTCCGAATCACAAACAAGGTGTGAACGAGAAGGGTTTTCTTGTTTGAAAAACCGTCTCCGCGCCGGAGGCAGATTGGCGAAGCCAATCGCCGTGAGGGAAGTTTTTCAAACAAGAAAATCCTTCTCGTTCACACCGCCTTCGCCCCCGCCAACCTCACAGCCTCAACAAACCCCCTCATCAACTCCCGACTCTTTCTCCCCGGCCGTTCCTCAATCCCACTCGCAACATCAACACCAAACGGTTTTATCTGCGTAATCTGCAAAAAAACATTCTCAACGGTCAACCCTCCAGAAAGAAACGCCTTTGTAAAAAGAGCTCGTTTCTGAAGCGACGAAAGAAGTGAGGAAGGAATAGTTTTTCCCGTTCCCCCAAAGCTCGCTTCAGAAAAAGAATCAAAAAGAAGCACCTCAACGTGCTTAGAAAACTCCTCCACCTCTTCAATCTTGGTCGCTTCAGAAACTCGCACTGCCTTCATCACTCGCCACTCCTTCCACCCCTGACAATAAGCAAGATCCTCTGTGCCGTGAAACTGCAACGTATCAATACCAGTAAGCCTCGCTGTTTTTACCACCTCTTCTTTGGTGGCGTTTACAAACACGCCAACATGCCAAACCGTAGGGGGGAGTTTGCGAATAATCGCCTGCGCATCAAGAGGCGAGATAAAACGTGAGCTCTGTTGATAGAAATTAAATCCAAGCGCATCGACTCCAAGATCAAGCGCCTCTTTTGCGTCTTCGTAGTTCGTAATTCCGCAGAATTTAATCTTTGTCACTAAACTTTGTACTACGCTTTTGAGATCTGTATTATCTTCGCTAACGTTTCTTCTGCCTTGCCAGAATCAAGAGTCTCCGAAGCAATCGTCATCCCTTCTGCAATAGTCGCAGCGCGATCGCATACATAGAGTGCCGCTCCGGCGTTAAGAACAACAAGATCACGATAAGGACTCCGATGTTTCGGTTGAAAAATCTGGTGAATCAGCTCTGCAGCCTCTTTAGGTTCTCTCCCCTCGATCTCTTTGAGTGAGACCCGTGTCAGTGAGAAGTCCTCTGGAGCGATCGAAAATGAACGAATCGCTCCGTTTCGAAGCTCACAAATATCAGTTCTCTCAGTAAGCGTGATCTCATCAAGACCATCATGCCCACAAACCACCATCGCTCTTGTTGACCCAAGTCGTTTGAGAACCTCTGCAAACACTCCAACCAGATTTCGATTACTCACTCCAAGGAGTTGGTACTTGGTCCGTGCCGGGTTTACCAATGGCCCGAGATAATTAAAAATCGTTCGCACCCCAAGCTCTTTTCTTAGTGTGGAAACCCGTTTTGTTGCGAGGTGATGATCTGGCGCAAAGAGAAAGCAGAAGTTTGTTTTTAAAATACTCTCCTGCTTCTGTAAAACCGTTAGGTGGATATTTACTCCTAACGCTTCAAGAACATCGGCACTCCCACTTTTACTTACCGCAGCTCGATTGCCATGTTTTGCAACCGGTTGACCACAGGCAGCAACAAGAAGTGACACCGCCGTAGAGGTGTTAAAAGTATTATATCCGCTTCCTCCAGTTCCACAGGTATCTAAAAGATCGATATCAGGAAACACAGTGTCGGCCTGAAGATCCACCATTCGTTCAATCATCGCATGGGCTGCCCCAACAAGTTCATCTGCGGTAGCACCTCTTGTGGAAGTTGAAAACAGATACGCCCCGATCTGGGCGTCCGTAGGAGCGGTAGCACCTTCCTCCATAAACATCTCAAAAACCCGATGGGTTTCAACCTCGTTGAGATGAGCGCCCTGAGACAACTGCTTGAGAAAGGACTTCATCGTTTTTTCGTAAGTGCAACCTTTGCGGGCTTGAGGGGAAGCTCTCGAGCGACGATCACTTTTGGCTCAAGAGGAAGTACCGCAGCAAGTTTCCAAATTCTAACAATCATATCTTTATCGAGCTCCGTGTTTGCTCGAATAATGACACGGCCATCTCGAGAAGTTAGTGGGCGGGCAAGAAGCATTCCCGCTGTCATCTCCGCTAAAGAGATATTTTGCTGCTCACCTAAACCAAAAAGACGCTCTGCTTCCTTTTGCGCCTCACGGCGTTCAGCATCAAAAACAGCTTTCCGAGATTTGTCGGTGAGACTGGGGATGGTCATATCATTTAACGTCAGGCTTGTTGATACTGCCTCACTAAGAATTCGCAGCATTAATTCAGCGATATGTTTATCGATTGGAAACTTTCCACCAAGTCGAAGATTGTTCATAACGCGATAGGCTCCTCGTGAATTCCAATACCCATAGGAGAAGCATGCGCGGTTTGTAAGCTCCGTTATGAAAGCGCATTGTGCATCAAGAACGATATCTTTATTTTCGTTCTGCTTTTCGCCGGTGATGAGTTTTGAAATGGCTTGCATCGTTCTTCCAGCAATTTCATCTTGGAGCCGCTCATTAAGGAAGTTAGCAGATTGTTGATAGCTTTCTGCGATGAGTTGTTTCGTTTCATCTGATGTCGTAAGAAAAAGATCTTCCCGTGTTAATTGCGGCTTTTCTTCAAGGAGCCCCCAATTAAGAAGAAGAGAAACGGTCTTTACGTTTGTGTCACGTTCTGGGCCAAAGGCTAATTTCCCAGAGATCATTGATGATGTTAGAGCGGTACGTCTTGCATGAATCCCCAACCACTCCGACGCTTCGGTAATTCTCGAAAGTCCCTTCTCTAGCACCTCACGTTTAGGGTGCGGGGGAACGATCTGTTGATCATCAAACGCGTCTAAGGAATTTGCACTGACTAACTGTTTCCCACCGATACTGGGTGTTCCAGTTGTGGATTCAATTGGAGCTAGCTTCTGAGGAGGTTTTCTTTTGGGCAGATCGACGCTGGTAATCTCCTTAATGGAAGAAAAAACGTCCGCGATCTTAAATGGAACATCGAGCGCTTTGAAGCGGGGAAAAAGATCAAGAAGGGACAATGTTTTTGTTGATGCTCCCGCTCCGATAAATAATACCGGCAGATCATAGAGCGTGTTTGCACTTTGAAGCTCGCCAATTCTTTTTGAAAGCTCTCTCTCTCCACCTGAGGCATCAACGATCCAAAACGGGGGCTTTATTTTAGAGATCGCATCAAGAACCTCTTCGAGTTTTATGACCTGAGAAACTTCAAATCCCTCGCCTTGAAGTGCACGAATAAGGGTAAGTCGAGCCTCTCCCCCTCCTCTCCAGAAAACTATCTCCTTTTTCATGAAAAAACCGGCCTGATCGTGCTGTTTTATATGGTTCTAAATAATATTTTTCTTGTGCCTCTAAACATCTAAAGACATCGTAACTTTACTAAAGATCATCAAAGAAAACACCGGAAAACTTACGATGAATTTTTCAACCTATTGATGCCTAATAACAATACTGTATTCATATGAAACTTACTGTAAAGAGCGCCTCCTCCCTTAATCCAAACACCCCGTTTCTCATTCTTCCTTTAGCAGCTGCAAGCTCCACCAAAAAAAGAGACTCAATAAATTTTTCAAAGCCTTTTCAAGAGGAACTCTCAAAGCTCGATCGTCTCTACGGTGGAGAGATCAAGAAAAAACTAACGCAGTTCGATTTCAAAGCAACTGTCGGAAGACACCTGAGCGTCAGCGTTTCAGGAACAGATGGAAGATCCACCCAGACGGTGCGCTGTGCTAGCCTGGGAGAGGATCCTTTTTCTTCTGAAGCAGAGGACCGGTGGCGTAAAATTGGTGGTGATGCCTTTCAGAAAGCTCGAGAAGGGAAATCAAAATCTCTTACGATTCACCTTGCCGCAATCCCCAAAAAAGAACTAGAGCGCGTTTTGGAATTGATTCTTGAAGGGGTGCACCTTGCCACTTACACCTTCAAACGTTACCTGAAGACAAAATCAAAAGAAAAAAATAGAAAGGAAAACAACACACCGCAAGAAATTATCTTTTCTGGGATCTCCTTAAAACAACCAACCCTTCGAGCACTTGCTAACCGTGCAGAAAATCTCTCTCAAGCCGTTAACTTTGCAAGAGATCTTGTTAACTTACCACCCTGTGATCTTCGTCCACTCGATATCGTTAAGTATGCAAAGAAGATCCAATCAAGTTCCAAAGGAAAACTGCGCCTTACGGTGTATAATCGAGCGGCCTTAAAACGTTTAGGCGCTGGGGCACTTCTTGCAGTAGCCCAAGGAAGCTCGGCTGAACCTTTCATGTTGCACCTTGTTTATAAGCCGAAAAAACACCGAAAAGGACAGAAGAAGATCGCTCTTATTGGAAAAGGAATTACCTTTGATAGTGGGGGTCTCTCGATTAAGCCCGCTGGCGGAATGGAGACGATGAAGTGTGACATGGCTGGGGCGGCGTGTGTTCTTGGGGTGATGAAAGCGATCTCGAACCTTCAAGGAGAAGACGCTCTTCAAGATGAGATTCACGCGATTATCCCCACTGCTGAAAACATGATTAATGGCGAGGCAACACGACCGGGAGATATCGTGTTTGCGATGAATGGAAAAAGTATTGAGATTTTAAACACGGATGCCGAGGGACGGTTGATCCTTGCCGATGCGCTTAGTTACTCTAAGCGGATTAATGCCGATATCACGATCGATCTTGCCACCCTCACCGGTGCTTGCGTCGTTGCGTTAGGAAATTCCTATGCAGGGTTGTTTACGAAATCAGAAAAGCTTGAAAAAGAGATTCGACGGTTTGGCAAAGCCGCTGGGGAGCTCTATTGGCCGCTTCCTCTTGCTGATGAGTATCGATCGCTTATGGATAGCAGGGTCGCAAACTTAAAAAATATCGGCCCCGGAGGACCCGGTGCAACGATCGGCGCGCTCTTTCTTCAGGAGTTTGTCCCAGAAAAAACCACCTGGGCCCATATCGACATCGCGGGACCTGCCTTTGTGGATAAAGCCACAGAATACAGCGTTCCCGGAGGAACAGGCTTCGGGGTACGAACGCTTACCGCGTATCTACAAAACTTATAGTTCTATCTTGTCTTAGAATTAAACTAAGAATCTCCGACGAAATGAAAACACCTGTCGTTGCGAGCCGGGAGGCCCGGCCGCCGGGCGAAGCGAAGCAATCTCGAACCCTCGTTAGTAATATGAGATTGCTTCGCTCCGCTCGCAACGACAGTACGGGGAACTCTTATTGATAAGAATTCTATATTAGGTTTGCTCGTAATCGAGAACAGTTAACGTTCTCCCTATACCACAACAGCTCTAGACCACATCAACTTCAGTTACTGTTGCAAGGATCTCCTTTGTATCAACAATCCGGAGATCATCACTCCACGGTACGCGCACTCCTGCTTTTTTGGGGAGAAGCACTAAGGAACCAAGAGGAATACCGGAGATATTTGTCTCCTCTTCAGTTTCATCATCGATAGCACTTGCTACCTCAAGCACCTCACCAAGGAGACTCTCTTGTTGGGCTTCCTTCGCTCCTTCGGGGAGATATAATCCTGCTTCTGTTTGTTTTACATCCTTTCGAATACGAACAAGGACTCGCATCCCGAGAGGACTGATCTTTCGAATTCGTCGACCAGCACCGGTGCTGACATTATATGATTCAGAAAAAGAGGTGTCGGGCATAGGGGTCTCTTCAAGGTTCTTTTTTCGCGTCATCTTACTTACAGGGATTCACTGTTATTTATTCAACGGTAACTTATTCAACTGTAACGCTCTTTGCGAGATTTCTTGGTTGATCAACATCTGTCCCACGATACACCGCCACATGATACGCAAGGAGTTGCAAGGGAACGACTAAAGCAAGAGGGAGCATCATCTGCGATACCTCTCCTACGGGAAGGATCTCCCAGGCGATATCTTTTAACTCCGGAGTTTCGCGATCGGTAACTGCAATAATTCGACCCCCACGAGACTCTACCTCTTTTAGATTGGACATCGCTTTTTCATAGTTCGCACCATCATGTCCAAGCACCACCACGACCGGAGTTTCCTCATCAATTAGCGCGATCGGACCGTGCTTCATCTCTCCTGCAGGATACCCTTCAGCGTGCGCGTAGGAGAGTTCCTTTAACTTCAGCGCCCCTTCAAGAGCTATAGGATAGAGAAATCCCCGTCCTAAGAAGAGAAAGTTCTCGCTTCGTCCATATTTCTTAGCGATTTTTTCAATCATCCGATCAAGCTCTAACGCTTGATTTATATATGAAGGAAGACGTCGTAACTCATCAACTCGTGCTTGAACATCATTTGCATTGAGAACCCCGCGGACCTTTCCAAATTGAATCGCTAGCATATAGGCAGCAACCAGTTGGGTGCTAAACGCCTTTGTTGAAGCAACACTGATCTCTGGTCCCGCATGAGTATAGAGAACATGGGAAGCGGTTCTCGCAATGGAAGAGCCAACAACGTTACAAACCCCTAACGTTTTTGCTCCAGCTTCCTTGGCAAGAGAAAGTGCGCGAAGGGTGTCTGCGGTTTCCCCAGACTGGCTAATAGCAATAAAGAGCGTGTCTTTATCGATAATCGGATCGCGATAACGATACTCAGAGGCATAATCAACCTGCACAGGAATTCGTGCCATTTTTTCAATAAAAAACTTTGCAATTAGTCCTGCATGCCAAGCCGTTCCACAGGCGACAATATCTATACGCTTAACGTTTTTAATAACTTCATCTTCTAAACCCAGATCGCCTAAAAATATCTCTCCCGTTTGTTGGTTGATCCTTCCTCGAAATGTTTCCGTTACGACATGGGGCTGATCATGGATCTCTTTCAACATAAAGTGCCGATAGCCACCTTTTTCTGCCGTGATCGGATCCCAGGTAATCATAGTTGTCGGGCGCTCAACAGGCACTCCGGCTTTTTCAATAAGCACCTGATTAATTCGCACTTCAGCGATCTCATCATCTTCAACGATCAGAATGTCTCGGGTGTATTCTAAAATTGCTGGAATATCAGAAGCGATAAATCTCTCCCCTTTTCCTAAACCAACAATAATTGGGGTGGCATTTCTGGCAATCACCAAACACTCTGGATCATCGAGACTTGCCACCACTAAGGCATAACTTCCTCGAAGCTCTTTGGTAGCAGCGCGAACGGCACCAAGGAGACTTTTTTCACGGGGGAGATAGCTATTGATGAGGTAAGCCGCTATCTCGGTATCGGTTTCAGAGACGAATTTACACCCCTCTTTTTGAAGCCGCTGACGAAGCTCAACATAGTTTTCAATGATTCCGTTGTGAACAACACAAACCCGGCCAGCAACGTGGGGGTGTGCATTTGTTTCAGAAGGTCGCCCGTGCGTTGCCCAACGGGTGTGACCAAGTCCGACATGGATCACACCATTTGCTGCTTGTTTTTTTGCGGTGGGTTCTTTTCCATTTCCCGCATGTTTTTCGCCAGAGTGTTTTGATAGAAGGGATTTTAGATTGGAGAGTTTTCCCTCGCTTCGAAAAACCTCAAATCGATCTCCCTCAATCGTTGCCACTCCGGCAGAGTCGTACCCACGATATTCAAGCTTCTCGAGTCCGCCGACTAACACCGGAATCGTCTCTCTTGGACCGATGTAACCAACAATGCCACACATGGTACGTCACTCCTTTTTTATCTGCGCTCTTTTTTATCTTTTCTTCTTATCTTTTCGTTTTTTTGCCCAGCCTTCGATACTCTTTTGGTCAGAGCGCTCAATTGCCAGAGCATAGGCCGGAACGTCTTTCGTAATCACTGATCCTGCTCCCGTCACCGCTCCTTCGCCGATGGTAACAGGTGCAACAAGGCTCGTATTACTTCCAATAAACGCACCTTTCTCTATAGTTGTCTGATATTTATTTACCCCATCATAATTACAGGTAATTGTTCCCGCACCAACGTTGACCTCTTCACCAAGTATTGAATCCCCAATGTAGGAGAGGTGATTTGCCTTTGAGCCGGAATTTAAAACGGACTTTTTTACCTCAACAAAGTTTCCGATCTTTACCTTTCTTACTAACTTCGTTCCTGGGCGTAAGTTTGCAAAAGGTCCGATATCACACTCAGGGCCAATCTCAGATGAGTCAACAGTGCAAGAAAGTTTAATGTGACTCTTCTCTCCGATCGTGGTGTTAACGATCAAACTCTCCCCATCAATTTGTACCTGAGAGCCGATCGTGGTCTCTCCACGAAGCCGTGTTCCACTACCGATAAAGGTATCAACCCCGATCGTTACATCTTCATCGATGTAGGCACACTCTGCGTTTTCAAAACTTACCCCTCTCTCCATCCACGAGGCGTTAATCTGCTCGCGTTTGTATTTTTCAAGAAAAGAAAGCTCCGCACGGGAGTTTGCCCCAGAAACGAGCAGAGGATTTTCGGTTTTCATCGCCTCCACAGAAACCCCGTTTTTTACTGCATAAGAGACGATATCTGTTAGGTACAGCTCATGCTGTGCGTTGTTAGTATTTAGCGCGCCAAGTGCGTTTTTTAAAAACGAAGTTTCTGCAAAGTACAGCGAGGCGTTAACCTCGCGAATTAACCGTTCTGCCTCGGTGCAATCCTTCTCTTCAACGATCGCGCTGACCTTTCCTTTTCCATCACGAAGAATTCTTCCCATACCAAAAGGAGTTTGCGGCTCACTGGTAAGAAAGGAAAGCTTACATCCGGTCTGTTGATGCTTTAAAACAAGTGGCTTTAGTACCTCGGTAGTCAAAAGAGGAGAGTCTCCAGGAACGATCAACACCAAGGGTAAAGTGTTCTTATCTTCTTGAAGGGCTACCTGTGCAGCATGTCCAGTTCCTAACTGTTCTTTTTGAATTACGGTGGTGACTGTAATTCCTGTAAGGAAGGATTTTGACTGTAATCGTTTGATCTCTTCAAGAACGAGCTCTCTTTCGTAACCAAGAACAACGGTGATCTTTTTTGGAGAGAGCCCGGCGGAGGCTCGAAGCACGACTTCTAATAAGCTTCTTCCACAAATTCGATGGAGTACCTTTGGAAGCTCGGATCTCATCCGAACTCCCTTTCCAGCAGCAAGAATGAGGATCTGTAAGTCTTCTGTCATTTTATGAATAAAATCAAGGCGTTAGCGAACTTAACAACTAAGCATACCACGGATTTTTAATCTTTTACTGTCTGCTAGGTCGTCAACTGCCGATAAACCCTAGAGATTCGTAACCGTTCACGTTATCCCGCAATCGAGGCGGAATGATTAGGAAAAACCGGACTTTAGTAACACTAAACGAGGATTTTTCCTAATCATTCCAACGAAGAGTGCGGGAAACGTGAATGGTTACGAGATTTATCAAGTTAGTTTATCATTCTATTAACGAGAGGTCATCTTCTTCAAATGGCTCAACCGGAACGCCCCGGGGGTGGTGAGAATAAACCTGTCTTAAAAAGGCAGTTAGAACTTGAACTCGATCGCCTCGAAGCGATGATTGAGAACCTGCGCATTCAGTATGAGCAGTATTTTGTAGATATCGTTCCGCTCCCTCCTGATAAACCACAAAAAGAGATCAAAGCCTTTATCCGTCTCCTCCTAAAAGCTCCCTTTAAAAACTCCCAAACCAGGTTTCGCTTAAAAACTATCATCCACCGCTACCAGACCTACTACACCTACTGGGAGCGGGTGATGAAGCAACGAGAAGATGGCACCTATGTTAAGGATCTCTTCAAAGCGGATCTCCGTGAGCATCTCCAAGAGGAGCTTCAAAAAGCAAATTCTCAGTCTGCAAAAGCAGAAAAAGGTCTCCGCGACCTCTATGCAAGCTATGAAAACGCCCTTACCCAAGTTGGCTCAAAGCCACAGAATCTCAATTTTGATTCCTTCAAAAAATCAATAGTCCATCAGGCGAAGCAATTAAAAGAGAAACACGGGGTGAAAAAACTCAGCTACTCCGTCGTCGTAAAAGACGGCAAGGTTGTTCTTAAAGCATCAACAAAAAATTAAGAAGTTGTTGGCTCGACAACCTTTTTGGCCAGCGGAGGGGGGTTCCCGTTACCAGGTCCCCCCACTCCGCCTCCCAGCGGGAGCAGTGTTTCTTTCCGCGCCTTTTCTCCAAGATCGCCGTTACAAATTAAAGCAAAAACTATCGTAACGACGAGCTTCCACTAGTTTGCGCTAGCGTAGTCAGGCACCTCCGCATCCTCTGCCGGAAGATGTTCGGTCAAAAACTGAACGAGATCTTCCACGGTGCCGATGTGAAGTTCAAAACATTCCAACATCGGCACTTTATCGATCCCACAAAGAATGCATAGTTCCGCGAGAACAACTTTCACAGCCCCTGGACCAGTAAAGTAGTCCTCAAGAGCAATGAACTTGATGTCCTCGAACGGAACTCTCGGCAGCCCTTCCATCTGCGTATGTTCGAGGATTCGTTCCACTGCCGCTTCAACCCTCGGATCCATTTCACCAACCACAGCAACTCCTTTCGATTGAGACTTTCTTCTCTGACTAGTCATCCGTGAGCTAGCCTCTAAAGACATTTGGCATGCCCTTAAAGGCCAACTCACAGTGTTTCAAAGAGATCTCAACAAAACCAGCTAAAACCCTTAGCCAACAACTTCTCAGGAAAACATATTCATTGCTTTACTGAAAAGTTCTGCACGCCCTGTCGTTGCGAGCCGGGAGGCCCGGCCGCCGGGCGAAGCGAAGCAATCTCGAACCCTTGATGGTGATATGAGATTGCTTCGCTTCGCTCGCAACGACAGGAAGGCCCTCTACCCAAGATAATAAAGTTTTGAACCCGCAAACGCAGCGTGAGAGAGGCGGTGCTCTTTGCCGCCGGATTATGAGTTCGTAGTGAAGGGCAGGATGCCCGTAACCGAACTCATCCTCGCAGCTGGCCAGGGATGGCCAGCGAGAATGAGGCGGCAAAGAGCACCGCCTCTCTCACGCTGCCCCCAACTATCAATCAACGCTTCTAAACAAACGCGCGTCAATCATCCTACAAATTTAATGAGAATATAGCAGAAAACTAAAAACTTTGGAAATATCTAGATTTTAAGCGTATTTAAGCGCTTAATTCACAAGCTCCGTCCGTCGATGAACCTCAAGCCGCGCCCGTTCCTTCTGATACTCAACAAAGAGCCCCTCATGATCCTTAGAGTATGTGCTCTTCTTCAAAAGCTCCGGCTCAAGACTCTCAGCCCGCGCCTGCGCCCCTTCAAAGTCGATATCATCAGGCTTCTCTCCAACCTCAGTAAGCACACTAAGCACTCCACCTTTCATCTCAAACACCCCACCACTAACCATAAACCAATAATCATCCCCACCCCGAACAAGCTTCAAAACCCCCGTCCCCAAAAGCCCAATAAAATCCTGATGCCCCGCAAGTACCCCCACCTCCCCATCAAACCCAGGAAGGATCACCTCGGTAGCCTCCGTCTCAAGAAGCTTCCGCGCAGGGCTTGATATTGTGATCCGAAACTCTGTTGCCATATCTTCTTACCAGCTCAGCTTATTTCGCCTCACTCGCCATCTTCTCAGCCTTCGCTCGCGCCTCTTCAATGGTACCAACAAGATAAAATGCCTGCTCAGGCAGATCGTCATGCTTTCCTTCAACCACCTCTCGAAAGCCACGGATCGTATCTTCAAGCTTCACATACTTCCCTTCAAGACCGGTAAACGGCTCAGCAACACTAAACGGTTGTGAAAGAAATCTCTGAATTTTTCTTGCCCGCTCAACCACCAACTTATCTTCAGGGGAAAGCTCATCCATTCCAAGAATGGCGATAATATCTTGAAGGTCCTTATACCGCTGCAAGATCCCCTGCACCTGACGAGCAACCGCATAGTGCTCATCACCAACAATACGTGGATCAAGAATCGTTGAGGTCGAATCAAGAGGATCAACCGCGGGATAGATCCCCTGCTCAGCAATCGCTCGCGATAACACCGTCGTTGCATCTAAGTGCGCAAAAGTCGTCGCCGGAGCGGGATCGGTAAGATCGTCAGCAGGAACATAGATCGCTTGCACCGAGGTAATTGACCCTGATTTTGTCGAGGTAATTCTCTCCTGAAGCTCCCCAACGTCTGTCGCCAACGTTGGCTGATACCCTACCGCAGAGGGCATACGTCCAAGAAGCGCCGACACCTCAGAGCCCGCCTGAACGAAACGAAAGATGTTATCAACAAACAACAACACATCTCGTCCTTCCTTATCCCGAAAATATTCAGCGTTTGTAAGTGCAGAAAGACCAACTCGAAAACGTGCTCCTGGGGGCTCGTTCATCTGTCCATACACCAGTGAGGCTTTATCAATAACCCCACTCTCTTTCATCTCTAACCAGAGATCGTTTCCTTCACGGGTTCTCTCACCCACACCGGCAAAAAACGAATATCCACCGTGTGCGGTCGCCACGTTATTAATAAGCTCCATAATGATTACGGTCTTTCCAACACCCGCACCACCAAAGAGACCGATCTTTCCCCCCTTCACATACGGAGCAAGAAGATCGATCACCTTAATCCCCGTTTCAAAGAGCTCTTTACTCGTTGCTTGATCTTCAAATTTTGGTGCTGGTCGGTGAATTGGCCAATACTCTTCGGCGTTTATCGGTCCGGCTTCATCCACCGGTCGACCGACGACGTCAATAATACGCCCAAGAGTCGCTGGCCCAACAGGAATAGTAATCGGCGCTCCGGTGTCTTTCACCTTCATTCCACGCACTAATCCGTCAGTAGAATCCATCGCCACGCAGCGAACTTTGTTGTCTCCAATGTGGAGAGACACCTCAACGGTGAGATTGTCTGGTTCATCGTTGATTACCGGATTTGTAAGGCGAAGCGCATGCATTAACTCTGGAAGGCCGTCGCCCTCATCAAACGCAACATCGATCACCGGTCCCATCACCTGAACCACTTTTCCTTCTCTTACTACTGCTTGCGTTGCCATCTCTCTTTTTCTCTCCTTTCTATTTAATCGCTTCAGCACCACCGACAATATCGATCAGCTCTCTTGTGATCGTGGTTTGTCGGGCGCGGTTGTAAAACAACCGAAGCTTCTCAATAAGATCATTTGCGTTATTTGTGGCTGCATCCATAGCAGTCATTCGCGCAGCGTGTTCACTGGCCTTTGATTGTAGTCCTGCCTGATAGAGCTTGGTTTTTACAAGAAGTGGAACCACCTGAGAAAGGATCTCCTCTGGACTCGGGCTGTATCCTACCGCACCAGGAGTTGCCGCGTGTTCCTCTTCAGACTCACTCGGAGTCGTTGTGGAAGTACTCTCTGAGCTATTCTCTGAGCTCTGTAAACTCCCCAGCGGTAAAAGCGGCTCAGCAGTTACTTTTTGCGTTAATGCCGAGACAAACTTCGTGTAATAAATAACAACCTCATCACATCTTCCCTCTTCAAAGTCATACATTAACTCTGAAGCGATCTCTGTGATTGGCCACTTGGTTGCATCTTCTGGAAGGTTTTCATATGCAGAGACGATCTTCCAACCAAGACGCCTACACGCTGCCACACTTCTCTTTCCAACCGGCACAAACTCAAGCTCAACTGGGCTTCGGTGCGTATCGTTCTGAATCGCCTTAATAATGTTTGTATTATATCCCCCGCAGAGTCCACGCTCTCCGGAGATCATCACAATGCGACGCACTCGCACCTCGCTTCGAGCTTGCAAGAGTGGGTGAGAGAAATCCTCGCTGACATCGTTCATCAATGTGCGAACGACCCGATCGAGCTTCTCACTAAACGAAGCGCCGTTTTGTGCAGCATCCTGTGCGCGCTTCAGCTTTGCAGCGGAAACAAGCTTCATGGCGCGCGTAATCTGCTTCGTGTTTTTAACCGAAGAGATTCGTCTGCGGATCGTTTTTAACCCTGACATTCTCTTTCCTTTTCAGCTATTTTCCTTAGCTGCTTTCTTTAGTATCTCTCAACCGTGCGCTGCGGATTGCTTCGTCTGCCCACTTTCTTTGGTGGTTTTTCCCGCGGTCGCAGCGGTTTTTCCGCCTTGCCCTTTCCCACCTTGTCCCTTACTGCCTCGACCTTTTGAGGCGATAAAATCACGAGTGAATGAGCCGATTGCAGCTTTGAGCGCCTGATGCTGATCGTCTTTTAATTGCCCAGCTTCCCGAATTGCTCGCAGCACATCGCTGTTGTTTGATTTGATGTAATCATGAAGCGCCGGCTCGTACTCTCTAATATCTGGAACTTCTAGCTGATCAAGAAAGCCTTCGTTTGCAGCAAAGATAGAGACGATCTGGAGCTCCACCGGCATCGGTTCGTATTGATTTTGTTTTAGAATCTCAACTAACCTCTCACCGCGATCGAGCTGTGCTCGGGTGGCGGCATCAAGGTCAGAGCCAAACTGTGCAAACGCTTGTTTCTCTCGGTACTGCGCAAGATCGAGCCGTAAGGTACCAGCGATCTTCTTCATCGCTTTAATCTGCGCCGCTCCTCCTACTCGAGAAACCGATAACCCCACGTTAATCGCCGGTCGAACACCGGAGAAAAATAGATCTGATTCAAGATAGATCTGGCCGTCAGTAATCGAGATTACGTTTGTTGGAATGTATGCAGAAACGTCTCCCGCCTGTGTTTCAATAATCGGAAGCGCTGTCAAAGACCCCCCTCCAAGGCTATCGTTAAGCTTTGCAGCTCGCTCTAACAACCGTGAATGGAGATAGAAAACATCTCCCGGAAACGCCTCTCGTCCCGGTGGTCGTCGAAGGAGTAAGGAGATCGCTCGGTAGGCTACCGCATGCTTTGAAAGATCATCATAAATGATCACGCAGTGTCTGCCGCTATCACGAAAGAACTCACCCATCGCACATCCAGTGTATGGCGCGATATAGGCAAGTGGTGCTGGCTCACTCGCCGTTGCCGCAACGATCACGGTGTGCTTGAGCGCTCCGTAAGCTCGAAGCTTCTCTACTACCTGAGCAACGCTTGATCGCTTCTGACCGATCGCTACATAGATACAGATTACTCCGGTATCTTTCTGATTGATAATCGTATCAATCGCTACCGCGGTCTTTCCCGTTTGACGATCGCCGATGATCAGCTCTCGTTGTCCCCGACCTACCGGCACCATCGCATCAATAGCTTTTAGCCCGGTCTGGAGCGGTTCATGAACCGGTTTTCTCTTTACAATTCCTGGGGCCTTTACTTCAATTCGGGAGCGAGTCTTTGTGTCGATCGGACCAAGTCCATCAATAGGATTTCCAAGTGCATCAACCACCCGACCGATAAGCGCATCTCCAACGGGAACGTCAGCGATACGACCAGTTCGTTTTACCGTATCCCCTTCTTTAATCTCATACGTCTCCCCCATCAACACCGCACCAACGTTGTCCTCTTCAAGGTTCAGCGCGATGCCCATGACGTTTCCTGGAAAGAGTAAGAGCTCACTTGCGGCTACGTTTTGAAGCCCGTGAATTCGTGCAATTCCATCTCCAACTGAGATCACCGAGCCAACCTCAGCAAGCTCGACGCCTGACTTGTAGTCCTTTATCTGCTCGTGAATTATTCTGCTAATCTCTTGCGCTTTAATGTCCATCGTCAGTTGTCCTCCTCAATACTTCCAAAAAACTTCTAAAAATAATCTTCTATGCAGAGAGCATCTCTTCAATGCGCCCTAGTCTTCCTGAAAGTGATCCATCAATCACCTTCCCTTCAAACTCAACTACCATCCCCCCTAAGAGGGACTCATCAATGTCCCAAGAAAATTCCGGCTTTCCTTTCATCAGCCGCTGAAGCTCCCCTTCAATCTCAGCACGCTCTGCTCCCTCAAGAACCCGGGCTGTTCGCACACTCACCTGAACAATTCCAGCCTCTTTGTTTACAAGCTCAAGAAAGGCAAGGGCCATCTCTGGAATAAGCTGCAACCGATCACGCTCACAAAGCACTCGAAGAAACCGGGTTGTAATCTCTGGAAGATTGAGCGCTTTACAAACCGCCGTAAGCGCATTTAAGCGCTCATTCTTTTCAAAGCTTGGATTTAACAAGGTCAAACGAAGCTCAAGCTCCCTTTCCCAGAGCTGTGCAAATTCGTTTAATCCCTTCCCCGCTTCACGACAGGCCTCGATGGAACCAAGCTCCTCTTTGGCTGCTTTTTGAAACGCTCTTGCATACCGCGCAGAGAGCTTTGTGTATTTTTTAGCCACGTTTCTTCCTTTTAAAATAACTCAGGTCGTAGAAGCTCTCTACGGATTCGTCGATCCTCTTCCTGGGTGAGACTTCCTTTTACATCTCTTCTTGCAAGGTGTGCTGCGCGAGCGACTGCTTCGATTCTTAGCTCTTTTTTAGCGATCTCAAGCTCTCGCTCAATCTGCCGCTGGGTATCTTTCTGCAGGCGTTCTGCTTTGTTTTTTGCCTCTTCAAGAAGGGTCTTCATGAAGTTGACGCTCTCAACTTCGTAGCGCTCAAGAAGCTCTTTCTTCTCTTCAGAGATATCTTTTAACCGTTTTGAATAAAGCTGTACCTGGTCTTGTGCTTCAGAAAGTTCACTTGCTGATCTTCTAAGCTCATCAGCCACCTGCACACTTCGTGCACGAAGCATCGAGGGCACATATTTAACGTAGAAATAACGAAGAATAACCAGATACAGAACAAAGTTCACCGATGGCCAAAGAAGGGTTGAAAAATCAACACCGTGGGTAGGAACTCCGTGAGCTCCTGCGCCGTGTGGATCAACTCCGTGCCCCCCAGCTCCATGCTCAGACACAGCAAGGGCGAGCTCAGGAATAACGAGCCACAAACCAGTAATCAGTGTGATTAATCCCTTCATCTAGTGAACCATCTTACTTGGAGTTTCTAACATCACCTTGTTTACAAAAACTTTTGCAAGCTGCTTTGCTTCCTCTTCAATCTGCTTTCTTGCTTGAATCTTTAAGGTTTGAATCTCTTCTCGAGCAAGCTCAAGTTTTTCTGTTGCTTTCTCGGTCTCTTCATCGAGAATTTTTTGTGCTTTGCTTTTTGTCTCTGCTAACTTCTGATCCCGGGATCGGATCCCTTGGAGCCGGGTTTGATAGAGCTCGGTTTCGATCTTTTCAAGGATGTTTTGGCTCTCTTTTTTTAACTCTTGAGCCTTTTTCCTATCTCCAGTGGTTCTTGCTTCTCGAAGCGCATGGAGGGCAAAAAACGGCTTAAAGACATAGTTTCCAAGAAAGCCCCAGAGCACAAGAAAGAGTGCGGAGGATAGAAGTATCTCAATGACAGCTGGGGATAAACTCATCTTTTATTTTTTAGTACTTGTTTGCAACATCGTCGGAGTCTTCATCGTCGTTTTCTTCGATAAAAACATCCCCACGGTTATCTCTCTTTACCTTCTCTTTCATCGTGCATCGCCCCTCAAAGATAACTCCATCTTCAATAATTACCGAGGGACTTGAAATATCTCCTAAAACTCGAGCACCAGCATGTAGCTCAAGTTGGCGCCCACAATCAATATTTCCATTGATGCGCCCAAAAACTTTTACGGTTTCACCGTTGATATTTGCCTCAACTTCACCGTGGGCACCTATCGTCAAAACACCTGACGCTGCAATCTCACCTTGAAAGGAGCCATCAATCATCGTTTCTCCAGAGAGTGAGAGTTGCCCAACCAGGGTACAACCACTTCCTAGTAAAAAATTTAATGGGCTCTTCTCCTGAACAAAGCGTTGCGCTCTTGGTTCAGTTGGTTTCTGCTCAGCCACCCAAGGCCCGCTGCTTTCCCCCCGCTCTCTTCCCTTTGAGAACATCAGTGCCATGCGCTTTCTTAGTTTTAAACTTCTCTGTTTTTAAGCAGGGCTCGGGCATAGTCATCTCAAACTAAGGCTTGAGACGTTCCTCCCTAAAAGCTGATCTCGGTGTCCTGCTTAAAAGGCCTTTTTGCAAAAGCCTCTATATAGGAAAACAACAAAGAGGCCTAGCGTTGGGCCTGAAGATTGTCAACTTATGCGCGCTTTAACTGCTAATTTGCACAGATCTTAAATTACAAATGAATCGAAAAAACATATATCCTAACAGACAAGATTCGGCTAAACTCTATCAAGTTAATCTGGATTTGTTCTAAATTCATGGGGTGATATGACTCAACTTGAGCTACGTCCAACACTTCGTCTTGTAAATCAGATTGCAAATATTGAACGGCTATCAGGGCGGTGGGATAGGATCTGCCAGATATTACCCTTTGATACGATGGCAGAAGAAGAGCTGGTTTCCGGCGCTGAGGCGATGCTCGCTCTTGATAGCAGCTCCCCGGTAGCAAAAACAAAGCTCCACGAGGAGTCTCTTCAGGCGCTTATCGAAGCACATAGTGTCACTCCGAACTTTACCAGATCCGGATTAGAGTCGCTCTGTGGCCTTCTTGCTCGAACCATTAAAGAGGGCGGTCATCCTTCTCTAATAAGAACACACCCTGCGTATTTTACTGCATCATCTCTCGGCGAAGAAGCTCTTCAGGAGACTCTTCGGGAAGAAGGGGAGGAGATGATTTTCCCAACGATCTCTGCGTTTCTTATTGAAAAACGTCTCTCAGAGCTCCTTATCTGGCTTGAGCGGGAACTAAGGGAGGGCCGCTACCACCCGTTAATTATTATCCCCACATTTCATCTACTTTTCTTACAGATTCACCCGTTTCAGACCGCAAATCACCGTCTAAGCCTCTTACTTCTTCAGTATCTCCTTCAAACAAACAACTACCCTTTTGCAAAGAAGGCCCACTTTGCACCGCACGTTTTAGCAAACGGAAAAAACTACTTCTCAAGTCTTCGTCAGGCAGAAAAAACGGTCCACCACAGTTGGCAAACTCTAAATGTCTGGCTTGAGTTCTTTCTTGATTCCCTCTTAGACACACTTGAGAAGTTAATCGGTGAACACGAAAAGATGGAGCAAACAACCCGTCTTACCACCGTACAACGGCGAATAATCGACGTAGTAAAGATCCACGGCAACGCAACAAGAGAAAAGATCGCCCAACACACCGGCATAAACCTCAGCACCGTAAAATACAACCTCTCAATCTTAGCCGATAAAGGCCAACTAAAACGAGAAGGCGGCGGCAGAACAACTTCATACCGAGTGCTCTAAGAGCCTTGAATGAAGTAATGCCCCCTCCCTGT
>CAZDIO010000095.1:0-16788 GCA_964505555.1 uncultured Bdellovibrionales bacterium
CCAAAAAAAACAACAACCAAATTTACATTTTCATTATACACACGCCCCCCCCCCCACGACAGGTGTCTTCATTTTGTCAGAGGCTCAAGAATTAATCTTTCTTTGATTTTGCAAGTGCTGCAATCTTTTCTCGTTGCCCAATTACTTCGTTAGCAATTGCCGTAAGATGTGCATAACTTTCTTTTACTGCGGTGGAATCTGTTGATTGAGCACTGTGTTCAAGTTTTTCTGCGGCTTCAGAAAGTCCGGGAAAGCCAAAGAGCGTTGCTGGCTTGAGACGATGTCCAAGAGCAGAAACCTGTTTCCAGTTCAATGAATCTACCGCCTTTTCGATCTCTGCCATCGTTGATGGGAGATGCGAAATAAATCCAAGAACGATCTCGATGTACTGGGGAGTTTCTTCAAGCAAGTTGAGCGTTGATGGGAAAGAGGTTTGAGCAGGAAGGTACTTCGTCAGCATTCCAAAAAACTCCTTCCTCGTAAACGGTTTTGGTAAATGATCAGCGCACCCAGCAAGCTTCGATGAACAAACATCTTGAATCATTGCTTTTGCAGAGAGTGCAATTATGGGGGTAGGACATCCTTTCTCCTTGAGCATTACCGTTGCTTGGAAACCGTCCAATACCGGCATCTGCATATCCATGAGAATAAGGTCAAAAGAGCTTCGTAATGCTCGCTCAACCGCCATTTTCCCATCTTCTACAATTTCACACTCCAAGCCACATTTTCGTAACAAATATGTAATTAATCTTTGATTGTCCTCTCCATCTTCAGCAAGTAACACTCGACCATGGAGTTTCGGCACATCTAAAAGTTCATTCCCTTCGCTAAAAGAGGTCGGTTCAGGTTCTTTATTAATTAACTCTACGGTGCTCACAGCCCCTAAAGGAATAAATAGAGTAAAGATACTTCCATGACCAGGCGAACTCTTTAAGGTGATCGCACCTCCCAATCGTTCTGCTAACTTTTTTGATATGGTCAAACCAAGACCAGTGCCGTGATTGTGTGAGGTTACAATTTCGTGTGCTTGCGAAAAAGGCTCGAATATAAAAGCTTGTTCCTTCTCATTTAATCCGATACCCGTATCAGAAACGGCAAAGGAGATCTGTTTCGTTTCACCTTGGTATGATGTCGTAATTCTTACGGTTCCTTGGAGAGTAAATTTAATTGCGTTCACCACAAGGTTCATGAGTATCTGCTTTACTCGGACAGGATCGGTAATCATTGTTTTTGGAATAGGGTAGTGGTAGTCAATGATTAAGGAGAGGCCTTTTTCTTCCGCTTTTTTTCTTGTTAGTTGTTCAACTTCGGAAAGAATGGCAAACGGGGAGTATTCACTAGGAAAAATATCGATCTTATCAGCTTCAATCTTTGAAAGATCCAGTACGTCATTTACAACTCGCAACAGCTGATCACAACTTCGACGCAGTGCTTCAATTGCTTTTTGTTTCTCCTCTGGTGAGATTGCCGGATCTGTAAGCACCTCTGCAAAACCCACTATGGGAGTAAGAGGGGTACGTACTTCATGGCTCATGTTAGCAAGAAACTCACTTTTTGATTGAGTTGTAAGAAGTGCTTTCTCTTTTTCTTTCTCAAGTTCTTTGAGCACTTCATACCGTTCAATGGTATGTAACAGGGAGCGTACAAAAATATTTCCATCCAACTCCCCCTTCACCAGATAATCTTGTGCGCCACTGGCGATTGCTTTTGCCGCTAAGGTTTCGTTGTCAAATCCTGTAAGCACAATGATCGGGGTGTTGGGAACAACGGTAGAAATAGCATAGAACGCTTCAAGCCCTCGAGCATCCGGAAGTGAAAGGTCTAAAATAATCGCTCTAAATTGTTCATTCTGAAGTGTCTCAAGCGCCCTACTTACCGATTCTGCCCAGGTAAGCTCGATGGCAAATTGATGAAATCCGATCCAAGTCTCTGCATCTGAAAGAAAGGATTCTACAAGAAGAAAATCTGCTCGGTTATCCTCAACAAGCAAAACTCTAAGATGTTCAAACTGTTTATGTGAAGGGGGAGAGGAATTTGATTGGTTAAAATGTGCTGGAGGAGAGTTTCTTGAATTAAAAAGATAGGGTTGCATCAGTATTACCTCGACTGTTTCAACCCCCGTTTTAATGTATGCTCAGAAATGCCGGTATCTTGCGATAGTTTCATTATCGGCCTTTTGGGCAATCGTATTAATAATTTAAAAGTGCGCACTTTCACGTATTTAATAATTTAGCGCTACAGATCGTAAAGTTTTTCTAAAACTTAGACGCCTTTTTCATTGTATAGTCGATTCAGATTGAGGGCAAAAACGAGAAACGTGGAGGACTCCTTATGGCTTCTTCTAATGCCTTAGAGAAATATTCATATGAAACGCACCTTCCTCTCCCAGATGAGGTCGTACATAGAGTTTATAGTGAATGTGATGAACTTACTCGATCATCAGAAACATTTGCAGCTCAAGATTATTCTATCCTGCTTATTGATGATGATCCTGATCAGCTCCGTCTTTTTGATCACCTCCTCCAAACCGCAGGATTTCGTGTATTTTCAACCGTTTCGGCGGATCACGGCTTAGAAATGATGAAGCGATTATTTTTTGATGTCATCGTTAGCGATTTACGAATGCCAGGGATGACCGGTTTTGAGTTTGTTCAAAGAGTTCGAGCGATTCGAACGCATCCCCCAGGTGCTCACATCCCAATTGTTGCCCTCACGGCGATGAACGATGAGTTTGAGTTTGCCGCACTTCGAGTGGGCGCAGATCTGTTTTGCGAAAAAAAGAACGCTAAACAGATCCTTGTTGAACAGATAAAATTTCTGCTCGAAGGATAATCTGGCTTACAAAAAAGACTTTAGAAAAAAAGAGACGTAGCGCATCTCAAAACCGAAGCTCATTTTCAGGCCGAAAGAGAGAGAGAACCTCCTTGGGCTCTTAACTCTTTATTACATTAAGGCCATCTGAATGAGACAAAGATACACTAGAATTTTCCCGTACTCTCTCCAGATCTCTCCAAAAAAAGTTCGCATATCCATCCTTTCAAAATACCAAAAAGAACCTAATCAACACGCACGTCATATAAACCAATTATACACCATTGTACTGGTAAAGTATCTACGTTCGAAATATTTCCCGCGCTCACAAGCCTCTGTGGTTCAATAAAATAAAGCTTCACAAATAAAGTCCTTCGCTTAAAGTTCGCTTTTTACGAAACTCTTCTTTTTATGTGAACGTTCTTGATAGTGCGATTAGTTATTTTTATTGAACCACAGAGGCGCAGAAAAGAAATTTTTAGGAGATTTTAAGGGATCCTGACCGTGGAATAAAGTGTGAGAAAATGGAGCTGGCGATGGGATTTGAACCCGCAACCTACTGATTACAAATCAGTTGCTCTACCGTTGAGCTACGCCAGCTTATGAACTATTTATGAACCTTAAACATACTCATTGGTGGTTCCGGTGCAACTGATTTGTAATCAGAGATGCACAGTGGAATCAACACTCGCTTGCTCGCGTTACCTCTTGACGTGTTTATTGCGACTTCGTCGCGGGAAACACGTTACAAATCAGTGCTCTACCAATTGAGCTATCGTTGAGCTACACCAGCACCTCGAATCCTTTGAGTAGCAAAATACGTAGCAAAGACAGAGCTTAGCGTCAATTTTAGAAGGAAAGAAGGAAATTTACTCATCGTAGCGACGATGATAGAAAAGTAGCGGTTACTGATTCTTAGAGATAATTCATAGGGGGAACGATGAAAGCGCTTTATTTTGATCAACACGGCTCTATAGAGAACCTCCGTTACGGGGACGTCGATGATCCAATGCTCGTTCCCAATGAGGTAATTATTCGAGTCAAAGCATGCGCGCTGAATCATCTCGATCTCTGGGTACTTTCTGGCTGGCCCGGGCTCAATCTTCAGATGCCACATATCGGAGGGGCTGACGTTGCTGGAGAGATTGTTGAGCTTGGAAAAAACGTCTCAGGATGGAAGATTGGGCAGCGGGTCATAGTCAATCCAGGAATTGTTTCTGGAGAGGATGAATGGACACGCCGTGGAGAGGAGTGTCTCAGCCCACATTACAAGATTTTGGGAGAAGGGAAACGAGGGGGGTTTGCCCAGTATGTGAGCGTTCCAGAGCAAAATGTTTTTTCATTACCGGAACATGTTCGATTTCAAGATGGTGCCGCATGTTTACTTGCTGGGTTAACCTCGTGGAGAATGCTTAAGGTTCGTGCCCAACTTCGAGCAGGCGAGACCGTGCTTGTTGTTGGCGCAGGTGGTGGAGTTAATAGTCTCTCAATTCAGTTAGCAAAACATCTTGGTGCCGAGGTCATCGCACTCTCGAGCTCAGAAGAAAAGTTAAAAAATGCCTTAGCGCTTGGAGCTACACATGGAATTAATTACCGTAAGAACCCCGATTGGAGCAGAGCTGTTCGGGACCTAACAAAGGGTCGAGGCGTTGATGTCGTAATTGATAATGTCGGAGCAAAAACGTTTGAGCAATCCATTCGATCGGTTGCTCGTGGTGGGAGGATCGTTACCGTCGGAAACACCAGCGGTCCCTCGATTACATTTGATAACCGACTTATCTTTACCAAACAAATAACAATTCTCGGTTCAACGATGGGCAACCGGGGAGATTTTGAAAATATTATCCGCCTCGTTTTTGAAGGAAGAATAAAGCCCGTAATTGATTCACAACTCGCTCTTAAAGATGGGATAAGTGCATATAATAAGCTTTTAAAAGGGGAGCAATTTGGAAAAATAATCCTTGTTCCCTAACTTAGATAAGATTGTCCCAGTGAGACTAAGGGGTGAACCCGTATCCAGGCGCTAACCTTAGGACACGGGTCACCGATGTTTGATTCACTCGTTTCTTACGCGGCCGTCCTCAACTTATTGGACTCGTCACGTAACGCTACAACAAGTCGCGGCGAAGCTAACAGTCGTTCCGCTTTTTCGGAAAGGGCCTCATACCAACCGATCTGTCGATCGCGGCGTGCATTGCCAATGATCCTGACCCCCACATACAGGGCCCGCTGCACCTGCACCAATGCCTCCGCCAAGAGAATAACCAAAGTTTCGCATACTAGCTCACGCTCAAGCATGGAGCTTCGCTGTGAAATATGGATACCTCTTACCTCGACGACTTGTGTAGCTACGATCTCAATCTTCCGGCAAAGCTCGCTTCCCGCATCGTTCCAGACCAGAGACGATGGGTTCCGCCTCCAGATTGAGGCAAGTAATGCCGAAACTATGACATAGTTCGCTTGCCCATAATCCGTTAGCACCTTTCTTACTTCATACACCTTTTGGGTATAAGTCCCTCCACTTTGCCTCTGTTCATGAGAAAGGCTCTCACAAACTTGTTGCCAGATCTGTCCAACGACCACTCTCCTCACATCCGTTTCCGCGCCGTTCATCGACCATCTCCACTTTTCAAACAACCATCCCTGGATGCAAGCCTCCACAGCTGCGCTCCTTAGGAAACTCCATGGAACAAAGCTTTCCTAAGAAACGCAGCGTGGATTCTCGCTGAAGAAAAAGATGATGGGAAAAACAAGAAAGAAACCTTTACCTTTCATACAGGTTCAACACCTTACTCTCACCTTTGAGTATGTTCTCTACACGTATTTTACACCTAAAAAGAACACTCGCTTTCCGAAAGACGGAGGAAAATTTGCAATCTGAAAACAAAGTCAGATATCCCATTAAAAGCTAGATATTTTAACCACAAAATGATTAAAAAAACATCGATTTTGATCTTTTACAGGACTTTTACCGGGAAAAAGGGCGCGTTTTTATGTTTTTTAACCGAATTTCGGAGCGCTTCCATCCTCAACTGCTAAAAAGGAGATGTTCCCTAACTATTCCAGTACGATAAAGTAAAAGGCTTCAATGACTGTTCATAGATAACTCGAAGGTGAGTAGATACCAGGTACAATGAAATTAGAAAGTATTGGAAATCCCACTTTGTGGGGTGGTTTTAGTCTTTTTATTTTGGTGATGCTCATTCTCGATCTCAAGGTGTTTCACCGCGAGTCTCATTCGATCTCACTCAGAGAAGCACTGGGCTGGAGCATTGCTTGGATTGTACTAGCTCTGACTTTTAATTTTGGAATCTATCATTGGTACGGAACACAAAAAGCGCTTGAGTTTCTGACAGGTTATCTCGTCGAGAAAGCTCTCTCTGTTGATAATCTTTTCATTTTTGCAGTGATCTTCTCCTACTTTCGTGTGCCAGAGAAGTATCAACATCGAGTTCTTTTTTATGGAATTTTGGGTGCGGTGTTGATGCGGGGAGTGTTTATCTTCTTGGGCACACATCTTTTACAAAATTTTCATTGGATAATGTATGTATTTGGCGTCGCCTTAGTAGTAACTGGGTTTAAAATGCTCAGCCAAGATGAGACTAAGGTTGATCCTGCAAAGAATATCGTGTTTCGTCTCTTTAAGCGTTTTGTCCCTTCAATTGGCGAGTATCATGCAGAACGTTTTTTTGTAAAAATAGATGGAAAGTTCTATGCCACACTGCTCTTCTTTGTGCTTATCGCCGTTGAAACAACCGATCTCATCTTTGCTATTGATTCCATTCCGGCAATATTTGCAATTACTCTAGACCCCTTTATTGTTTTTACATCAAATATCTTTGCCATATTAGGTCTTCGGGCATTGTACTTTTTACTCGCCAGTGCCCTTGGAAAGCTTCACTTTTTAAAAATTGGGCTTTCTCTTGTTCTGATTTATATCGGAATGAAAATGGTTATTACTGATTGGATAGAAATTCCAATTATGTTTTCGTTAATTATTGTCGCTACCTGTATTACCGGTTCAATTGTTGCTTCCCTTGCCATAACAAGCTCGCAACCAAATCCCCCTAAGAAGAAGAAATAACTCTTAGTGTGCTTTCGATGAGCGCTTTTTCTTTTTTAATCGCAACCAAGAAAGCTCGATCCATCCCCTTCGCCGAAAAAACGTGAGCATGCCAAAACCAGTTGTTAAGATAACTATCCAAACCGCAGGATACGCCCAGCGAAATTTCAGCTCCGGCATGTACTCAAAATTCATTCCGTAAATACCCACGATAAAAGAAAGAGGCATAAAGATCGTAGAGATGATCGTTAAGACCTTCATTACTTCATTTAATCTGTGACTCAATCCAGAAAGATATATTTCAGTAAACCCGGCAGTAAGCTCACGAAAGTTTTCAATAACATCAATAAGCTGAACACTATGATCGTAACAATCTCGTAAAAATACCTGCACAGAGTCTTTTACAAGAGGAGTTTCATCGCGCATTAAAAAACCGATCGCTTCACGCTGCGGCCAGATCGCTCTTCGCACTGCAAGCAATTCTCGTCGAGCTTTATAAACCTTTCGCAACACCTCTCTTGTGGGGTTATCAATAACTTCATTTTCTAACCCTTCTAAGTAATCTCCCAGTCTCTCAAGAACGGGATAATACCCATCGATAACAGAATCAAGAATTGCATAGGCAAGGTAATCACTTCCATTTCGACGGATATTTCCTTTGCCACCACGGATACGATTCCGAACTGGATTCAGATTGTCTTCGTACCACTGCTGAAAGGTCACCACAAATCCCTGACCGATAAAAATACCCATAGGTTCGATAATCATTTCAGGGGCTTCAGGCATCTCTACCATCAATGTTAGTATAAAAAGATGATCATCGTAATCTTCTGCTTTCGGACGACTCGGGACATTCACGACATCAGCCATCGCTAGCGAATGAAGACTAAAGGTCTCCGCGATTTTTTGAAGTATTGCCGAATCCCCAAATCCCTGAACATCGACCCAGGTGACGTTTTTTAAATTACGATACTGAGAGAGCGTAGTCAGATCGGTAACATCACACTCCTCAATTGAGTTTTCATTGTAACTAATTACATGAATCCGAGGAGGAACAGCTTGCGGAGCAATCGCCATCGCCCCCGGGGTGGCCCCTACCGGTGGTCGACGCTTATGAAACATTTTCTGATGCCCTTTCACCTGACTCTCCTTCACTTTATTTTAGAGTATAGGGCAATCTCCTCCCTACGCAAGAATGTTTCATCTGCAGGAGATTTCCTCAGTATGCAGGTCTTTATCTCTGACTTGAGAATCCAATAACCTTGGCTTATGATCGAAGAAATCCAATAATCGCTACCAAATAAGGAATTTCATAATGAGCATTATTAAAGAATTCAAAGAGTTCGCTGTTAAAGGAAATGTTGTGGATATGGCGGTGGGAATTATTATTGGAGCAGCGTTTGGTAAAATAGTTTCTTCACTCGTTGGCGATCTGATGATGCCTATTTTAGGAGTTTTGGTTGCTGGTCTTGATTTTTCAAACCTTCACATCATCATTAAAGAAGCTCAGGGAGCAACTCCCGCGGTATTATTAAATTATGGTATGTTTATTCAAACAATAATTAATTTTTTAATTGTTGCTTTTTCGGTATTTCTTCTTGTAAAGGGAATAAATACGCTTCGACGAAAACAGGAGCAAACTGCTCCGGTACAACCGCCCGCTGAAGAACGATTGCTGATGGAGATCCGAGATCTTTTAAAAAGTTCGGTTTCAAAATAAACGCTCCGAGTTTTAAATACTCTTGATGTTAAGACAGATCTGCCAAATTACAAAAGATCCCTTTCTCGTTTCTGATGCAGAACATGAATATTGTAGAGCAAACGAACTTCCCTTTCCAATTTACGCTCCGGCACTGCGAATAAAACAATTACTTTCGTTTAGAAATCGTATTCACCTTTCTCACACCACCTGCGCTTTGAGTAAGAAGCCGATTTTTACGGCCATCCCTCCCGAAAAAAACCTTTGCGTATACGATGTCGATGTCTGGGAATCTGATCAATGGGATGGATTGTCCTATGGAAAACCTTACGATTTTAATCGGTCGTTCTTTGAACAGTTCTACGAACTTTATCTAAGAGTGCCTCGTCCGAACTTAGCAGTCATTCGTTCCACTATGGAAAATAGCGATTATACAAATGGCATTACCAGCGCCAAAAACTGCTACCTGGTATTTGCCGCTTCAAGAAACGAGGACTGTTTGTTTTCTCGGATGATTAATGATTGTAAAAATGTTGTTGACTGTGTGATGGCTACTAGCTCTGAGCTCTGCTATAACTGCAAAGATATCGTCAACTGCTACAACCTTAAATTTTCCACTCACTGTCATACCTGTAGTGACTCGTATTTTCTTCATAACTGCCAAGGTTGTAGTAACTGCTACGGCTCGGCAAACCTGGTAAATAAAGAATACTTTTTTAACAACAAGAAATACTCAAAAGAGGAATACTTGAAGAAGCTTCAAGCGATTGATCTTGGGAGTTTTAAGGTTGTTTGTGAGGAACAGCAAAAGTTTTTAACATTATCCCAGAATTTCCCGATCAAGTATCTCTTTGGAAAGAATAACGAAAATAGCACCGGCAATTTTTTAAACAACACAAAAAATTGTCAGGATTGCTACTTCACAACAAACGCCGAAGATCTAGAGCACTGCGTTTGGGTGGATGGTGGAAAGACCTCGTTTTTTTACTGTATGTATGGAAATGGTTCTGAACTGATTTACAACTCGATTTCATGCGGCGATGAGGCGTATAATTTAAAATTTTGTATGGAATGTT
Organism: uncultured Bdellovibrionales bacterium; assembly: GCA_964505555.1. Classification (GTDB taxonomy): domain Bacteria; phylum Bdellovibrionota_C; class UBA2361; order SZUA-149; family CAZDIO01; genus CAZDIO01. Next base: position 9,650 of record CAZDIO010000095.1, read on the forward strand.
GGCCTGGAGCTTATAATCTCGAATACTGTATGTACACCGGTTACGGCTCTTCGCACTGTTTTGGATGTATGGGATTAAAGAAGAAAAGTTATTGTATCCTCAATAAGCAGTACTCAAAAAATGATTATCTTCAGCTCTCCTCCCAAATTAAGGCGCAGATGCGAAACAATGGTGAGTATGGAAGATTCTTTCCTATTGCTTTTACCCCGTACGCTTACAACAGATCAGAAGCGATTGATTTTGTTCCGCTTACAAAGGCGGTAGCATTAGCAGAAGGCTTTTCCTGGCAACAAGATGAGCCGGAGAGTGACGTTCCTGCAGAAACCGTCCCTGACCACATTCAGAATGTTGGTAACGATATTTTAGAGAAGCAACTTATTTGCACGAGGTCTCAAAAAAAATATCGAATCATCAAAGAGGAGTTAGCTTTTTATCGTCGTAGTGGCCTCCCCCTTCCGCAGGTTGCTCCACTAGAGCGCATTAAGGGAAATTCCTCAGTTTTGGATCTTGGCACTCTCCATCAAGAAAACTGCACCAAGTGTCAAACACCAATACAAACAGCACACGAGAAAGGAAGAGCAAACATCTATTGCGAACCCTGTTTCCAACACGCCCTAATTTAATACCCCTCCCCTCTTTCTTCTCTGTGCCTCTACGTCTCTGTGGTTCAATAAAAATAGCGAAACGTAATATCAAGAGCTATCAACCTCGCCAGAAGTAATTCGTAGGCGGTCAACTTCAAGCGAAGGATCCTATTTGTGAAGCTTTGTTTTATTAACCACAGAGACACAGAGGGGGAATGGTTGAGGGTTCCTTGCGGTGATGTGTTTTCATTATTTTGTGCTATTATTCGATTTTATGATCAAAACTTGCACGATTTCTGGCGTTTCATTTGAGGTATCTCCTTCGGAGCTTGCACACTACGAAAAGCTCGATGTTCCTCCTCCTACCCTTTGTCCACAGGAGCGAATGCGTCGGAGACTCGCATTTCGAAATGAATTCTCTCTCTATTCAAGAAAATGTGATCTTTCTGGTCGAAATATTTTTTCAATGTTTCATGAGGCTGTCCCCTTTCCTGTTTATAGTAACCCCGAGTGGTGGAGTGATCGATGGGATCCTAAAAAATACGGCGTTTCGTTTGATTTCTCAAAAACCTTTCTTGATAATCTCTACCTGCTCTATCTTTCTGTACCCAGACCTTCTCAGGGAGTTGTTTATGAAACGATGCAAAACTCAGACTATTGCAATCAAGCAGGAAACTTAAAAGACTGCTTTCTTGTTGTAAACGCAGATTTTTCAGAACGGTGTTTGTATGGGAAAGGGGTAAATCGGTGCTATGACTGTGTTGACTGTTTTAAAATATACGACTGCGAAGCCTGTTATGAGTGTCTCAACTTAAACAACTGTAAGTTTTGTAGTTATCTTTCAAACTCTCACAATTGCTATGAATGCCATTTTGGAGAAAATCTCATCGGGTGTCAGGATTGTTTTGGTTGTGTCAATTTACGAAATCAGAAGTACTGCTTTTTCAACGAAGCGCTTTCCGCCGAGGACTATAAAAAAAATGTAGCGCACATGTTCTCCTCTTTTTCAAGAGCAGAGATTCAGGAGAAGCTCCTTTCCTTTCGAAAGAGATATCCCGTTAAGTGGATGCAGGAGATAAACACAGAAAATTGCATTGGGGATTATCTTGTAAACTCAAAGGACTGTTCTTATTGCTTCGATTGTGAAGACCTAGAACGCTGCTCTTACTGCTCAGATCTCAAAAAAGGAGATGGGGTAAGCTTTGGTAACTACGATGTCTCATTTTTTGGGGTGGGCGTAACCGAATGCTATGAGTCTGCGGTTATTGGATATGGAGCAAACAGAGTTTTCTTCTCGTATGATATTTATGGCGGGAGTGATGTGTATTACTCTATTTACTGCATGAGTAATTCCCAACATCTTTTTGGCTGTATCGGATTAAGAAAGGCAGAGTATTGTATCCTTAATAAACAGTACGAGAAGAAGGAATATTTTCTTCTGCGAGACAAGATCATCTCGCACATGAAAGACACTGGAGAATGGGGAGAATTCTTTTCGCCAAAATTATGTGGATTTGGATATAACGAATCGGTAGCTAACGAATATTTTCCACTTACAAAAGAAGAGGCGCTCAAACTTGGCTACAGTTGGCGCGATGAAGTTCCTGCTGATTATCAACCTTCAAAATTTGTGATTCCTGAACGAATCGAAGATGTCGGGGATGAAATTCTTGGCGAGATTCTTGCCTGCAAAACCACGGGACGAAATTATAAACTACAAAAAGCTGAACTTGCATTTTATAGAAAAATGAAACTCCCTATTCCCACCCTGTGCCCCCAAGAAAGACATAAAAAAAGAGTCGCAAGCAGGAATCCTCGAAAACTGCTCACTCGACCATGCGCTGAATGCGGGCAAGAAGTAACTACGACGATAAACGAGCACACCTCGAGTAAAGTGCTCTGTGAAACTGATTATTTAAAGCTTTTTTCTTAAAGGAAACTATGACGTCATTTGCGTGGGGTTCTACCGAGACTCAATACTTTTTTGAACTTACTCCGGAGAGAATTCTCTCCTCCGTTGAGGCTTTGGGTTTTCAATGCACCGGGCGGTGTCTTGCTCTTAATAGCATGGAAAATCGTGTGTATGAGGTTGAAGTTGAGGTCGAGGAGAGTCCTGAAAAAAAGATCTCCCCAAGTGAACGGTTTCGAATCATCAAGTTCTATCGACCGGGTCGGTGGTCAAAGGAGCAGATCTTAGATGAGCACACCTTTCTTCTTTCTTTGGCAGAACATGAGATCCCTGCGGTTCCACCTCTGGTGACCTCTGGAGGAACCTCCCTTCATCAGGTGCCCGGGATAGATATTTGGTATGCAGTATTTCCTAAAATTGGGGGTCGTCAGCCCGATGAGTTTAGTGATGAAGAGCTTGAACGGGTTGGAAGGCTTCTTGCGAGAGTGCACGGGGTTGGTCAAACACTTCCTTCTGCACATCGAATAGCACTTAATGTCGATACTTACGGAGAAAATAATTTAGCCTTTCTTGTGAATTCTAAAAGCATTCCTCCAGAGATTGAGCCTGAATATGTTCGCACAGTAAAAGAGCTTTGTGAGGCAATAAGGCCGTTGTTTGAAAATATCAATATTCAAACGATTCATGGCGATTGTCATTTGGGAAACCTCCTTTCTGGTCGTGAAGGTTTTTTCTTAGTAGATTTTGATGACATGGTCAGAGGTCCTACAGTACAAGATGTTTGGCTCCTTGTTCCAGGACGGGGGCCCGAAGCGCGAAGGCAAAGAGAGGTGCTCCTTTCTGCATATGAACAGATGAGACCTTTTCATCGGCAGGAATTAAGGCTTATTGAGCCGTTACGGGCGCTTCGTTATATCCACTTTTCAGCCTGGATCGCGATGCGCTTTCAAGATCCGGCTTTTCAGCGAACATTTGTCAATTTCGGAACTGACCGCTACTGGAGAGAACAACTCTCAGACCTTCAAGAACAACTAGACTTTATCCGAAATCCCGAAGCCCTCCTAGAACAAGTCGACTAATTACTCCCCTTCCTCCTCTGTGCCTCTGCCTCTCTGTGGTTAATAAAATAAAGCCTCACAAATAGAGTCCTTCGCTTGAAGTTTGCTAGTTACGAATCTCCTTCTTGACGTGTTGATGGTTCCTGATAGTGCGATTAGCCTTTTTTATTAACTACAGAGACGCAGAGGCACAGAGGGGGATAGAATTTGCGAAAACAGTGTAGTCAAAACACGTAAAACATATTATCCTTTTGGTGATCGCTTGCTTTTATGGAGTCAGATGTCTGAGCAAACTACTACCGTTGAGATCCTTCTTGTTGAAGACAACATTGCTGATGTGAAACTTGTTCGTGAAGCGTTGAAAGAGAGCTTGACGATACCTTTTAGATTAAACGTCGTCAGCGATGGAGAGAGCGCTCTTCACTACTTACGTCGAACGGGAAGTTTTACAAATTCCTCCGCTGTTGATTTTATTATTCTCGACCTTAACTTACCAAAAATGGATGGGCATGAGGTACTTGCCGAGATCAAGGTAGACAAGCACTTAAAACAGATTCCGGTTACAATATTTTCTACTTCAGAAGCAAAGCAAGATATCTCAAGAGCCTACCAGCTTCATGCAAATTGCTACGTCACAAAGCCTCTTGATCTAGAACGATTTTTTGAGGCGGTCCAAACAATTTGTAACTTCTGGCTTACCACCGCAACCCTCCCCCCACAGGTTGAAATTACGTAGGCACGCTTACGCGACACAAAACACCTCCTTGAGACTCTAAAGAATAATCACTCATCGCCGCAGGAAGCAGTGCGGCAACTCCAGGTTGGAATAAAAATTTCCCCCTCAGAGAAGACAAAAGCGCTTCTCCTTCCAAACAAAAAAGGAGCTGCACACTGTTTGCTGTTGAGAAATGAACTGCTTGCTGAAAAAGAGCGATAGTTTCTAGTTGAAATTCTTTTGTCGGCGCCAAGAAGCACTTCAACCCAAGCTCTTCCTCTTTTGTCTGTAGTGGTTGCGCCTCGGAGCTTTCAAAGATTAACATCTGAAGAAGCGCTTCTTCATCTTTAAATTTGCTCGTAAGACCCGCTCGAACGACATTGTCTGAATTTGCCATACACTCAATGAGCTCCCCTCCAAGGTAAGCATGCGCCACATTCGGTGGTGTATAGAGCGCCTCCCCGGGGGCAAGGGTAAAGAGATTTAAAATGTAGAAGGAAAACAAACCGATATCTCCTTCTGGAAAACGTGAACTCAGTTTTAATATCCACTCTTCTTCTAAAGAAGAGGGACCTTTTTTCTGAATTCGCAAACCCAACATCTTACTCTGTTCCTTTACTAACTCTTTTGGCGCACGAAGAAGTGTTTCATAAATACTTTTCAGTGTGGGGTTTGAAGAAATCAGATCATTACCCAAGAGCGCGCCAAGTTCGGGCACATTTTGTACAAAACGGATTATTGTGCCTACCTCCCGAAAGCCGTGCAACATAGGAACTTCCGTAAGCGCAATAGCTACTTCAGGTTTATGATTCGTATCGGGATAATTTGCTGGATCTCGTTTATGTAATACCGAGGCAAAAGCTTTATCAGGGTGAGCTTGAATTGAAAGTGCAGTATCAATGGAGAGAATTTTAAAAAGAAACGGCAACTGTGGACCAAATGTTGAATACGTTTTCTCTCCTAGAATCAAGAGTGGGTGCTGGGAGATAAGTTTATCGAGTGAAATTTCTGCGCCATTAATCTCAAGCATAGAAGGAGCTTTCGGATGGGCTCCTAACCAGAGCTCAGCAAAAGGTGGCTTTATCTCCTGAAGAACTTCCTTTGCAAATCTCCCCACATAAGAATTAATTCCCTTCCCCCAATCGTAGTGCTGCACCACCGGGCGAAGCTTCAAAGGCATGCACAGATCGTTTACACTTTGGCTCACGGCACCTGCGGAGAAGAAAGCTGCCGATAGTGCACATCTCTTCTAAAAGGGAGAAAGCCAGCATCGAGAATATGCTGCTCAATAACTTCACTATTTAAACGATAGGTGGTCCCCGCAGCAGAGACAACGTTTTCTTCAAACATCACTGAGCCAAAATCATTGGCTCCAAAAGAAAGTGCTATCTGCCCTATCGATGGCCCCTGCGTTACCCAGGAACTTTGGATATTTCGAATATTATCAAGATACAACCGAGATATTGCTTGCAGGCGTAGATACTCCGGGGAAGAGGTGTCAGACCGTTTTAGTTTCGTATTTTCTTCCTGAAATGGCCAAACAATAAACGCTGTAAAACCTCCTGTTTCATCCTGAAGGGTTCGAAGTTTTTGAAGATGCGATATTCGATCGTTCCACGATTCATTGACCCCAAACATCATCGTGCAGGTAGAGGTTATCCCTAATCGATGGGCAACGCGATGCGCCTCAAGCCACTCCTCAGAGGTAGTTTTCAATCGTGCAATCCGCCTGCGCACCCGATCAACTAATATCTCTGCGCCCCCACCAGGGAGAGATCCTAATCCGGCTGCAATGAGTCTTGAAATCACCTCTTCAACGGAGAGGTTTGAAACGCGGCTAATATGCCAGATCTCATCACTGGAGAGCGCATGGAGGTTTACCGGATAGTTTTCTTTTATCCAACGAAAAAGATCTTCATAGTACGTAATCCCAAGTTCCGGATTCAACCCTCCTTGGAGGAGGATTTGAATCCCTCCCGCTTCTACTGTTTCTTCGATCTTTTTTCCTATCTCTTCACGAGAAAGAATATATCCGCCGTTCTTTCCTGGGGCACGATAGAACGCACAAAATCTACAGTACACATTACAAACATTTGTGTAGTTGATATTACGATCAACAATATAAGAAACTTTCTGCTGAGGATGAAGTGCTTTTCTACGAAGATCGGCAGCAAGGGAGAGATCGGCAAGGGTTGCTTGTTGTGCAAGTCGTAACGCTTCTGTGCTCGAGAGACGTTGTCCAAGACTCCCCGCGGTAAGAATTTGATCGATATCTAACGCCACCGATTGAGGTGCTCCCCGAAATACACGGGGGGATACTATTTGTAGGGTTGTCGGTGGGAACAACGTTTGAGACGCACCAAGGTCAAGAAATTTCTTGGCTCCCTCACGAGCGAATTTTGTTACATGATGAGAGATTGTTTTTACGACATAGGTGACAGCAGCTTGTCGATCATAATTATTTTCCTCTGCCCACGATCTTGCATAAATCTCTCGCTGCTCGACTCCAAACGCCAGACAATCATTTAATTGTGCAATCTGTGTATCGTTGAGCTTTCCAGAGAGAAAAGACCACAGTGCAAATACAAATGGTCGTTTTGTAAATTCAAACCACAGCTGTGAAAGATCATATTGATAGGGAAACGTCCCTCGCAAAGAAAATGCTTTGTCCCCTATGACCAATGCGGCGGTATCTTCATTGATACGAGAAAGTGCGACATCTCGATGAACTCGAGAAAGCCGAATCGAACTTGGTACTAGATGAAAATACTCAGCAAGAAGGACACGAAGTAGATTCACCGAAGTGTGTGATGCCTGGTCGACAAGGATATGCCGAATTTGATTCAGTGGCGATTTTGAGTAAACAAAAACAC
>CAZDIO010000096.1:0-15755 GCA_964505555.1 uncultured Bdellovibrionales bacterium
CGTTGCGAGCGAAGCGAAGCAAAATCGAATCCCTTTAGCAGTTACGAGATTGCTTCGCTTCGCTCGCAACGACAGAAGGACGATACTTGAAGTAACCCCACCCTAGGGTTTTCTCTTATTTAAAAATGAGCATTTAGCCGATTTAGCTTCCTTGAAATACCTCGTAGAATAAGGATGTTAGTTTTGTTTTAAATATTCACAGCGTTAATCTTCAGGGGGTTGGGGAAATGCGCTTAAGTAAACTCGTTTGCGCTAAAGGCACGACCTTAATTGAGGCGTCACTCGTGCTGCCTGTATTCTTTCTTATTCTTATTAGTGGCATTGATCTTCTGCGTGTAAGCTATGTCGCAGTAAGCTTGCAGTGGGCAACGGATCAGGGGGCGCGTTATGCTTCTCTTGGTCAAACCGGCACACACTGCGGGGTGAATCACAATCAGCTTTGTAGCTCTCGTGAAGAGGCGATCCGTGCCTATATTGAACAAAAGAGTCGCTTAAACATCGCTCAGTCTCAGTTTAATATCTGTCCAGCACAACCAACAAGCGCTTCTTGCACTGCGGGAATTCATTCAGCCGGGGGCAATAATTCATGGGTTTACCTTTCGGTCACTCATCCGGTAACATTGATCCTTGGTGGGATACAGATTCCATTAGCAGCATCTTCGCTAACAAAGAGTGAGCCACATTTTAAATAAGGGGAAAGTTGATGGCGTGGCGGGGGTATAAATATTCGTGTAAATACCTTTCTTACAGAGAACAAGGTCACAGCATTCTTGAATTTTCGTTAGTGCTCCCTTTTGTCCTGATGCTCCTTCTTGGAGGTATTGAGCTTTCCCGCATGGTAAAGCACTACCAAGTGGTTACCGTCATCAGTAATGAGATCGCAAGTAACGCGTATCGAAACTGCACCACTCCACACAAACTTCCAAATCTCCAATCCTGTCTTCAACAGACAATCAATGAAACGGAAATTCCCACCTCAGGCGTATTAAAAAATCTTAGAATGCTCCTTACGGTATGGAGCTGGGATGGAACTCAAAATAAAGAGGTGCTCCTTTCCTCTGCCGTTGGTCAGCAAGCTGTCGTAAGTCGTATCGACAACGGACAGGGTGCCTTTAGTGGGGGAAGTTCCGCCTCGCTTGTGCCTCTCGTTCAAAACCAACAGCTGATTGCGATCGCAGAGGTGACCGCTACGTATAATCCGGTGGTCCCGGGTATTCCAAATATTACAGATTATGTCAGAGGTGGAGAGATCTATGTTCCAACGGTGTATTAAACGCCTAACACCTCATTGGCGATACCGAGAGAACGAACAAGGGGCGGTGCTCCTGATTATTGCCATTGGCGCGATTGCTTTTCTCGCCCTTGCTGGGCTCGCTATTGATGCTTCATCACTGTATCGAACTCAGATTGCTCTTCAAGGGGCAACCGATGCCGGGGCCATTTATGGCGGTAGATGCCTCCTTATTGGCGACACTCCCGCTCAATGCGAACCGCGCATTCGAAGCTTAATGGTAGCAAATCTTGAGCTCCAAGGATTTCCAGCAAGTGTTATCCAAGAGGTAAATGACAGCAATATAATTAAAATCACCATCACCACAAATCCACAGGTTGTAACAATAGAAGGAAATATCTATCACGAAACTAGCATTCTAAAATTGCTACCTGGTTTTCAAGATGGATCTGATCTGCCACTAAAAGCCTCTGCTGAGAATATAAACTTTCATATATCACTCGTCCTTGATCGATCTGAATCAATGGCACTCTCTGATGTATCCCCAGTTTCTGGTTGTTTTGTGTATGATACCCAAAGTCAGCCCATTCTTGATTCTTTGGGCCAGCCCATACCGTGCGTAAAGCGAATTGATGCTGCAAAATATGCTGCAAAAAAGTTCATCGATCAGCTTTGGCCAACAGATGAGATTGCCATTATTACGTATGGAATAAACTCCACAGCGGGACAATCAAATTGGCAACAATTTTCAGCTCTTCATCGTGCACTCATTCCGGTAAGTCAATTTCGCACCCTAAATCCAAATCCGATCGATACAATAGTTCCAGCAAATGCAGATGCCACCCACATCGCCGCTGGTCTTACTCGGGGCATTAACCAACTTCTTAACGCATCAAATCGAACAAACGTTGATGAAAGTATCGTGCTTCTAACCGACGGGGTTCCAAATGGTTATAACGCAAATGTATTTCGAAATCCTGTAGTAAACACCGACTGTCCGGGGTTGCCAATCAACCACCGTCGCTACATTGATACGATACACACTGCCGATTTTGCTCGTTCAAATGGAATCACCGTTTATACAGTAGGGTACGGGAACAATGATTTAGATACCTCTTCTCCTTTTCAGTTTTTTGATGTTGGCACCGCTGGCGCACCTGCTTGGGGAGGAGATATTAAGAAATTTCTCATGGAGCGAGTGGCAAACGATCAGCCGCAGCTCATGGCACCAATGCCTCTTCCGACACCCACCCCATCTCCAAGCACATACTATTATGATTTTCCCTGCAACGCCCAAACCGGTGCTCAGCAGAGTGCCCAAGCCGTTGGAACATATTTTATTGCTGGAGATGGAGTTCAGCTAGTCAATTCATTTACAACGATCGCTTCAAAGATCAGAACCTCTCTCTTCGAGTAAAACAACCCTACTTTTTCTTCTCAAAACTCGGTCCTACCCGACAAGGTTGAATCTCAACCTGCTCCCACACCTTCCCGGTAATATAAGGCTCAATTTTTAACCACTCATCGACCTCGCTCCGATCAGCAAACTCCCCAACAAACATCGAACCGATCATCTTTCCTTCCTGATCAAGAATCGCAGTTCCAAAAAGCAATGTGCCCTGATCGCGAAGCTTATCTCCAAGCGCTATATGAGCAGGCCGCGCCGCCATCCTCCGACTCAGCGCCTCTTCGTCTTTCCCATCATAAGCAATTAACAAATATTGCATCCCTCACCTCTCACTATATTTCTAAAACTTATTAGGGCTCATACAATTCATAACATTTGCTTGCAATGGAACAATTGATGAATTTGTGAGATATTGATAAAAGCCAATATTGTTGCAATTGTTCTTTGACTAAACAAATAGAATTTAAATGACGGTATTGTTTTGCTAGAGTGAACTACTGGAAAATGTATTCATTCTCGTGAGATAGTGATCACGTTAAGGTTTTTCGAGGACGATTCCTTTACAACTTGTTCCTGAACAACAATCAATGATGTTTCCTCGTAAGAAGTCCCCTTTTTCGAGGATCTCTTACGAGGAAACTCATCGGTTGATTTTCCCAAGACAGCCCGTTGTAAAAGGAGTTGCATCGTGCATGAAATTAAAGACCTTCCCCAAATAAATCTACCAAAAGTGTTTACAGAAATATGGAAAGGAACGCTCTTATCGCTAGACTGCATGCCTGGTCTTCGGGATTTTGTTGTCGATCTGATCGAAAATCCCGACCCAGAGAGCACCATCGGAATATTACTTGCACAGCTGAGTTCACTCTCAACTGAAGAGAAACTTGGCACACTCGTAAAGTCGGGGCGTAACGCTCTGATTTTCTCTGGTGAAAACAGGGTCATTGGAGGAATTGTTTTCCAGGTCAAAGACGGTGGCTTCCATGTTTTTACCCTATCCTTGAACGAAGATTGGCAGACGAGAGGCTACGGAAAGGCGATGTTGATGAGCTGCTTACAATACTCACGAACGATCGGGCGCTGCTTTCGACTTCGGTTCAGTCTCGGGAACCAAGCAGGGACTGCGCCAGCAAGTGCTCGGTTTCGCCGCGAGTACTTTACAAAAATAGCGCTGCCATGGATGGAAAGAAATGCCGCTACCCTCGGCATAGCATCCGTTAACACCGAAGAAGGATGGGTGATTCTGACTCCGTAAAACCGTAATTATGTTCGATGAAAAAAGGTTGATAGTCGCCTGGGGAGTCGCAAAAATGCACCCCCAGGCTGAATAGGAATAAGTCACTATCTCAATAAATTACTTAGTAGATTAAAAAAGTGTATCTTAAACTGTAAAAATGTTTTGGCGATCTTCATTGAAGGTAACAAGATATGTTAAAAATATATAGCTATCAAAAGTGTAGTACGTGTCGAAATGCGATCAAGTATTTGGAAAAAAATGGGATGGAGTTTAAGGAATTAGATATTATTACTCAGAGACCGAGCACGGTCGAGCTTGAGCGAATGTTAAAGTTTCAAGATGGAAACTTAAAAGCACTGTTTAATACTTCTGGGGAATTATATAGAGAGTTAAAAATTAAAGATAAATTTCCTACCTTATCCAAAGCAGAAGCTTTTTCACTTTTAACAAAACATGGAAAACTCATTAAACGTCCATTCGTGATTGGAGATGCTGTTGGCCTTGTTGGTTTTCGTGAAAACGAATGGCGAAAGATATTTTAATCACGCCAGGTCTCTCTTCTTTTCTTCTGGAACTCTTTATTTCAGAAAAGATAATTAAAAGTAACGGCACCACCAACACATGCCTACCGGAGGCAGTTCGTCGATCCATCACCAATAAACCCGCAACACCAGTGCGTGGGAGAGGAGAGGTCGTGAAAAACCGTTACCGCGCCGGAGGCAGATTGGCAAAGCCAATCGCCGTGAGGGAAGTTTTTCACGACCTCTCCTCTCCAACGCACTGGTCCCCGAAGTACAAAATTAACTTAATTTAATTTAATAGAGAAGAAGAATTGAACCACAGACCCGAAAAGAAACAACTTTAGAAGCTACTAACTACCACCACCTAAAAGGCGAAAATGCTTAGTAGCTTCCTGTTTCGTTGCAGACCAGCCCTGTGGCTGTTCGAGAGAGGATGAATTCTGCAACAAACCCACTGACCACACCACACTTTCGCCCGAGACTCTTAATGTGCCCCCTGTTCGACTTGGTGTATTGCGTAGCGAAGTGCCCTTCGGGTATCGCATTCCCCACGGTAAACGCGGTCGCAATCTTTATTGTTTTTCCAGTTCAGCCAACTATAGATTGCGATGGCAAATAAACCCACACTAATTGCACAGACGAAGATATTTACGATTACTGTTGCTAACATGATGCTTCCCTCCAAAGATACGCTGCTGGTTATGCCTCCAACACTTTTCTTTTGCGAACCTTTTATTGGGAACCTTGAAAAGAAGCTTCGAAAAAAGTCTAGACTAGAAAAAATCAACCCACCACCTAGACACAATCCTAGCACCGGAAAAATGTCGAAGATAGCGATCTTCCAAATTTATTCGCAGGATGAATATTCATTCGAATGCTGAGGAGCAAGTGCGCCTATCGCGTTTTTAGCCGATATTACTTGGTCTAATCGAGTTGATCGTGACTCATCGGTTCACGCCGTCTCTCAACACGAATCACCCCTTCCACTTTCTCTAAAGCACGAGTGATCGTTTCTAAATGTGCCGCACTGGTGACGTTGATTTCAAAAACACCGATCGTTCTGCCTTCCGGAGTAGCAGAGATCTGAGCCGTAATGATATTTGCTCCACTACTGGCAATAGACTGACTCACCCGGGCAAGAATTCCCATCCGATCATAAGAATGCACCGTTAATTTTACAGAGCGCGGAGCCTTTACGTTATCATCCCAGGTGACGGGCACAAGACGTTGCGGGTCGATACTCAGAGTTTGGGGACAACCAAGAGTATGAATGATGACTCCCCGTCCACGACTGATATATCCAACAAGCCGATCACCAGGAAGAGGTTCACAACACCGCGCAAAACGAAACACCATGTCATCTAATCCGTTGACACGCACACCGGAGCGATCTCGAAGCGCCCTTGCTGCTTTCTGAAAGATCTTTTGTAACGGCGTATCATCCCGAGCAAGCTTCGCATCAATATTGGGATCTTCCGGGAGGAGTTGGGTTGCAACCTGCTTCGTGCTCACCTTCCCATAACCGATCTCGGCAAGGAGCGAATCAACATCCTTACAATCAAGTCGTGAAGCAACCTTCTCGAGATCCCCTTGTTTGAGCAACTTTGCAAAGTTAAGCTTTACCTTTCGAAGATCCTTTGTGAGCAACTCTTTTCCAACAGAGATTGAGCGGTTTCTCTCTTCCTGTTTTAGCCAGTTTCTTACCCGTTGCTTTGCCTTAGAAGTAGCGACGAGAGAAAGCCAATCTTTTGATGGTGATTGATTTTCTGAAGTGACGATCTCTACCGTGTCACCGTTTTGGAGCTTATAAGCAAGAGATACCTGTTGACCATTGACTCTCGCTCCCGTGCAGTGGTGTCCAATGTGGGAGTGAACGGCATAGGCAAAATCAATTGGGGTTGCACCGGCGGTCAGCGCAAAAACATCACCCTTGGGTGAGAAAACAAACACATCATTTGGAAAGAGATCTTCTTTCACAATCGACATGAATTCTAATGGATCGCGAAGCATCTTTTCAGACTCAACAAGATCTTTAAGCCATCCAAACTCAACTCCTTCTTTTGAAGGCAACCGCGCCCTTCCACCTTCTTCTTTATACACCCAGTGCGCGGCGATACCTTTTTCTGCAATCTCATGCATATCAGCGGTTCGAATCTGAATTTCAATTCTCGTACCACGCGGACCAATCACCGTGGTATGAAGCGATTGATACCCATTTGGTTTAGGCATCGCGATATAATCTTTAAACCTTCCCGGAATTGGCTTCCACGCCGCATGGATGACCCCAAGGGCTGAGTAACAATCAATTAATGAAGGAACGATAATCCGAAAGGCAATAAGATCGTAAATTTCATCAAAGTGGAGATTTTGTTTCTCCATTTTTTGATAGATAGAGTAATAGTGTTTTGGTCGACCAAGCACCTGGCCGGGAATCTTGTTTTGCTCAAGTTCCCTTTTGATAAATCCTAATACCTCTTCAATGTAACCTTCTCGTTCCTTTGTTTTCGCACTCACCTGTTGTTGAATATGATTAAAGATATCCGGCTTTAAAAAGCGAAAGCAGAGATCTTCAAGCTCTGATTTCATCCAGTAAATACCGAGTCGGTGAGCAAGAGGGGCGTAAATCTCAATTGTTTCTTGGGCAATGCGTGTCCGACGTGATTCTGAAAGATACTCAAGGGTTCGCATGTTATGCAGTCGATCACATAGCTTAATCAATAAGACGCGGATGTCTTTTGCCATCGCCAGGAGCATCTTTCGAAAGTTTTCAGCCTGCTCTTCAGCGCGGGAACTAAATTTAATCTTACTGAGTTTTGTTACCCCATCAACAAGTTGGCGAACATCATCACCAAACTGTTCATCAATTTGATCTAACGTTACTGGAGTATCTTCGACGGTATCATGGAGGAGTGCGGTAACGACGGAGGCGATATCAAGACGTAACTTTGTGGTAAGGTACGCAACTTCTGTGACATGCGTAATGTAGGGCTCCCCCGAGGCACGAGTTTGTCCCTGATGTTGTTGACGCACAAAGGCATACGCCCGACGCAAAACCTCAATATCAGGATTGGGGTGATATTCTTGGATCGCCGTGATCAGATCTTGAAGTTTCACACGGCAAGCGTCTAGTGTGTATTAGAGTTCGGAAGGTGCCGCGAATTGCCATACTGTCTTCGAAATCGGACCTTCCCTTCCGCAATCTCTCGAAGCGCTGAAACGATCGACTTGTTTCCTTTTGCCTCTGTGACCGAAGTCTTTCCAGCAAGGAGCTGTTTTGCACGACGCGATGCGAGCTGAACAAGCGCAAAGCGATTTCTTTCTTTTGTGAGACAATCTTCAACTGTGATACGCGCCATAAAGAAATAGCTCCCTAAACTACAAAAGATATATACGAAATGTTTCTAATTTGAGATAATATATCGGTTTATTAACTGATTGTAAAATCTAATGATTTTTGGGTAAAAACTCAAGTAGAAGTATTCCTTCTAAATAAAACTTCTTCCAATATATACTGCATAGGCGCACTGTATAAGATATGCACTGTGTAAGATACGCCTAATTTGCAATGGTTTCAGATATGGATCAATTTGACCGAACTTCAGAGGAAAAACCGCTTCCTTTATCTCGACCCCGACTTGTTCGGGAACGACTACAAGGAAAGGTCTTTATAATCCCCACGGGGATTACCGCTATTGGCATATTTTGTGGCTTCTTAGCGATCCTCAGCGCATTGAAGGGAAACTATGAGTATGCCGTAAAGTGTATCGGGCTGGCCTTTGTTCTTGATGGGCTCGATGGGCGTGTCGCCAGAAGACTTCATGCTACAAGTGCCTTTGGACGAGAGTTTGATTCATTAAGCGATCTAGTAGCGTTTGGCGTAGCTCCAGCGGTGCTTGTCTACTCATGGGCTTTTGCTCGAGTCTATGACGAGTTTGGAATTGTTGTCTCTTTTGCACTTGTCGTGTGTGGCGCTACGAGACTTGCGCGATTTAATATAAGCACCGACTCAGGAAAGCATTTTGTTGGCCTTCCAATTCCTGGGGCTGCCGCTGCTATCGCCTCTTTTGTCTATCTCTACCCGGTAGCATTGAACCACGTTTTGTTCATTACGATCTTTGCGGGCTACTGCCTACTCATCTCTTTTTTAATGGTCAGCACTCTGCCGTTTTTTAGTCTCAAACACGTTAAACTCTCCGGAGGCAAAACCCATCTCTACTTACTTGGGGTCTCCATTGTCATTGCGCTTGTTTGGTATCATAGCCGGATTGCACTTGCGGTGATCTTCAACGGGTATGCACTCAGTGGACTAGTAAACTATGCTTTACGAAAGTTACAGCCCCAGTACTTTGAACGGGTAAAGAAGGCGGTTAGTTAGATTCTGCAATTGCATCTTGTGCATAAATATATCCAACTCTTCCTCCAGTAGAGCGAATCTCTAACCATCGTCCAATTTGGGCCACTGCCTGCACTTTTGCATTTGCTTCAAGTTGAGACAGGGAGGGAGCGACAAGCGAAGGAGCTTCAAGAACTTGTGTTTCTGTAATGGTGCGATAAGGTTTTGGTGGCTCGAACCGATTTACTTCATAACCACGCAACTCCTGACCATCAAGTTCACGAGCTCCTCCGGAGCGATGAGGTGGTGGACCGTAGAGTCTGCCGTCTGGTCCCCGCACCACACGCCCCCCGACACCACTTCCTGAAGGGAAGGTTTCACCGAGCGCCTCCACTTTTGTCTCTGAAAGTTTTGCGGGATCAAGAAGCGGGGCTTTTTTATCTTCTTCCGGCAACACCGCTACCTCCTGCTTGGGAGCATCTCTGTGCTCACCTTTTGACGTGCTTGTTGCCGCATCTGTTGAGGATTCCTTCTCCACTTCAACTTCCGGAGGAGAGGAAGGAGGAGGCAATTCTGATTTTTCGTTTTTGCTAAGTTTATCTAAAGAGCTCTGAATATTTTCAAACGATGTGGCTGGAGAAGTTATTAGTCCTACAGACTTGAAATCGAAGCCATGGATCTCTGGCGCTAAGAGCTCTCCGGAGTTTGGAGCTTTTGTTGCCATTGCCAGTCGATCACGAAGACCCTCCCTACTTCTTGACCAAAAGAAGAACAATAATGCTGCACATGAGAGTACTAAGCCGACAACAATCATTGCGTTTGCTTTATTTTTTGATGCAGCGATTTCTGCATGAGCAGAAACTGGGATTTCGTCACGCGTCCCATGTTCGATGATTGATTTGGAGGTAAACTGTTTGGAAATTTTTTCTTTTCGTGGAGTTTGCGGAAGTGCTGCTTCGGGCTTAGAAGAAGCAACGATTTTAATCGCCTCAATCTCTGCCAATTGCATTTCAAGGAGATGAATATAATCCTTTTGCACTTGGAGCTTCTTTTTTGGCACCGTTTCCGTTTGTGCCTTTAATTCATGAAGCTCCTTTGAAAGATGAGTTTTGAGTTCAGTTCTGATTGTTTCCTTCTCAGCACTCTTAAAATGTATCGAGGTGTGGACCAACTGAAACGCGCGTGTGAGCATAATCAGTGCAAGTCGTCTCTGATCTCTTAAAAAACCATCCGTTGCAATCGAAAGCAGTGTGACTACTAAAAGTTCTTCAAGAGCTTGATCCTCTTTCATCTCTGAAAAAGTTTCTTCAAGTGGCGAGGTAAGCACTCCGAGCGGAACTTTCTTTAGCTCAAGTTGGGAGCGAATCCACCACAATCTTTCTCGTGCGTTTGGAAGACCCTCACGCTCAAGCTCCGTGAGTGCTCGAGTAAAGTTCCCCTCTCGAAGGGCCTCCACCCACGAAGAGTCTTTTTCACTCTTCAGAACAGCTTGCGTGTGAGAAGCAATTATTTCAGGTAATAAAGTCATCCAAGGTGTGGTGATATATATAATTTGTTCATTAACTTACTAATTTTTCCAGAGAAGCCCTTTTCATGAGACGAATACTTCTTGCACTTTGTCTTGCTTCCTCTCTTGGTAGTTTCCTAGGCTGCTTTTCAGTAGGGCTTCCTGAGTATTTCTCAGAAGCTACAACCACCTCAAGTGCGTCAGGGCGTTTCTCACGCTCTGTAACGTTTCCTTCAAGAAACGTTATTCATAAAGATCATCAAAGAGCTCTCATTATAACCCCCACTTTAGATAGGGAGAATCAAACCCTCGGACATCAATACCTGTTTGGGATATTTCCCATAACAAACCTCTTCTTACAACACTCCGTTGGAACACTTCTTGAAGAGGAGACACTCGATATCTTCCAGCAACTTGGATATGCGGTTTATTCCTCAGACAAAAGATCGGCCTCCCAAGCTGTGGAAATTTTAAACCCCGAAGTGATTATTGAACCACTAGCAAACACTATTCATATCAACGCTTTTGATCTGTTTTTTTTTCGAATCTTAAAAGCCTCGGTGAAATTGCAGATCAATTATCTTAAAAAGAACGGGTCAGCGTTGTTAGTAGAAAAGAGCCTTCCAGTAGAAAATGAGATCCGAAGATATCGAAGCTTTGGACATGCTCCAGCCCTCTCACTCCTCCTTCATACCGCAGTGAGGAATGCTCTAGAAAGCTCCCTCACTGATCTGCCCAAAAAATTACGCACACTAAATGGAAGATCCTCGTATCTTGAAGGAGAGGAGCGTCCCTTACTTATTATCTCCCCACCATTTTTCAACGTTGCGCCTCCATCTGAGCTTGGTGAAACTCTTGCTAAGTCGTATGGATTCGGAGTGCCTCCATTTTCTGAGGATCGTTTGCGTCGCCTAGTGCAGAGAGGCTTTCGTTTAGGCCTGACAGCAATGAATGCGGAGGTAGTCACAGTAAACAATTTAGATCAGAGGAATTCCAGTATCGCTTCAAAAGTTTGGTTTATTAAGAGTGTCGTTGAATCAATAACCGCTAAAGATAACAAGATTGGCATGACTGTTCTGTTTCAAATACAGGAACCTGACAAGGAGTTGCTACGAAGCGTTCGGTGTTCAGGGGAGCAGACAGTTACCCCTACCCGTGATGGACGGTGGGTGGTAGCACTTGAGAACAGTGCTGCGGCACTTATTGAACAAGCATTTGAAGTGGAGCATTCATCAAATCAGAGTGAGCAAAATCAGAATAACCGGTGCACGTTGACAACAACACAACCTACGAATGAATCTCAATAAAGCAAAAATCCTTACTCTGAGCTCGCTTTTTGAGGGGATGCTTACCCTTGCTTTTTGCATATGGGCAGCAACTCAAGATGTCTCCTATAGTCTATTTCCTAGTTGGAGTGATATTCAATGGGGACTCCTCTATACGCTGCCTTTACTTATTTTCAATTACCTTCTCTTTGGGCCACTTGCAGCTCGGGTGCGATTTCTACGCCCCTGCTTCGATTTCAAGGACAAGGTGGTGAAACCTCTTGCAGATGAACTTGATTTCATTAGTGCGTTCTGTACCGCAATGGCTGCTGGCATTGGTGAAGAACTTTTCTTTCGAGGGCTTATTCAAACGGAGTTTGGAATTTGGGTTGCTGCTTTTCTCTTTGCCATACTACATTTTGGTCCAAAACTTCACAGCTACTATCTTATCGCCACCATATACTTCGTATTTGGTCTCTACTTTGGATACATGTGTATCGCTACCGGTAGCTTGTGGGCGCCGATAATCACACATGGGCTATACGATTACGTTGCTCTTTTATATATGCGCTATGTCTACAAACGCTCCTCAAGCTCAAAAAGCACCCCCTCAAACCTGAGCTAGAAACGAGGGAAATAATTCGGTCCTTGCTGCCGATACACTACATCAAAATAGGAAAGAAAGACTTTTGCTTTGCGGATCATATATTTCTCGTGCGATAATTTTTGAACGAAGCATTAATCTCCTTAGTGAGAAAACGTTGGAGAGACAGAGGGCTCCTTGGAAAGAAAGGTTTTACAAATAAGACCGGATTTTTTTCTCCTGAAATTAGTTTCATCTACGCCTCCTTCACCCCTTACACTCTTTAATTATTTCTTAATCATTCTTGTTTCGATTGTTGTTATCTCTTCTTCCTCGATTGCTGAAGAGACAGGGCCGAGACTTTTTCTTGAGTCCACACCGAGTAACCAAAACAGGTTTTCTGTAAGAGAACCTGTGATGAAATCAAAACAATCGCGCCGCATGCGCACAAAGGTGAGAGTGAAACCTTCGAGCTCCCTTGATGAAGAGTTGGAGCTAGATTCGGCAGATGATCTTATTCAGAGTTCTGAAAATCAGTTAGATTTATTCAACTCATACAAAGGCATTTATTACCTCCAATATATTCATGGCTCCATCGATCTTGATAACTTTGACGACGGAACTACGAGGTCTGTGGCACAAAAATTGTTGTTAATTAAGTGCTCAAAAACAATTACTGATTTTTTGCGCACCTCTCCCCTTAACGATCTCTTCCAGGACGTGCTGAAGCGATTTAAGACTTATCAACGTTATACTACAGTGCAGGTAGCTCAGAAATCCGATGGTGCCCTTAGCGTCTCACAAAAAAAAGAAACTCCTCGTGGGAAACAGCTTCTAGAGTTTAAAATTCATACGAGTATTCATAGGGGAATAGAGCCACGACTCACCGTTGGAGAAAATCTTCTTCTTAAATACGACGTGGTTCGTGAACAACCACTCCTTGTTTATGAATTTCAATTCTAACACTACTTCGCTCATTAGCCTGCCCTTCTCTCCTCCCTTTTCTTCTTAAAAATCTTTGTGCTCCCTGTTCTCTCGTGATTCTCAAGATACCCGCTATCAACATCCTTAAATTGACCAACAAACAAAACTGTTCTAATGAGGATTAAATTTCAAACTTTTATGGGGTGCCCTTATGCTTAAAAAGTCATCTTCTGTCTCTCGTCACTCTTGCCTTATTGTGTGGCTCTCACTTGTTCTCATCCCACTTTTTATCCTCCCTGGGTGCAAATCAAAAAACGAAGAAAAGGTTGGTGAGCAGCATTCTACTAAAGCATCCTCTTCTGCGTTTGATTTAAAAGGGAGCCTAATCGCCATGCTCCCCCCAAATACCCTTGGATTTTTTGAGTGGAACGCCACCGGCAAAGCATACGAACGCTTTACCACCTCCCCATGGGCATCTGAGTTATTCCCGATGAAGAGCTTTGCGAGTCAGGCAGCAGATGCGCCACGAATGATTACCATTCTTGAAAAAGCAGGAATCGATCCTTATCAACGCGCAACTTGGGAGCAGTTATTCTCTCGAGCTGTAATTTTTTCTACCCCCGCAAAACTTGGCTCTGAAAATACACCCGCCGATAATGCCCCACTTACTTTTTCAATCTATTTTGAAAGTGACAAGAAAGTTGATCTCACGCAGAAACTTACTTCCGTTCGAAATGAGCTCCAAAACGGAGGTATCCTTACCGAAGAGGAAACTCTCCAAGGAGGAAAAGCATATAAGGTCAATACCGATCAGTTCCGGTTACAATCAGCATCAGCAGCGCAACCAAAGTCAAACCCCTTGATACTCTCTATCGGGTGGAAAGGTTCACGTGGAATGATCTCCACATCTTCTTGGCTAGTTCAGGCAGTTCTTGGCACCGGTTTTAACGCGCTTCCAGCAATTGTAGAGAAAACTCAATTTGTAAAAAGCACTCAGGGCTTTCCTGACTATAAAGAGACCATCGGCTTTGCGTATTTCGACATCAGTGAGACACTTAAACATCTTCCAAAGCTCCCTGCACAAGGTGGTACAAGTAATGCAGAAATGATTACCAGTACCCCATTTACTTCATTCTCATTTGTTTCATCGATGACAGATGTCCCAAACAGTTACGGTCGTCTCTTCTATGAACCACTCACCGATCAACATAAACAGTGGTTTGGTGCAATCCATGCTTCAGCTTCTGAAGCACTCCTCCCCGCTATTCCCTCAAACCCGCTGATCTTTTTCAGCATTGATGGAAAAACCATTGAGGAGTTTAAAGAGCTCGCTCTTGGAGAGCAGGCGAAGGCAAACCCTGAATTGAAAAAGCAACTTGAAGCATTTGCAGGATTAAAACGTGTGGGAATTGCGGCACGCGTTGCAGGAGTTGGTCAGTCCATACTTCCTATTCCCGATGTAGTAGTCCTGATTGAAACTGATAATCCAAAAGCTGTAAAAGAGGGATTAATCAATGTAATCACAACTGTTAGTGCTAGTTCCGCCCAGGAGATGCCAATGACGTGGAGCGATAGAACGATTGAGAACGTTCCAGTCAAAGCGATGATCAGCCCAATCGGTGTTGGTGTGTTTCTTACTGAGCAGAAAAATTTAGTGATTGTAACCTCTTCAGAACCGCAACTCCAAGCGCTCCTTCGAAATATTGCTCAGAAGCCAAACTCAGAGCTTCCTGGCTCTGTGCAGCAGGTTCTTACTACTGAACCAAATGTGGGGAATCTTCTGATTAGCTTCCAACAAGTAGGAGCGTTTATGGAGAATATGGGTGGGCTCCTCTCTATGTATGCTCCTCAAAGCGAAGGGGGGAAGACCCTTCTGAGCCCAGAGAGTATTGAAAAGGTAAAGAAGATGGGGATGATGGTAGGTTCAGTTACCGTTGAGAAGGACTCAATCGGTTTTAAAAGCTTCTATCAGGCAGACCAGAAAAAAGCGGGATAATCAGCTTAGAACCTGTTTTATTCTACAAAACTGTGTTTTTCTAAGCAGTTAGCCTATTTTTGAAGTGCAACCCGGTTTTTCTTGGATAAGGGGGTGTGCGTGTTGTTGATTACCCAGCTGCCAGTTAGCAGCTAGAAACGAGAGTGAAGGATTAAGCCAATGTTTGAAATCACTGCTGATAATATGCCAGTTCGGAGCGTTACAAACACGAACTATACGACAGTTTCTTCGGTTGAAAGGTTCAAAGGAACAACTTCAATAATGATTCTTGGATTCTCTCTTTGTTTTCTCCAAGCAATGGACGGACTTTTGACAGCGATTGGGATCAGTCGCTACGGCCATGCGATTGAAGGAAACCCCCTTCTTCGTTCATTGATGGAAGAATATGGCCATGGTCTTACACTGATGACGACAAAGCTTTTTGCAATCTCAATTGTAATTATGCTTACCCTCATCGCACACAAAATTTCTTGGGTAAAAAATGCTCTCGGAGCACTTAACTGCATCTACCTCTTTGGCGCAGTGCTTCCCTGGGCGTATATTCTGTTTATTAATCCCAACAGCTAGATCTTTATTTACTTACGCTTTAAACCCGGAGCTGGCATAAAAACCAACTCCGGGTTTTTTATTGAAGTTTCTACACCTTCCCCCTTCTGTCTCTCCATGCCCCCCTGCTCTGTTTAATAAAAATAGCGCACAAAATCATTTGCGTTGTTCAATTTTAGATGTAACCGAACCTTCCTGTCGTGG
>CAZDIO010000097.1:0-60198 GCA_964505555.1 uncultured Bdellovibrionales bacterium
AATCTCATATTACCAATGAGGATTCGAGATTGCTTCGCTGCGCTCGCAACGACAGGGGAAGCATTCACGATCAACAAGAGAGGACTCTATCCTACAGCGCTCTGTTTTTCTGTCTTCTTTGGAACAACAATAATCTTTCCATCCTTTACTTCGATAGTTTCTAGCTTTCTTAAAAACTCCCCAAGCTTTGGATTTTGTTGTTCGATGTTCTCTGCAAGATTGTGCCCTTGAATTTCTTTTAACGCCTGCTCTGATAAGGGCTGATCTTTGATATCAAAGGAGAGCAGATTCACCTCAAGCCTTCCATTTTTATAGATTCCTTTGAAATCCCCATGTGCGTTTATGAACTTTCCTGGGTGCCCAAGTTCGGCAAGCGGAAAACTCAGTGCAAACTTTACCACATCATTTACGATGCTGACGTGGATTGCATCTTTCAAGAAAGATTCTTTTTGGAGATAGACGTTAATATCTTTTTCCGAAAGAACGAGAGGTTCTGGGTTTTCTCCCTTATCAATAGCGGCGCTAAAGGATTGAATTCTGTTTTCAACTTCAGCAACGTCGCCAGGACGAACTTGAACAGTTGTCAGTTGTAGTTGGGTATCGGATGAGTACTGAACGACATACGTCTCAATGAGCTTCTTGAATCCAAAATAGACAACAGTGCCAGACAAAATAAAAAGAACGATGAGGGTAATGCAACCGTAAAAAAAACATCCACGTCCTTCCGATTTTGATCCCTGAGGCACAATGGGGCGACCGAATTCATCAATTTGTTGTTGCATACATTCCTGCTATTGGTCGGCTTCGTCCGACATTATTTTCCGACAGTAAGCAATCGTTCTGCACGTAAAATACCGATAATGCTTAGACCATCTTGAATTTCACCTCGCTCTACCATTTCTACACTTTCTTTAAAAGGTATTTTCTTTATTTGCAACACCTCCGTAGTGTCTGGAGATGATGCTGTTTCTTCCAACTCTTCGGCGATAAAAATGATTCCTACTTCAGCAGAAAAACAGTTTGAAAGATGAACCTCTCCACCAAGCTGGCGCCATTTTTTTGCTCGAAGCCCTGCTTCTTCCTGTAACTCACGTTTGGCTGCGCTCAGAGCATCTTCGCCATGATCGGCCCCGCCTTCAATGATCTCCCAAGAATAGGCATTTGTTGGGTAACGAAACTGACCCACTAAATAGATCTCTTCTGCAGGAGAGAGAGCAATAACCCCTGTTGCGAGACGTGCTTCGACAACCCCATAGATCCCCTCACTCCCATCAGGGCAGATAACGGCATCTTCGCGGACCCTAATCCAAGGATTTTCATAAACGATCCGACTTCCGCAGGTCTTCCAAGGATTTTGCGTTTTAGAAGAGCTATTTTCTGTCATTGTGACTTTTATCTTTTGTTTGGAATTTATATAGAAGAAAGCAAACGTTAGAAGCTCTGTTCATTCTATGGTTATTACTGCATTTCCTCCACTAGAGAAAGCGGATGAAAACGGACTCCTCTGTGTCGGAGGAGATCTCGAGGTTGAATCGCTCCTCTTAGCCTATCAAAACGCGATCTTCCCCTGGCCGTATGGAGAACAATATCCAATTACCTGGTTTTCGCCTCCGAGGCGAGCGGTTTTATTTCTAAAAGATTTTCATCTCTCTTCTCGGCTTAAAAAAGATCTGAAGAAACGGGATTTTTCATTTCAAATTAACTCAAACTTTCAAAGTGTCATTACCGAATGCACGAAGAGAAGAAAGCCGACATGGATTACAAAGGAGATGCAAGCAGCTTACCTGAAGCTCCACAAGGCGGGCTACTGTCACAGTTTTGAGTGTTATGAAAATGGCACACTCGTTGGGGGGCTCTATGGCGTCTCGATTGGAAAGATGTTTGCTGGAGAGTCGATGTTTCACCGTGTGGATAATGCTTCAAAAGCCACCCTCTGTTACCTTGTTGAGTATCTCCAATCGCGCGGAGTTCATTGGATAGACGGACAACAGATGACCCCGCTTTTTAAGAGCTTTGGAGCGGTGGAGATTCCGAGAAACGAATTTGTTGGGATATTAAAAATCGCGCTTCAAGAAAAAACTACGATTTTTGAATGATCAAGAGGTTCATTCAAAAGGACAAAAAAAAAGAACAGATACTGCTATTAAACTTTTAGGTGGTCAGATTTTTAGCAGTTACTGTTCTTTTATTTGAAAGCTTCTTCAGTGGTCGAAATCTATACAGGGAGATCTCGATCCATAACTGTTTTTCTGCCTTCATTTTTGGCATTTTCAATCGCCAAATTGCAGAGTGCTCTAATTTTTTCAGAAAGCGCTTCACTCAGGCTTGCTGAGGTATTCATTCCAGATTTTTCTTTGATGTACTTCTTTAACTTTGACACCACCACCAACGTTTCCTGCTCTGCGCCGTTTGTATCCATCATGTTCCTATCTCCTAAACATACTATGCTTAACCGGTACAATTTTAAGCTAGTCTCCGGTTAACGAAAAAGTGGGTGAAGGTTACTCTTCCTTTGGGGCTAAAGGCAAATTTTAATTGATTTGAGCCATGTTTTTTGAATAAATTAGTAGCTAATGTGGTGATTCTGATCTGGTTTTTGAGTAAACATCGATATTTAATGATCTGCTCCTACAGGTGAGTATTTTGATAAAATACGTGCTTCTAAATCTCATATCACGAGATTTTATAGGTGAATTGTTTGGCATGTATGGAGAGAGTTTCTTTTAAGGAATGTATAAACTTTTGAGTGGAGTCTCTCATGAGGAAAAATATTGAGCTAATTCAGACCCGGTCTGTCTATACCGGAAAGGTGTTTTCAGTATCGCTCGATGAGGTGCGACTTCCTGGGGGGGGTATTGTCGAGCGTGCAGTTGTGGAACATCCGGGAGCGGTAGTGATACTTCCTCAACTCGAAGATGGGATGCTTCTTTTAACCTACCAATATCGCCACGCGGTGAGAGATACCTTATATGAGTTTCCGGCTGGAACTCTAGAAGCAGGCGAAACTCCTCGAGAGTGTGCAGAGCGAGAGATTAAAGAAGAAGTGGGGCATCGAGCCACAAAGTGGGTTGAACTTGGAAGTCTTTATCCCGCTCCTGGATTTTGTAATGAAAAGCAACACTGTTTTTTTGCCTCTGGACTGTTTCCTGAAGTGGTCAGTGGAGACGAAGATGAAATTATTGAGGTAAAGAAGATGAGTGTAGATGAGGTCCAAAAACTGATTATTGATGGTCAAATGGTTGATGCAAAATCCATCGCTATCTTTTTTCGGGCAAAGGTGCGTGGACTGTTTTAAATAAAAAAGTAATTCACGAAAAATCTCTTTATTTGAACACGGAGTTTCACAGGGTTACACAGAGTTAGAAAAAAGACTTTTAGATTAGGCTGCTCATAAAATAAGCGCACCATTCCTGTCGTTGCGAGCCGGGAGATCCAGTTCGCAACGACAGCCGATTTCTTTTATTAGATTCACTAACTCTGTGTAACCCTGTGAAACTCCGTGTTCAATTAAAAATCGCTATAATGTTTCGTATGCCCCCCCGTGTTCACCACACCACCGCTAAACAACCAAATCTTTGCTGTGCTATTAATACTGAAAATCATTAAACATTTCCCGCATCAAAATTCTTGATACGAAAGCTCGGTCAACAAAAGTCGATGGAATACCGATACGTTGATGTACTGATAGATAGAATCTTCTATGTTTAATGATACCCAGACAACCGACCTTCCGCGAACTTCTCCTCCGAGTGCCCTGGAGGGTTCTGAAGGGAAATGCGCCGTGAGTAAAGCTACTCTCTCGCCCTTTCTTCATGTGGACTGGGCAATAAAAAAATATGAAGTTGTTTGTATCTTGTTTGCGATTACTGTGGCGGTGCTTGTTTCCCTGACACCACTTCCTTTTAGTCATATCCTTGCTAACTATTTTATTCTTCGCCTGCAAAAGTTTGTTGTTCTTGTCTATGCACTTTCGCTTGTGGTTATTTTTGTAAAAGCTCAGATCTATAAATCAAAACACAAAATAAATCCGTTTCGAAACGAACAAGCACTGCTTGAAGTTGTTCAACCCTACTTTACACCAAATTTCTTTATTAACACCGTGCGTAGAGGAGTAGCGATCCTTACCGTAATTTATTTCTTTCTCCACTTAAAACATGTGGTGTTTTTTCTGCATTCAGCAAATTATGATCTCTTATTTTGGAACCTCGATCGCTTGGTTCACTTCGGTGTTCAACCAAACATCTATCTGATGGAGCGCTTTGGAACAAATGACGAGCTTGCAATCACGATCGACTGGATTTATTCCTTTGCGTATTTTAAATATATTATTTATGCAGCAGTTTTCTTTCTTCTTGAGTTGCGAGGCCGTGAACTTACAGAGAAGTTTTTTCTTGCCTACACGTTGTTATGGTCTCTCGGAGGATTGTCCTATCTGATTATGCCTGCTGATGGACCTTGTTATGCACTGCTTGGACGTCATTCGGTTCCGCACGAGGCGCAGGTCCACGTAGTCCAATTTCCAGTAACGAGCGACATTCCCAAAACGTATGAAAAATCCTACAATGCAAGCAAAGTGTGGCTTGCAAAAAACAAGCAAGAAGATCTCTGGAGTCACCGGAAAGCATTTCTTGTTGAGCACAAACTTCCCAATATGTTTTACGGTATTGCCGCAATGCCCAGTCTCCATGTGGCTGCAGTATTTATGGTGATGGTCTTTTTCTTTTGTGTCTCGCCTTATCTTGGACTTTTTGGTTTGTGTGCTGTGGGTGTGATGTGGTTTGGCTCTGTGTTTCTCCAGTGGCACTATGCGATTGATGGATATGCGGGGATGGCGCTTTCTTCTTTGGTGTGTTTTATAAGCCTCAAGTGGGGAGGTACTCAATGGAATCTCCACGGGAAAAAAAATAGCTGAAAAAAAGTAACGGCTGAGAGAACAGATCAAATAACCTCGTGCTCCGTCGAACGAACCCAATAACAATCATTCCCTTACTTTCGTTACTTTCTGGAATATTACTCCTCCCTGCTTTTTCTCAAGGACTTACGCGCATTGACAGCTTCGTGTTTCGTTCTTTCTGGTTTCTCCATGTTGGGTTTCAGTGTGTTGCGGTGATGTTTGTCGTGTATGCTTTCTATCACTTGGTACAAAAAGCAGAGTTTGGAAAACTTTTGTATTCATCTTCGTTTTTTTTCTTTCTCTCTGTGATCATTTTCTTATCGATTCTTCCCATTACAGCACGAGATGCGCTGATCTATCAGTTAGAAACTCCAAAACTTTGGATTGAACAGGGAAGAATATCTGAAATTCCTTGGCTCGAGTGGTCATATTTCCCGATGCAGATCGGAGTAGGGTATGCGGGATTTCTTCTCCATGGGCTAGAGAGATTCACCGCACTGTACCATGCAAGTTATCTCCTTCTCACCTGTGGTGTGGTGTTATGTTTTATCCATACTTTTTTAAAAGACGTTGAGCTGAGTATCCTCTCCTTCCTGTTATGTTTGTCCCTGCCAGTTTGTCTTAAGGTCGGATCTTCGCCGATGGCGGATTTAGGGCTTGCGCTCTATTTTGGGATTGGCTTTTTCTACGCGGCAAAAGTTCTTGAAGAGAGGAAATTTATCTCTCTGTTTCTTGCGACCTTAGCTTTAGGTTTAGCTCTTTCTACAAAATATAATGGTCTTCTTGGGCTTGCTATCTTCTTGCCGCTATTTTTTATTTTCCTAAAACGAAGTGGTTCTTCACCGAAGCAAAGTTTTCTCAATGTGTTTTTTGTTTTTATATCTTCCCTCCTCATATGCGCACC
The DNA here is from genome assembly GCA_964505555.1 of uncultured Bdellovibrionales bacterium. Classification (GTDB taxonomy): domain Bacteria; phylum Bdellovibrionota_C; class UBA2361; order SZUA-149; family CAZDIO01; genus CAZDIO01. Next base: position 5,799 of record CAZDIO010000097.1, read on the forward strand.
ATGGCTTATTCGTAACTATCTTTGGACCGGAAATCCGGTTCATCCATTTTTGGGAGGATTGTTTGGTGGGAATGAAGCTGTGCCGTTTATGGGAACGATTAAACCATTTACGTATCGAATCCTTGCCTACAAAGAAGATCTTTTTGATCTTCTTTTACTGCCCTTTCGAGTGATTTTTTTTGGAGAGGACGATAACCCAAAACAATTTGATGGAGTGCTCACCCCTCTCTTTCTTCTCGCTCTTGTTCCGCTTTTTTATCTCCGCTCATTACAAAAAAGCCCAGTACAAAAAACGTGGTTTCCATTTTTTTATCTGTTTGTAGCAATCTATTTTGTCTCTTCAGTGAGTCTTTTCTACCTTCTCATCCGCTATCTCTCCCCTGTTTTACTGCCCATAATGGTACTTACGGCGCTTGGCATTTACTGTGTAAAGGAATTTATATTTAAAGAAAGAAAACAGTTAGTCTACCAGTTGTGTTTTGGCACTCATCTTATCTTTTCACTTTGCTACAGCACCGCGCTCATGCAAAAAACTCACGCCCTTTCTTACCTATTCTCGACACAATCTCCTAAAGAATATCTCCAAAACCATCTCAGCGAATACTCAATGATCGAGTTTATAAACACGCACATTTCAAAAACGAAGCGGATATACCTTCTCTACACAGGAAACCGTTACTACTACTATGATGTGCCAGTACGAGGCGGATACTTCTCAGGGGACAAGGTTCTCAACTGGATTCATGCTGCAAGTAGCGCAAAGGATATTTATGAAAAATTTCAAAGTGAAGGTATTACACACCTGATGCTTCATGGCAGAAGAACGGCAGATGTTTTTAAAGATCTATTAAATGAAAAAGAACAGATCCTTTGGATGAAATTTATTGTAGAGCACACGAGCGTCATTCACAAAGATAAGGGATACTCTCTTTTAGAGCTGAATCCTACTTCCGAGAAAAAAAGCTCCTAAAGAAAGAAATGCCCCCCTGTCGTTGCGAGCCGGGAGGCCCGGCGGCCGGGCGAAGCGAAGCTCGAAACGACAGGATAAAGAACGCTTAACTAAATGACATTGGCAAAACGCCCACATCTCGAGCGCTTTCCCCAATCTTTCAATAAAATCTCTCCATAAACTCCTTCCCATAAACCTGTTCCGCAACAAGCCTATTATGCGCTCCACAAAGCACTCTTAAGTTCTGAACAGTATTTGCTTCCCCTAATCCCGAGGAACAATATGATCAAGATGAAGCCCTGTTTTAGCAGTACACTTAACCCCATCATGACTTACAAACGTACACCGAAAGCCATCCCGAAGAAGTACTTTATCCCGTACAGGTCTTGAAACAGATCTTCTAGCTCTTTTTACAAGCTTAGCCCTAAGTACTTTCTTAGAAGCTACCCTTCTCTTACGAGCTTGACGTCTTTCTTCTCGTTTCTCAGGTGAGTGTTTCTGAATATACTCATCCATAAGTAACTCAAGTGTCTCTTCAAGAGTTGCTCCAGGTTTAAGCCCCCCAGAAGCAAGACTCTTTACCGAATCGAGCTTCTCTTTAAATGCTTTACTTCCTGAGAACTCAAACCGGTAACGTTCTTCAAGTACTAACTGAGTATTCTTATTTTCTGAGTAGTTCTTCTCGGTTTCCTGCGAACCAAAGGAAGTTTCTAAGTTATCTGTTTCTTGTTGTACGGTACTCTCAATCGTCTTGGGTGCTACGATAGGAACGATCTTATCCCACTGAGACTTCCTTGGATTAAAATGCCCAGCAACCCACTCCACCTCTACTCGAGACTTTCCTACTACTTGAGGAAGTACTGAGTCTTTGTTCTTCTCTGTAAGCACTGGAGCGATAATAGAGATAGTACTCAAAGAGAGCTCTCTCTTGAGAAGCATCTGATACACTTGAGGAAACTGAGAAACACACCGAGCCGCAGTAATTCTTCTTTTTGCTGCATTTTCTGAATATCCCAATCCAGAAACAACATAAGCAAACAAGGAAGTATACCCCAAATCCCGGTAGAGCTTTCTTCTATCAAGCTCTACCAGGTGAAGAATGATATTTGCTGTAAGTTCATTCTCTTCTTTTGCAAGTCTAACAAGTTTCTCAACAAGTACTTTATCTGAGAGTATCTCTAACTGAATGTTCATCTCTTTATCTCCTTTAGTTAACAACTAAAGGAAGTCTAACATGACAGTTTTTCGACGTTCGTAATTACTCAACACTAAAAGAACTCACACCGTTTATTCGCGCCGACGTCAAAAAAGGCGGAGATGTAGCAAATGCATATTACGAAGCTTTGGTGTGTATCGTACGAACTCGATATTTCGTTAACGAAAGAGTGCTCGAAAACTGTCAAGAGGAAAGAAGTCTTTTTAGAAATATTTTTTATGAAAAAGAGTTTTTTACAAACCCGCCCTACCTTCGTTTTCACACATATTCACAGCGCACCAGAGCTAATCGCAAGCGGCTCGTGGCTGTGAATATGTATGAAAAACCCCCGCCCCCCGGGGAGTTGGTAGTTGCGAATGTCCTTCGCTCACTCTCACCTTACAGTCCAAACAGCACTGGCATTAGCTGTAACGCCCCTTCGGAGAAGTTCTGGCGTCAGAATTTCTTCCGGCAACTAACGCAGTTCCAAGCCTCACCTCACAAGGCGTTACTTTATTAGAAGCTCTAACTCTCAGGGTTGATCGGTGACTGTGAGTTCTTTTACCGGAATATCATCGCTCCATTTTCCCATGAAGCGTTGTTCTTTGGTGTTTCCTAAGGCAAATTCCCTGTTTTTATTATAAAATGCTGCATCGGTCAGGCCATCAAAAAGTTTCCAAAAACCGTTATAGTCAAGTGTGTTGAGCAGACTTTTTGAGCCAAAATTTCTTGTCACTGGCGCAAGGTGGTTTGCTCGAAGTGGAGGATCTCCATGATCGTCAGAATTTACAACCACATAGTCCTTATTCTCTGCAGGGATCTGCCGTAAGGCATAAAATATTTTTTTGGCATCCCGATCTCTTGCCAGACGATCCTTGTCTCCAACGACGACAAGAACCAAAGTATCTGGTGAAACAGTAGAAAGGTCAGCAAGGGGGATAGCGATCTTTCCGAGGTTCTTCTCCATTCTCCCCGGTTCAACGATCATCGCCGCTTTAATCCGTGGAAGGCCAGAAGAAGTTGCAAGAGCGGTCATATTTGCAGAGATCATTCCTCCCGCCGAGTGTCCAACGACTGCAAATTTTTCAAGATCTGGTTTGACGTGTCCAGGACTTTTAAGGACTTCTAGCGCCTCTTTTACCGCGGTGATCGCATTATTGGTGATCGTGTCTAAAGGAGTACGAAGTTTTTTTGGAGATTGGTACAAAGGATAGATAACGATATTGCCGCGATTTACAAGATGCGTAATCCAGCTGCGATATCCTTCAGGATTAACACCTCCCCAACCGTGCATAAAAACAATTACTGGTGCACTCTCTGGTCGTGGCTCTTCAGGTTCAAAGATCCAATATCCTTTTTCTTCTTCGCCGAGAAAAGCGTCTGTTGATTTTTTATGACGATACTCAAGACCTCCTGGGCCACGCAGGGGTTGCTTCGGAGGTTCTATGGCAAAGGCATTAACGGTAAAGATGAATGAAAAGAAAAATAGAGATAAGTGTTTGTGAAACATTGTTCTCCTCACAATTTATACCAAAAATGGGATCTTACTTTTCTTTGGTCAAAAGGACAAATTGGTTGTCCTTTTGGCTAAAGAAAAGCCGTATAACTTTAGGTTTAGCAAGCCCCTGTCGAAGAGAGGAACTGAATTATTCAACAATAATAAATGGATTTTGTTCCATGATCTGTCTGATGTAGTGCTTTACTTGATCACGTTTACTTCGTGGAACCCCTGGGTTTACATGATCATTGGGATCACCCGGATCGCAAAATAAACGACCACTTGAATCAACCAAGGTTTCACCAGTAAGAGGATTGGTTACGACTGGTGGTGTATGGCTTCCGGCAACACCATTACATAGGAACGTTGGATTAACACTTCCTACAGGACAAGGCTCTCTCAGTGGTGCCCAGAGGCCGTGAGTAAGAACCGTCGCCCAGTAGAGGGTGTTTGGGTAGGTAAACTTCACCCCATCGGGATCAGCCAAATGAGCTTTCCAGAGTCTCGTAACTTCGTTCCACTTACAGTACTTATTAAACCAACTTCCCCCGCTTGTTGTGGAGGTAGAGTAAGGTGGACAGTTTAATCCAGGCTCAACAAATGGAGTCAAAGGTTGTCTCTTTCGGGCATCCGTATCAGACATACAACTTCCTCCTCCATCAGAAACAAGGAGTGTATGAGGTCCAACTTGGCTTCCCACAAGAAATGTATGGAGAGCGATGTTTTGATCCCGAAATGAACGAATCACGGGATCGGTGAAGGTATCAAGCTTTCCTCCATCGTTTACAAGGAGTTCAAAACTTTGAAACATCGATATCCAAAAGTACATACTGATTGGGTTTGCTGCCCATCCGGGAGAGCATGGAGAGTCAAGGGTGCAGACTTTATCATCGCTTGGTCCCCCCGTTCCTAAGTTCGCAATGTTAACGTTTGTCATCCCGTCAGTAAAAAGAACAACAAAACTCTCGGCAGAATCTGCGCCAGGGGCTTGTGCGAGGAGATCTTGGGCGTGAATTAAGGCAGCAGGAAGATTTGTGTATTTTTTTGGTCGGGGAAGAAACAGATGAGAGGCTCTTTCTTGAAGAGGATCGTAGTTTGGATTCTCTACGTCACTTAATTTTTTCATCTCATCAAAGGTTTGAGAGCCTGGCGAAGTAAGCGGAAAGTTTCGCATATGTCCTCCACCTTGAGGAGTGATATCAACCGTTTGATCAAATCCAACGATTGCAGCGAGATCTCCACTTACGGCACGAGTTTCAAATTCATCAAGTGCCTCATAGACCCCAGAGAGCATGCTATTGAGTGGTTCTGGGCCGCTGTATTTATTTTGTGGAAGAGTAGGATTAAGATTTTTATAAACATCAACTAAGTACCGTTCCGTCTTTGCAGGGCCCCCATCTTCACTATAGGTAACTTCCTGACACTGATAATCACTCCGAAAATGTTTCCACGGTGGGCACTCTCCTGGAGCACTTGGGTCAGCACAATCAGTAACACTCATTCCAGGAGATGGACGGGCATCGTCCATATAGTCAACCTGAGAAGCGGTAGGTTGAAAACAATCGATACTATTAAAGAGAGTTGTAAAATCAACGACTTTACAGTTGCATTGAGCGACACAAGAGGTTGGGCACGCCCCATAGCTAGCATCCAACAAAAATGATGACTCACTCTGACGGGGATCGGTCGCAGGGGCAGTGAGATCTCGTAGATGAGTTTCTGCATGGGTAGATGGAGAGAGGTCAATTAAAAACACGCCATGTCGTGGAACAAGCGCTGCGGTAGCGTTTGCAGCAATAAACATACGATTTTTCCCAACTACTGGAATTGAGGCAAAGAGAGTTCGAATAAAAGAGTCTGACTTTAGTTGAAGGTTTACTCGAAACGCATTTGGTGGAGAGTTTGGATCTTCTGGGTTTTTTAACGGCTCAAAACAAGGTTCTCCCGCCCATGCCCCAGCGTTACACGGACAGGTCGGTGAGAGAGCGGTATCTTGAGTTGTATATTCTAGGGGTTCGCAAGCAATTCCGTCTCCGTCTGTATCTGGAGCGCTAAAGTGCCACTTTCCAGCAACCAAAGCTCCATGGGTGGTTTGAGCGATCGGTGCATTGGCACAATTTGCATTTATGTCAATGCTGCACAAGAAATTCTGCGTATCGTTTGGATCTTCTAAAAACGGTTTTGCCAAAATAAAATTATCTGAAAAGCCAGTAAGTTGTTGAGCCTTGAGTAATGCTGCTTTTAACTTTGCATTTTGTGGTCCACCACTCGGCGTTTTTAAAAACGCCTCAAGAGCACCAAGTGCTGCATACTCTGCATTGCGACGAAGTTTCGTGTGAGAGGAACTACTGACACTAAGATCAATTACCAAGGCAAGCATCGCTACAACAAACACGACAAATCCGGCCATGAGTATAAGAACGGTGCCGGCTTGATTGTTTTCTTTTTGAATGGTGTTTTTCATATTTATGATCCGCTACAAGTACCACAAACGAGCATACAACTTCCTCCCGACATCATGCATTGCACCCCAGAGTCGCAGGGGCAAGAGAGACCTGAGCCAGAGAGTCCTCCACAAGCTCCCGCACAAGGATCGACGTTGCTTCCTCCGGGTCCTGGAATATGACATACGACACAAGGATCTCCAGGATTTGCTGCAGGACAGCAGGGAAGTGCGGAATTATTACTTTCAATTTCAGCTTTTCCAGGATGAGATCCCGGAGGTGTAGTTTCCCGAAAGCCAATGGCTGTTCCCACCGCAACAAGGGTAGGGAGAAACGGAGCTACGGGTTCGACTTCCGCCCGCATTTGAATAAAGAGTGGATGTTGTCGAAGCGCGCTTTCAAAAGTTTCAGAAGGTAAGAGCGTAGGCTTTGTGGGATGAGCAACAGAGATCAAATTGCCTTTGGAGTCAGTAAAGCTCGCATCTTCTCCTGGTCGAAGAAGAATGAGATCGAAGTTGTGAGAAAAAGGAGTTGGATTTGTAAGGTAGTTTACCGTTCGAGTAATGGCGTATGAGGTAAGCGGAATTGAGGTGGTAAGAGAGTTTGATGAACCGATAAAAAGAGAGGAGAGAGCAAACTTTTTACCATCATTTTCTACTTTATCAATCGCGCTTCTAAATTGATTAAATTTTTGCTCATTCATGCCAGCACATCCTGGGGTCCCTGGTGGTGTTGCTGGTGAACAAAGAAGATCGAGAGAACGGAGATCTAATTCAATTCCACTCGTGGTTTGTGCGGTCACGAGTGCATTTTGTGCTGCTTTGGTGAGCATTCCTTGTACGGTGACATACCGAGCAAAATCAAAAAACCCAAGAAGGAGAAAGAAAAAAACAAACGACGCTAAGGCAAATTCAATAATCGTCGCTCCGACGTCTTCACCTTTCTGGTTGCAAAGAAGAGGAGTCCATTTTGTTTGTAATCGGTTCATCGCGTTGTTTAGTGCAGATACGGTATTCGCGCAGTAAGTCGAATTGGAATCAGGTTTGAAAATGGAAAAACTCCTTGGTAGTGAGCCTGTATCTGAACAAGTACACTATCATCAAGCAGTGTCGGATTGAGAGGATCTTCAATATCGGCATCAGTGGTGATGCTATCAACGACAAATGCACTCTGATAAATCGATACTAATTGTTCGATTCGTCTGTGTACTGCACTATGATCCGCATCTGTGGGACAGAGTGGCGATTGTGCGGTGATTGGGTGATTACAGGTCTCTGCTTGTGGATTTAAATCTGGAAATGTGGCCAGATATCTTGCCCCCTCATGCGTGATCTGAGTGAGCATCATATACTGAATTAATCCTCGTCCAATATCCACTACGCCAACGATAAACATCAAGAGAAGTGGCAGGATAAGAGTCAATTCTAGAAGTGACTGTCCCTGTTCGCTACGAAGAGAACGTCTTACTTTTGAAGACTTCCTTCGAAAAGTAGACGAGCAACAACGTGAAAAAAAACATAACCCCATAACAACCCCCAGGAGAACCTACTGGTTACAAAAAAACTAACAACCCACGCAACCACGCTCGAATGGGATAACCCAGACGAAGGTGTCACAACGGGTGTGCGAAAAACGATTTTTTGATTCCCCAACCCCCAGTAAAAAATCTGGTGAGAATAAAAAATTCTATCTGCAGTATACCTTAGGAGAGAGGAATGATGCAATAGATTTGTCGGTTTTGTATGGAGAAAAGCTGTTTTTGGTCGTGATCGGATCAGTAATAAAAAGGTGGGATTATATCCATTCAGGAAGACACTGAATGGATATCCCGGTTATTCAAAAGAAAGAAAAGACCTCTCTAGTGCTTCTGGTTTCGGGTGCCCCGTGCTGGGATCTCGCGATTTGGATTCCTTGTAATCGTGCGGTTCCAACCCTCATCAGTTCTCTTTATGTTTCCAGTTCCCTGTGCGCCCCAAGTATTTCCCTTTGGTCCCGTTCGTATCACTGATCCTTCTCGAGATAATCCTCCCTCTGGATCTTTTGAAATCGTCTGATCTCTATCGACGGAATAGGTGTTGCCATTTTTTGTTTCAATATCTTTGTCTCGATCGATGGTAGCAGATCCGCTCTCTTCATCCACGGTTAGTGCTCGTTCTCGAGAGATATTCGCTCCACGATTGTATTGTCCAGAAACAGTAGTATCGCTCGAGCTCTTTATCCCATCTTCAGTTCTCTCAATAGAGCCGGTTGTATTCCAGGTGTTTGTTCCAGTATTGGTACTCCCTTCATCCTCGGCATACGCAAGGAATTGAGTAGAAAGAATAAAAGTAACCAAAATAAACAATAAACGTTGGCGTTTCATATAACTCCTATTAAATGCACAATAATAAATTCGATAGTGGTAATACCATAGTTACTTTAGGGAGGACAAAAGGGATACCGAGAACACGAGTACATTTAAACACAGAGCTTCACAGAGTAAAAAGAAAAGGTTTTTAAATTAAACTCTGTGTAACCCCGTGAAACTCTGTGTTTAATTAACGAAGCAGCTTCGGCATTAAACTAGAGAATGAGGAGGAACAAAAGGAGGAAGTTGCAGAAGGTGACGACGTATCGCCTCGATCGCTGTATAGGCAGCATACGTTCGAACTCCGCTTCTGTTTGCGGCATAGAAATAGGAGAATGCTTGAGTTTCTTTCTTTGTTGAAAAACCGATAAAGAAACTCCCCACAGGTTTTTCTTTGCTTCCTCCTTCTGGACCGGCAATACCGGTGATAGAGATCGCAAGGTCGGTGTTAAAGATCTTCTGAACACCCTCTGCCATCTGTTTTGCCACTGCCGCACTCACCGCGCCCTCGCTCTTCAACGTCTCCTCATGAATCTGGAGAATTCTTACCTTGGCGTCGTTTGCGTAAGTGATTACGCCACCTTTAAAGTACGCTGATGCGCCAGAGGTGTTTGAGAGGATCTTTCCCACAAGTCCTCCGGTGCACGACTCCGCAGTAGAGACGGTGAGTCGATGCTCAATTAATAAGGCATGAACAGTCTCTTCAAAATTCCGTTCCAGAGTCTCTGAGAATATGTATTCCTCTTTGAGAGCATTTTTAATTTTTGTAAAAAAGGAATTAAGAGAAAGGGGATCTTCTTTACCTTTGAGAATGACCTGCACTTCAGGAAACATTGCTCGGTAAGAGATCTCAATTTCTTTTGGCGGTAAACACTCATCGATAGTTCGTCCGATAAAGGATTCGGGAAGCCCAAAAATGCGAAGCACTTTTATCTGTGGGGATTGAATTTCTCCAATCGTTTTTTTGAGGTAGGGAAGCACGCTCTCTTGAAACATAGCTTTTAATTCGCGAGGCACTCCAGGAAGAGAGATGATCGATTTATCGCCATATCGGGCAATAAATCCAGGAGCAGTACCAGTGTTATTTTTTATGATCTCTGCTCCTTCTGGAAAGAGAGCCTGCTTTGTATTTGCTTCATCGAAAATTCTTTTTCGTTCAATGTATCGTTTTTTTAGAAGATCGAGAGATTGTTGATCAAGGAGAAGCCGTTGTTTAGTAAATGTTGCCACAGCCTCTCGAGTAAGGTCATCAGCGGTAGGGCCGAGTCCTCCTGATATAATCACTTGGTGTGAATGCTGGAGGGCATAAGAAAGGGCACCCCCAATCTCCATTTCATTATCGCCACAGGTAAGAATTAGTTGAATTTTGAGTCCCAACTGAGAAAATTCTCGTGTGAGATAATGCGCGTTTGTATCTTGAAGCCTCCCATCAAGGAGTTCTGATCCAACGGTAAGAATGGAGATCGCTTGTTTCACCCGTGTAAGCTATTGTTAGTGTAGTGGCGCAGTTTTTATTGCCCCAACCACTCTTTTCATATCAACAATCTTTTGCTCAATATGATCATCGAGCCATTTTTGATCCCACCATTCAATTGGATTTACTGGAATGCCATGGATACGAATTTCAAAATGAAGATGATCCCCCTCGGCAAAACCTGTATTACCAGTAACACCGATCACCGCTCCTTTTTCTACCTGAGTCCCTTCAATGGTTTTGATGGAGGAAAGATGTCCATAGAGAGTATAGAGCCCAAAACCATGATCGATGATAACGGTTTTACCATATAATCCAATCTCTGTTGCAAAGATTACTACCCCTCCATTTGCTGCACGCACAGAGGAGTGAGCTGAGGATGCCAGATCCATTCCTTCATGAAGAGAGGAGCCAGCCGCTAGATTTTCAAAAACATAACTACGCTCTTCGCCAAATTGTGCTTGTGTTGCAGCATTTTCAAGACGTAAAAACTTCTCCTGCCAGTATCGTTGGCGTTTAGGGCGAACAAACAGGGGTTGCAAGGCTTGCTCAGCAAATTCTCGATACTCCTCATTGACAACACGAAAATTCTTAACAAGCTCTTCGTTGTTTTGAGGTGTGAGATTAATTTGTGGAACGGCACGCTGTAATGTTTTTTTGGTTTCGACATATGAAATAAGTAACTCACTAACCTTATCTCGAAGAAATTGCTCCTCAAGGCGAATAACTTTCTTTTTTGTGGCAATCTTACGAGTCCGATAATAGATCGGTGAAAGAGAGAGATTTCCTACCGCATCACGTGCATACACTAACAACTTGTCATTTTTTTCATCAAACTCAAGTGGGATCGCAAAAAGGGAGAAGAAGATATCGGGATATGCTTCAAAATCAGAATCAAGATCTTTTGCAGGAAATCCAGGGAAAAATAAGCCGTCTCCCACACGAAGTCCACTCGCAGCCTCTCGATCGTCAGGAATTCGATAAAACACTAGTTCTGCGCCGCCAATGACGGCATTATGTTGTGTGGAGAGCACCTCGATTTTAGGTTTCTTATAGTCAACGCCAAGAGAAAAGTTTTCAACCGTTCCATTACTCCAAAAACTACGGTCAAATGCCTTGACGCTGATCTCAACATTTCCCTCCTTAAGTCCGCTTTCTTTTCCGGGAATCTCAACCTCTAGAAGATCTTCGTTTTTTTTCTGCCCAGAGTATGAACGACGAAGGAGTGTCTTTACCTCTTTTCGCTGCTCTGATCGAATCACCACTTCTTCAAGGCCGGCACCTTTATCGCGGACGATAATCTTAAGTTTCGTTGGCTGAAGTCCTATGCCGGCGGGCATCTCTTCAACAGAAATAATCGGCTCTTCACGCTCAAGAATATTAACATACAGATCTTTCCAACCTTTGTAGGCTTCAGGGATTAAAGCAATGAGCAGAATGAGCCCAAGCAAACGGAGGACTTTTCTTGCCAAACCTTCCGGCTTTGACACGAGATCGTTATCTTTGACGTAACTTTTACGTTTTTGTGGCATACACTGAAGCAGAAGAAGTAGAAGAAACGCTCAGTAGCTGTTTCATTCCGTATCAATAATCGCTTCCCCTTTTTCGCTTAACTGAAGCTTCTCAGCAAGATAAACCTTAAGTTCTTCCTTAAGTCGACTCTCGATTTGACGAATCCTCTCACGACTTAACCCATATTTATCCGCAATGACTTGGAGCGTGACGGGTTCTTCTGAGAAGAGACGTGTATCAACAATCTCTTTTTCCTTCTCATCAAGGTTTTTCTTAAATTCCTCTACGGAATTTCTCACTGCTTGAGTGAACTGTTCATTAACAACGATATCTTCAGCTGAATCTTGCAGGGAGGGTAATATTCCATGAAAATCCTGTGAATCTTCATCGTCTCCAAGGGGAGCATCCACGCTGACATCAGGAAGAGCGAGGCGTTGCTCCATCTCGATTACTTCTGATTCTTTCACGTTAAGTCTTTCAGCAAGAAGCTTCGCCTCAGGGATGAACCCTTCTCGTTCAAGTTTCTCTTTTTCTTTGCTGAGATTAAAAAATAACTTTCGTTGTGCTTGCGTTGTTCCTATCTTTACCAATCGCAGATTGTTAATGAGGTAGCGAAGCATGTAGGCGCGAACCCAGTAAACAGCATAAGAAGGGAAACGAATGCCCCGATACGGGTCATATTGTTTCACCGCTTCAAGGAGACCGATATTTCCCTCTTGGACCAGATCCAAAAGATTTTGAACGTTTCGCTGATACTCTCTCGCAATGAGGACCACAAGACGGAGATTAGCAAGAACGAGGCGATACCCCGCTACTTTATCACCATGCTCTAAATAACGAACCGCAAGCGTATGCTCCTCTTCTCGGGAGAGGGCCGGAATATGAGCAATCTCTGAAAGATAGCTCTGGAGAGGGTCGTAGCGAACGAGATCTTTTTCTCCACTTGATGGCTCAAGGGAAAAGGCAGGAAGTGGAAGATCACTCATTCCTTCAAGCTCAGGAAGCGAATCGAAATCAACAGGGTCTAAATCGCTGTCCCCATCGTTCTCAACGATCTCGACCTCTTCTTTGGGTTTTACTCTCTCTTTTTTCTTTTTATCTGCCATACACCGCACTCGTATTATCTGTAGAGAGTTTTTGGAGAAGCCCAATCTGACCTAATATTGAACTTACTGCGATCTCTAGTCTAAGAATTTGTGTACCGACATGAAAAGGAACAAAATCATGCTCTTCAAAAGACCTCACTTCAAAATCCTGCCATCCTCCTTCTGGGCCTATTGCAAGTAGCGTTGGTTTTGAAAAATCAATGCTTTTGTTTCCAAAAAGTTCTGACAATCCAAAAACAGCTTGTGGATGCGCGAGGAGTCGGTTTCCTACAAAATCTTTGATATGCTGAAAGCTATCTTTAAAGCGAGGAATGATCACCACTTCAGGAACAAAAGTTGATCCTCCCTGTTCTAGCCCTAAGTGAAGGTAGTGTTCAATCATTTCAGGTTCCAAGACCTTGCTCTGGAAATAACTTTTTTCAACCTTATCTGCCTTAACGAAGATAACCTTTTTTACGCCAAACATTGCCGATGTTTGGAGAACGACTTTTAGAATCTGTGGGCGAGAGATAGCAACGATCATTTCAATGTGCGCCTGAATGGGAGCTTGCTCAGTGAGGGAGACTTCCAAAGTAACAGCGGAGCTATTTGCTTCAAGAACGAGGCCATATCCGGTAGCACCGTTTAATTGACCAATCCGAACTTGGTCTCCCGGCTTTACTTTTAGAACGTCGAGCATGTGCTGGGAGCGTCGATCGTTTAGTGTCAACGTGGAATTGGAGCTCAACTCCTCTTTTTTAAATAACACCAAGTTCATGATAATTCGCTTGCAGCTCTCTTTGCGTTCCTGACTCTTGCTCTTCACTAAAGTAAAAGGTAGTTTTTTACTATTTATCTTAAGATGGGACATATGGAAATATCACCGAACATCTCTTCATTAGACCCCGTAGTGTCACTAGCAAAACGCCGGGGCTTTATCTTCCCTTCAAGCGAGATCTATGGCGGCCTTGCTTCCTGCTACGATTACGGTCCACTGGGGGTGGAGTTGAAGCGAAATATTAAAGAAGCCTGGTGGCGACAGATGGTGCACCGACGAGATGATATCGTTGGGGTTGATGCTTCGATTATTATGCATCCTCGGGTGTGGGAAGCCTCAGGACATGTAAGCGGATTTACTGATCCGCTTATTGAATGTGGAAGTTGTAATCTTCGAATTCGGCAAGACAAGTTGCATGAGGAGACCTCGAAGTGTCCCAAAGAAAAAGGTGGCAAGCATGTGTGGGGTGAGACTCGGGCATTTAACTTAATGTTTAAAACAAACCTTGGCCCCGTTGAGGATAGTGCGCACACCGTTTATCTTCGACCCGAAACAGCGCAAGGAATATTTGTAAACTTTCTTAACGTTGTTGATTCAACACGGGTGAAGGTTCCTTTTGGTATTGCACAGCAGGGAAAATCATTTCGAAACGAGATTACGACCCGACACTTTACCTTTCGAACCTGTGAGTTCGAGCAGATGGAGATGGAGTTCTTTTGTAAACCGGGAACTGACGAAGAGTGGTATCAGTACTGGAGAAAGGAGCGGCTCAATTGGTTTTTAAATCTTGGGGTGAATAAAGATCGTCTCCGACTTCGGGATCACGCCAAAGATGAGCTTGCTCATTACTCAACGGCGTGCACCGATATTGAGTATCTATTTCCCTTTGGTTGGTCAGAGCTTGAGGGGATCGCTTGTAGGACTGATTATGATCTAAAGCGCCATACTGAATTTAGCGGGAAGCAACTTCTGTGGCGGGATCAAGTTACCAATGAAACATATGTTCCTTATGTCGTAGAACCAGCGCTTGGGACAGACCGGGCGCTGATTACGTTTCTTGTTGATGCATATGTGGAGGATGAAGTTGAGGGGAATCCACGAACTGTTTTGAAACTTCATCCACGACTTGCGCCGATGAAAGTTGCAGTGTTTCCGTTGTTACGAAAAGACGGTCATCCTGAGAAGGCGCTTGAAGTTTATAAAATGATTCGGGAGAGCTATACCGCGGTGTATGATGATAGTGGAAATATTGGGAGGCGGTACCGGCGGCAAGATGAGGCGGGGACTCCGGTGTGTCTTACGATTGATCACCAGACGCTTACTGATGAGACCGTGACTTTGCGGGATCGGGATACTTTGACGCAGGAGAGGGTGAAGATTGGTGGGGTTGTGGAGGAGTTGCGTAAGAAGTTTGGGTTTTAGGTGGTGTGGGTGTGGCGGGGACCCGAGAATCGGGGAGGGGGATGTCGTGAAAAAAATACCACACGAAGAATTTGCTGTATCCAATTCATCAACGGCGCGGAGACGGTTTTTAAAGACCTCCCCCTCCCCGATTCTCGGGTGTTCTTGGGTTCGGGCTTGAGGGAGTTAGAGAAGTTTATGCGCATAGCCTCAAAGCGCACTCGTTAGATTCGTTTAGAAATTACTCGGTAGCCTTCACCTTTCTATTTAAATTGGATGTTATATATTCGACGTGGGTAGATCTTGTCTGTCAACGCTTGACCTGTATTTTACAGGCGAGGCGTTGACGCCTGCGGCGAAAGGATTTTCAAGAAGGTAGCGTTTGGAGACATGCTGAGTATGTCACGCTGCTGGAGGAACGTTTTGGGGGGTTACATATGAGCACAGGTGAACCAACTATTCTTTCTGTTCGAGTATCTCAAGGAGCAGTGACCATTGAGGTTCCTTACGATGATCGCATGGGTCATTACCCTTTTGGTGGAACTCGTCACCGAACACGCTTTGCGCCGATCAGTAATGAGTTCGTCTCTGTGATCATGCGTGAAGCCAGCGGAAAGTTAGTGTTGAAGCGCATCCCACCATCGGCAGTAACAGCTCAAATGATTAACGGAGGGCGTCCGGGATTCATCTGGAACAGGAAAACGTTACGACTTCGTTCGGGTCCAATGCACTGGGAGGCAAAGCGTGCTGGCCCTCACGTTGATTTCAGCAAATTTTTCACATAACGCGAAGGGCACATCATTTTTTCTGCCCTTCAGAGGTTTGTCGCCTTGGATATCCGCAGGGCGTCAAACCTCAGTTCTTAGGAGATGTTTGTTGCGAGAGGTTCGGCGTGTTTTTGTTCTTTGGTGTGGTCTGTGATACCTTGATTATCCAGCAAATTTAAACTTGTTCCATTTTTCATCATCAGACTTGAGTAGATGTAGTAAGAACACCTGGCAAAGAAGCATTTTAACGAATGTTCGCTTTGTCAGGTGCGTTTGAGTCTAGTGAAACACCTATTTGATTAGGTGAATTATGGAAGGAGGTTCTCGTGCAGGACGGTTCGAAAAATTCGCAGTTTGTTCTTTCTCGCGCGAAGCGTATTGGAGCAGGAAAAGGTCTCAAAGCAGTTTCGGCGTCGGTAACACAACGAAACCTTGCCAGGGCTGGGTACAAAAGAGTTGGCCATGGTGTCACGGACGATGAGAAGTATACCGTCTCGGTATTCAGTCAAGGCGATTCGGGAACTGAGGACATCGTTATGGTTAACAGCAATGTTTTTGCCATTCCGCGAGCGGCAGGTGGCATATGCATGGTTGTCCCTAAGTTCCCAGCAGAAAAAATGGCAAGAGTTTTTCCGCAAATGGCAAGGCAACCTCATCTCTTACGTTTCTTTCTGTTTAACTACTTTACGGTATTAAGGAAGCCGACAAGAACTCGTTTGCTGATTTACGTTTTTCCATGGGTCGGACCACTGATTACTGGCAAGCTTGATGGTGCCTGTTTTGAAGTTTCCGACTTGAGGAATCTCGAACGGAACGCACCATCGAAATCGAATATCCGGTATGTGCGTGGTCACTTCAAAAATGGCAGATTCGTGCGCGCAAATGTGCTCGGCGCTACCCAAGAAAAACCAGCTGTATGAAAATCCTCAATGAAAACTGGGGTGGCCATAAAGAAGTGAGGTTGGCCACCCCAAGTTCGTGGTTGAAGTAATGGTTTATTTGACCAAACGCACTTGTCTGTTTCGAGCTGTGTTAACAGAAGGAGATATCTGTTGTGTTATAAGCTAGAAATATTTACCGATAAACTTCGCGACGATGTCCTATTTTGACGACTTCTACAATCTGGCGGTCATCGTCAATGCCATACACAATACGATAGTCTCCTTGCCGCACCCGATATTTTTCTTCCCCCGATAATTTTTCGTTGCCATGAGGGCGAGGATCTTGAGCCAAGGAATTAATACGCTTTACAATCTGTTGGGCAATTTTCTTGGGGATTTTTTCGAGATTTCTAACTGCTGAAGATTTTATGAAGACATTATATTTTCCCACGAGCCCTCAGTTTCTTAACCACATTTTCGAATTTGAGGCTTGGCTCTTTTTTTGTTGATTCGAAAGCTGCCAAATCAATAGCATCTTCGGCGAGGCTTAGTTTTACCGCATTATTAACTAAGTCTGATATGGATTGATCCTGCTCAGCAGCTTTGAGTCTGAGGGCTTGATGAATATCTCCATCCAAATAGATCGTCGCTCTCTTTGTCGCTGTTTTCATGATACAACAATAGCATTAAAACGTCATAACGTCAAGACGCTATATTCTTTCGCGGGAGATGTCTACGAAGTAAGCATTTTACGGTAGACATTTTTATGGTATCCCTTCGCTTTCAACGCTTTTCCCAGTTCAGGATTTCGTTGTGGGGAGAGTCATATCTGGGGACTTGCATGGACTGGGCGCGGCAAGATCGGGCAGGTATTAGTCTCCACTGATGGAGGTAAGACCTACAAGGATGCAACTATTATTGACAAACCCAAGGAGCACCAGATGGTTCGCTGGAGTTTGCCATGGACCATATATCGCTCTGGCCGATACGAGTTGATCTGTCGAGCGGTTACTCAGGGTGGAGCAAAACAACCACTGGAACCCTCTTTGAGTGATTGTGGATATATGACCCGGTTCTGTCAAAGGCACATCGTCGAAGTTCCTTGAGGATGCCCGCACGTTTTTAATATGCACTACCTCGTTTCCATTGATGGCGCGAGGTAGTGCTCTTTTTATTGTGACGCCAACCTTCCCTACAGAAATTTCCTAGTGCTTAGCTCCTTTGTCTTCTGTATAATAAAGTGTAGCTCCATAAGAGGGTTGGGAGCCTTTTGGGTGTTGTTCTTTGATAAGGGAACAAGGGTTTTTCATTTCATCTGATTCGTCTCGTGTCTAACGTGAGTTGGTAACTGGTGTCCCAGGACTGAGGCTAGACGCAACCGTCGCTATAAGAAGGATTTCTATTTAACTTCAATTCGCACTGTCATGCGTTGAAAAGCGTAACCGCGCCTTTCAACGCATGACAGTGTAGAGTCGGTTGGTCACAAATAAGGAGAATCCCATGGTTGCAATTAATGTCGCATCGAGAGATCCGGAAGAGGTCGGGACAGAGGAGTTTCCTCACCGGCAGTTTCTGATGGTCGAGGTCGAGGGAGTTTCGCCTACCCGTTTTACAAGTACCCGCTTGGGGGGAAGGCGATTCTGTTTCATCGCGCGAATCGTCAATGGAGAACTGTGGTATGGTGTGCGAGTGAAAAACAAGGATTTTCTGGTCCCAGAATTGCCAACTCGACACGCTGAGGTGGTGATTGATCGCTGTTTCGAAATTGTCGCAAACGGCGACAATAAGAGCGGCATACTACAAGTCACTGATACCAGAAGAGGAGGTACGACCGTAGAACTGGATCTGACCTTTACGAAAAACGAATGGGCACTCACAACGGCGCGCAGTCGTCGGAGGGGAGTTTCACGAGAGGTCAGAGCACTGCGAAACGAGGCTGCATGACGCATTTCGCGTCAAAAGGCCAAGCTGCAATAGCGCTTGGCCTTTGTCTGGAGGAAAAAATTCATTTGCTTCATGGGAAAGGTTTAAAAGCGACGGTCTGCGTTTAGAAAACTCAGCTTACTTCTTTTCATCTGAGGGCTTTCTAGCCTCATTAATTGCAAATACTACAAGCATTGCAATAGCGAGAGAAACTACCTTGTCCATGCTTTCCATCAGTAGTTGCTGAACGACATCAGCAAGGAACATGTTTTCTGTTTTTGCTAAGACGATGTTGTGAAGTTCTAATGTGCTTGTGTTTCGGGGAAGTCCCGCTAAATTTACAATAACGATTCCAAGAACGGAGCTTGCACCGGCGATCGCCAAACCACAACTCATAAGGGCAAAGGGGCGGTTAATATGAATTAAATTTCTATTCCAAAAGAAACGAGTCATAACAGCAACAAGCATCGTGTTAAAGGCCCATACCCAGGTATTATGGCCCCAAAAAAATGCTGCCATGAGGAGGTTATAGATAACTCCGCCAAGAAGTCCAATTCCTAGACCACCAATTATCGTCCCGACCGATGTCGCCCAGGTGTCAAGAAACAAGGGCATCTGCAATTTTTCACTTGTCACCGAAGTTAGTAAATTTGCGGCGGCAACAATGAAGATCAAAGACCAGCGGGGGAGTTTTGAAAGTAACCGGATACTTCGTTCAAAAGGCTGCTTCTCCGAGATAACTTTCTGATGAAAAACAGTTTCCAAACGAAAGATCGCTACTAATTTTCCAAAGGACACCGCCATAAAAAATAACCCAACCAACATCTCCAAAACAGTAAGTGCTCGCGCAAAAGGAAGGACCGGCCGAACATCTCCCAATCCAAGGGTCCCCAAGGTTGAAAAGCTAAAATAAATAAGAGTCGAAGAGTTTCGAGGGAGATCTCCAAGCAAAAAGGCACCTGGAGAAAATGCCTCCACAAGAGAATAGAGTAACCCCCAGGTGACCCCAATTAAAATAAAGACATTGAGCGCCCCAAACAGCTCATCAAGGCTAACCTGATTGGCCTTAAAAATTCGCTGTAAGATCGTCACTAACGTATAGGTAAAAAAGAGAATTTCGCTCCCGATCTGGGCGATATTTATTGCAAAATTCTGATGAAAGAAAAAACTCCAAGCGATAATTACGTTTGGTAAAGCCAAAAGAAGCCCCACCGCCAAACGCCGATTATTCCAACTAACCGCATAGAGCGCAGTAAGCACTACGATGTTACCAAGCAGTACCAGAATCAATGTTCCCACTGAACTGTTTTCAAGGACAGGGTGAAAAAGAAGAAGAGTAATGAGAGCGCTTGTAAGCCAACCTTGATAGCGGCGTGGCCTAATGTCAATCGCGGTATCTAAAATCCGCTCTTCCATCGAGATTATTAAAAAAAATTCTATTCAAAATCACACGGCAAGTACATCAAGCACGCTACGAAGTATCATACCTAACAAGGAATCTCAAAATTCCTACACCCTACGGTGCTTCCGGCTCGCAACGACAGGGAAGTGTTTCACAAGACAGGAAGGAGCACCTCATTTCGAGAGAGGCTCTTAGTTTCTTCCACGCTCAATGCCTACTTCCTCCCAACGACTTCTCAAATCTCCAGATGTGCACCGCAAAAGGGGGAGGGGGCCCTCAAAAAACCGTCTCCGCGCCGGAGCTCGATTGGCTCTGCCAATCGAGCGTGAGGGAAGTTTTTTGAGGGCCCCCTCCCCCTTTAGCGCGTCAACCTCGCAATCCTCATCCTCCATTTCCCCCAACCTCAAAACCATAATCTTTTTACATACCCCCGCAAGAAAAGGTCATTTTTGGAGCGTACTTCCCCGCAAAAAATTGTCTCTTCTCTCGTTTAATCGCTTTTTACAAAAGTTTTCTTATGTTTTCCAGCGACTTAACCGATGAAATTTCTTGGAGCAATAATTGTCACCTTGGCACAGTTTCTGCTCAGCAACACTGCTGAGGTAGCGTTTTATGTCATCACGAATCGGCGACTTACTCATAACTGCAGGGTTGATCACTGAAGAGCAACTCGCAAAAGCAAAAGAGGTCCAATACCAAAGCGGTGGCCTGATCGGATCTGCTTTGGTGAAATTAGGATTTATCGAAGAGCAGGCACTTGTTGATGCTCTTGCAAAACAGTATGGCCTAAAAACAGCAAACCTCGAAGATTTCGAGTTTGATCCAGACATTCTTGGATTGATTCCTCAAAGCCTTGCACACAAACATCTCCTCCTTCCACTTTCGCTCCTTGGAAACACCCTCACTATCGCGATGATTGATCCTTCCAACATTCTTGCGCTAAACGATATCAAGTTTGTTACCGGTTATAACATTCAAGTTGTCATCGCCACCGAATCTGCTCTCCGTTCACAAATTGAGAAGCTGTATGAAGGAAACGTTTCTTACGATACGATCATTGGAGATTTCGATTCAGCAGATGATGTTGAAGTACTTGGTACCCAAGATGAGCTCGATGTTTCCGAGCTTGAAAAGGCGACCGAAGATGCCCCAGTTGTAAAGCTCGTAAACGCCATCCTCACCGATGCCATTAAAAAAGGGGCATCAGATATCCATATTGAACCCTATGAAAAACTCTTTCGGGTGCGATTTCGAATTGACGGGGTTCTCTATGAGATCATGAAACCCCCGTTTAAACTAAAAAGTGCAATTACTTCTCGACTGAAGATCATGGCTGAGCTTGATATCGCCGAACGGCGACTCCCTCAAGATGGTCGTATTAAATTAAAATTAGGAAACCGCCGTGAGATGGACTTCCGTGTCAGCGTGCTTCCATCACTTTTTGGTGAAAAGGTGGTGTTACGACTTCTTGATAAGGCAAATCTCCAAACAGACATGTCAAAGTTAGGTTTCTTTGAAGACCAATTAAAGGCTTTTAGTGTTGCACTTGAGAAACCATACGGGATGATCCTTGTGACCGGTCCAACCGGAAGTGGGAAAACTACCACGCTCTATTCAGGACTGACGGAACTAAATAAGACTACCGTCAATATCTCAACCGCAGAAGATCCGGTGGAGTTTAATTTAATAGGTATTAACCAGGTACAGGTGCACGATGATATCGGCCTGAATTTTGCCGCAGCGCTGAGGTCTTTTTTACGTCAAGATCCCGATATTATCATGGTCGGTGAGGTTCGTGACTATGAGACGGCAGAAATTGCAATTAAGGCGTCTCTTACTGGACATCTTGTTCTCTCTACCCTCCATACTAATGACGCTCCTTCGAGTATTAACCGACTTCTGAACATGGGAGTTGAACCATTTCTCGTAGCATCGTCGATAAACATAATAGTAGCTCAACGGCTTGCCCGAAGGATCTGCGACAACTGTAAGGAGAAGTACAGTGTAAATCCTGAAGTGCTTATCAATATTGGCCTCTCTCCCGCAGAAGCAAAACATACCGAGGTCTACTTTGGTAAAGGGTGCACCAAATGTAGCGGTACCGGTTATAAGGGCCGAATCGCACTCTATGAATGTATGCCCATGACTGAGGAGCTAAAAGACTTTGTTCTCAATGGCGCATCTGCTGCGGAGATTAAACGAGAAGCTGCTCGGCAAGGGATGTCTACCTTGCGGATTTCTGGATTGAAGCAACTCCAAGCCGGGGTGACGACCATAGAAGAGGTGCTGCGAGTGACAGCGCCGGATAACTAAAAACGAGATATTGATGAAAGAAAACTCTTTAAATATGCTTGATATCCTAAAGAAGATGAGTGCGCTTGAAGCGTCAGATCTTCATATCTCCGTAGGCGCTCCTCCGATGGTGAGAGTTGATGGAAATCTTGAACCGTTACCATCTCCAAAACTCTCTGGTGCCGATACGAAACAGCTCTGCTATTCGCTTCTTACGGAGAGTCAAAAGCATCGTTTTGAAGAGAAGCGAGAGCTTGACTTCTCGTTTGCAATTAAGGAAGTTTCTCGCTTTCGAGGAAATCTCTCTATTGATCGGGGAAATGTTTGTGGTGCGTTTCGTATCATTCCCTTTCAAGTAAAAACTGTTCACGAACTTCAACTTCCTCAGGTAATTTCAAAAATTGCTCGAATTAGCCAGGGACTGGTACTCATTACTGGTCCGACCGGTTCTGGAAAATCCACCACGCTTGCAGCAATCATCGATCAGATTAACACCGAAAAACAAGCACACATTATTACCATTGAAGACCCGATAGAGTTTCTTCATCAACATAAACTCTCTCTCGTTGAGCAACGTGAGGTGCATTCTGATACAGAAAGCTTCCAAGCGGCGCTTCGTCATGTGCTTCGTCAGGATCCAGATGTTGTCTTGATAGGGGAACTACGAGATTTAGAGTCAATTGAAGCTGCGCTAACCATCGCCGAGACAGGACATGCGGTGTTTGCTACACTCCATACAAACGGTGCGGTGCAGAGTATTAATCGTATCATCGATGTTTTTCCACCCTAT
The DNA here is from genome assembly GCA_964505555.1 of uncultured Bdellovibrionales bacterium. GTDB lineage: Bacteria > Bdellovibrionota_C > UBA2361 > SZUA-149 > CAZDIO01 > CAZDIO01. The sequence goes on from CAZDIO010000097.1 coordinate 28,537, forward strand.
CAACAATCTCAGGTCCGTTCTCTTTTGTCTTTGGTTCTTCAAGCAACGATCTCTCAACGTCTTTTGCCACGTTCAAATCTTCGGGGACGTGTTGCGGCCACAGAGATTATGCTTCCGAACCCTGCAATCAGAAACTTGATTCGTGAAGCAAAGGTTCATCAGATTTATTCTCAGATGCAAACCGGCCAGGATCGTTTTGGAATGCAAACGCTCAATCAATCTCTTTTTCAACTCGTTACACAAAACACGATTACCGTCGAAACAGCACTGACCCATGCACATGAATTTGAAGAGTTACGAACCATGTTTTCACAAGCGGGGATGCTTGGAAAAACATCCTCAATGAGTAGAGCACTTGAACGAATTTAGAGAAGTAAATTAAGGAGATTATTTATGCCAGTCTTTATGTGGGAAGGAAGAGGGCCAAACGGAAAGACCATGAAAGGCGAAATGGATGCCGTGAGTGCTCAAGCCGTTTACAATTCTCTTCGCACCCAACGTATTACTCCAAATACTAAGAAGATCGTTCAGAAAGGGCAGGGAATGCAACGGGAGTTTAGCGTTCCAGGGTTTAAACCTAAGGTAGGAACGAAAGATATTGTTGTTTTTACTCGGCAGTTTGCAACGATGATCGATGCTGGTCTGCCCATTGTGCAAGGGTTAGACGTCCTTTCTAAGCAACATGAAAACTCAGCGATGAGAAAAACTCTTGGGGATGTAAAGGAGTTTGTGCAAACCGGGGGTACGCTGGCTGAAGGTTTAAAAAGACATCCTAGAGCTTTTGATGATCTCTTCGTAAACATGGTAGCAGCGGGTGAAACGGGTGGTGTGCTTGATATTATTCTCGAGCGCCTTGCAAACTACCTTGAAAAGATGTCTCGTCTGAAAAGACAGGTTCTTACGGCGATGATCTATCCCGGAGTAGTAGTTGCTGCCGCGGCTATTGTTACCGCCGTGCTATTGATTTTTGTGATTCCGACCTTTGCTGAGCTTTTTACAAGCTTTGGATCAGCACTCCCCGCTCCGACCCGTTTTGTAATCGCTCTTTCGAATTTTATGGTCGAGCATTACGTGGTAATTTTCTCCTGTACTTTTGGATTTATCTACATCGCACGACGGTTTATGCGTACGGAGCGAGGAAAGGAGATACTCCATCCGATCATTTTGAAGCTGCCCATCTTTGGAGGATTAGCACGAAAAGTTGCAGTGGCGCGATTTTCAAGAACCCTGGGCACGATGCTTAGCTCCGGTGTTCCCATTCTTGATGCATTAAATATCTGTGGCAGAACTGCTGGAAATAAAGTTGTTGAAAAAGAGGTAAGTCGAGTTCGGGTTAGTATTAGTGAAGGAAAATCCATCGCTGATCCGCTTCTTGATTCAGCAATTTTTCCACCAATGGTGGTGCAGATGATCTCTGTTGGTGAGTCAACCGGAGCCTTAGATGCGATGCTTCAAAAGGTTGCTGATTTTTATGAAGATGAGGTTGAAAACGCAGTAAATGCGATGAAGCAACTCATTGAGCCGTTAATGATTATGATTCTTGGTACTCTCGTTGGTGGTCTTGTAGTCGCAATGTATCTGCCGATCTTCCAATTAGGAACGGTAATCTAGGGCAGAAGGAAAAGAAGAATAAAAAATAGTTGTATGGAAGTTCAATCATTTGAAAACGACGAACCGAAAGACTCTGATAAAGGAGCATTGCAGCCGTGGCGAGCATTTCTCCATGTGCTTCGCTCTAAACCAGAGATTTCAAATCCACAGAAACTACAAAAAACGCTTTTTAATCTAATCTTCTTTCGCGTTCTCATCGTTTTATGTCTCCTTGCAAGCACGCTCTGGAACGTTCTCGCGACAGCTCAGAGCGATACGAAGGCGATGTTGATCTACTTTTCTATGGCGATTACCGTAATGGTATCGTTGATAAACGCCCTCTGGCTTCGAAAAGGAAGGCAGCTTTGGTTTTTAGGATATTCGCAACTATGTTTTGATGTTTTACTTGCTACCGTAGTGATATTTATTACCGGTGGTGGGGTAAGTCCTTTTATCTTTCTCTACTTTCTTGCCATTCTTGAGGCAGCCGTTATTTTTGGTCGTCACGGTGCGGTAACGATCGGTGCGTTTTCTGGATTAAGTTATGGGTTAATTGTTTCAGGATTACTCCCTGCGCTTGATCAAAACGAGGCACCAGCAACAAGTCATCAGATCCTCGGAGCGTATGTGGCGCTTGTGGTCATTGCGCTTTTAAGTAGCTATCTTGCGAAACAACTTGAGTCAGCAGGGCGAATGGCTCAATCGTTTGCAAAAGATCTCAGTGACCTTGCCAATCAGCAGCAACAACTCTTTGATGATATCTCGGAAGGAATTATCACCGTGGATCTTAGCGAGATGGTTACCAATATCAATCAAGCAGCATGTGCCATTATGGGCCTTGCTGACAGTGAGGCAGAAAATATCGTTGGTATCTCGTTTTCTACCATCTTTAAGCAGTGTGGAGTAAGAAATCCAGAACGGTTACTTGCGACTGAAGATGATATCGCATCTACTGAGTTAAGCCTTGAGAAGGCATCGACTTCTACCCCCCTTCATATCAGTTACAACGTGCGTCCGATTATTAACAGTGAAGGGAAACAAACGGGAAGCATGTTTATCTTCAGTGACATTAGTCATTTAAGAAACATGGAGGAATTACTGACCCTTCATGAACAGATGACAAAGCTTTTGGTGAAGGGAGATGAGAGTTCAGATATCATAAAAGATGGTGTTGGTGGATTGCGGATGATTGGAGAGAGTACGATGATGCGCCAGATCTATGCTCTGGTGGAGCGAGTAGCTGCAAGTGATGCATCAGTATTAATTACGGGAGAAAGTGGAACCGGGAAAGAGCTTGTTGCAAAGGCGATACATTTACGAGGGCCACGAAAGGATCGTCCGTTTGTGACGATTAACTGCGGGGCGATTCCGGAGAACCTTATTGAGAGTGAACTTTTTGGACATAAGAAAGGTTCCTTTACCGGAGCCGTTCGAGACAACCCCGGATTATTTAAACAAGCAACGGGAGGAACGATCTTCCTTGATGAGATTGGAGAGATCCCCCTTCATCTTCAAACAAAGCTTCTTCGCGTGCTTCAAGAGCGAACGGTTCGTGCTGTGGGAGATGTGTATGACCTTCCTATTGATGTGCGGGTCATTGCAGCAACAAATCGTGAACTTAAAGAGGAAATTCGAAATGGAAGATTTCGTGAAGATCTGTTTTATCGATTAAATGTTGTAAACATCGTTCTTCCACCGCTACGAACCAGAAAAGAGGATATTCCCCATCTTGTTCGTTATTTCATTGGTAAGTATGTAAATCCGAGCGAGCCCCTTGCTCAAGTTTCTCCTGAAGCGCTCCAGTTACTGATGGGATATTCGTTTCCTGGAAATATTCGAGAATTAGAGAATATTCTTGAACGAGCAATCGTTCTTGGAGGGGGTGCGATCCTTCCTGAACATCTTCCACCAGAGCTTCTCAATATAAGCGCAAACGGGAAGGGAGCTTTCATCAATGGCGATAGTCAGGCGGAATTTCATAACCTACCTCTTGATTTAGAAGGAGAGCTAGCAAAGATTGAGCGGCATTATCTCTTCCAAGCCCTTGATGAGGCAGGGGGGATTAAAAAGCAAGCCGCAAAACTTCTTGGGCTTAATTTCCGGTCTTTTCGATATCGCCTAAAAAAATACGGCGTGAGTGAACCAGATCACGTCGAATAAACGATTATAATAAGGAACGACCCCTTTCCTCTGCGTCCCCTGTGTCCTCTGTGGTTCCATTAATCGGATTACCACAGAGGACACAGGGGACGCAGAGGAAGAGATTACCGCACTTTGACTGACAAAAAATGTCGTTTTCGTTGCCAAAGTTTATTTATTTGTTCTTTTTCCAAGAGACATTTTTTTGCATTTTGCCCTTTAGTAAGTGACAGAATCTGCCGTTATAGGGACTAAGTGCTTGAAACGATATGGAAAGCGCTTTTGGGCAAAAAGTTGTCAGCTGAAGAAAACAAACTGGCACCCTGTTTGCTTTATTAAGAGCAGTCACGAGCAGCAATAGATTGAACTACTCTGCAAGTGTGACTGATTTTTCACGGGTGACCCCCAGTTTGAAGGAGAGCCCGGTTTCAATTAATGATGCTATTAAGGAGTGTAAACAAATGAGAAAGAGTGAAAAAGGTTTTACGTTGATCGAATTACTCGTAGTAGTTGCGATCATCGGTATTTTAGCAGCGATTGCCATTCCGCAATTTGCTGAGTACAGGATTCGTGCTTTTAACGCTCAAGCAAAATCAGATTTACGAAATGGAATAACAGCTGAAGAAGCGTACTTCGTAGATAATGATCTCTATGCAGCATGTAATGATCCTGCAACTTGCGAAGGAACATTGCCAGGATTTCTTGCAACAAAGAATCCTGATGGAACAGTTGCAATGGATACCTTTGCATTTACTGTTGGAGCAGATGCTCAAGGAAATGCAGCTCAAACCTTTGGTGGAACTTCCAAACACGGCAAAGGAAGCTCTACCTGGTCATATGATAGCACCACGGGTGTTATCCAGTAAGCTACCAGAGCTTAGTTAGCACGAACATAATCGTGCTTTCAATACGGGGAGAGAGTTCAAGAAGAAACACTTGGGCTCTCTCCTTCGTCTGTTTGTCACCGAATTTATTTTTATGAAGGGATTCATTAAAACAAAATTAGGAAAGGCAAGCGTTGTTGAGAAAGGCAGCATCTTTATCGGTCTTCTTATCTTCCTAGGAACTGCTGCAATTTCTTCCATCGGGAAGAAGGATCTTCGTCAAGATTATCAACTCATTACAAGAAAAACAGTAGATACCCCCCTCTATCTCCCTGAGGCTCGCTACGTAAAGCTGGTAAGTTTTGGCTTTAACTATTTTGCAAGCGATGTCTTGTGGTTTCAGACGATTAATTACTTCGGAAAGCACTACGAAGGAGACAAGGATTATCGATGGCTCTATCATATGTGTGATTTGGTAACGGAGCTTGATGGGAAAAAGAAGTATGCCTATGAATTCTGCGGAACACTTCTTTCCTGGGAAGCAAAAGACGCAGAATCAAGTAACCGTATCTTATCAAAAGCAATTGAACAGCTCCCCGAGGAGTGGCGGTATCAGTACTTACGCGGATTTAATCATTGGTATTTCCTTGAAAACCGAGAACTTGCCAAAGAAGATCTACAAAGAGCGGCAAAACTTCCAGGAGCTCCACCTTTTGTGGCCTCGATTGCTTCACGCTTGATTGGAGATAAAGATTCTCTTGATACCGCAATTATGTTCTTAAAAGATCTAATCGATAATACCAATGATGAACATGCAAAGAAATCTCTCAAAAATAAGTTAAAACGAGCAAAGCTTTCAAAGTATTTAAATTATCTCCAAGAAAAGGTAGATCAATTTGAGATGAAATATCAAAGAAAGCTTACTGATTTGAATGAATTGGTTTCAAGTGGGTTTATCGAGGAAATTCCAAAAGAGCCATTTAAAGGGAGTTTTCTTCTCGATGAAGAAACACACCGCGTCGTTACCTCCTCTGGGCGAAAGGGGCTCGATTTTAAGGGGCTTACGGCAAAAACCAGTGCATTAAAAAATGAGTTTCAATAATCGATGAGTGATGTAATTTTAAAAATAGATAATCTTACAAAGACATTTCGGTCATACTGGACGTATCGTCCTTTGCCGGCGGTAAAAAATCTCTCTTTAGAAATTAACGCGGGTGAGTCTTTTGGATTTCTTGGCCACAATGGCGCAGGAAAGACGACTTCAATCAAGTGTATTTTGGGTTTGATTCATAAAACCTCTGGACGTATTGAACTTGATGGGAGAGAGCTTGTAAGTCCTTCACAATTAAAAATGATTGGGTATCTGCCAGAGCAACCGTATTTTTATGATCACCTAACGGTAGAAGAGACACTTGGTTTTTTTGCCTCCCTTCATGGAATAAAAGGGGTTGAGAAAAAACAACAGATCATAAAGACCTTAGAACGGGTAGGATTATACCAACGGAAAAAAAGCCCCGTGCGAAGCCTCTCTAAGGGATTGCAACAAAGATTGGGATTAGCGCAGGCGATTATTAATCAACCCCAATTACTCCTCCTCGATGAGCCGTTTTCTGGTCTTGATCCTATTGGGAGGTTGGAATTTCGAGAGATTATGCTTGAGCTTAAACAGAAAGGGACCACACTCGTTCTTTCCTCGCATATTCTTTCAGATGTTGAAGACATCTGTGATCGTGTTTCGATTATGGTTCAAGGAGAGTTAAAAACAGTATTTGCGCTTGCCGATGCTCCAGCGCTCTTTGGTGAGTGCTATGAGTTGATTGTATCTGGAGTTGATGTGGAATCAAAACTTTTTTCTGAAATGCAGTCTGTTTGTGCACAGTACGAGATGGAGAACACAAACTCAGGAGCAATGCACATTTTTCGATTTCATGATTATGATGCCGCGCACGTTGCGCTAAAGAACGTCACCGCAGCGGGGGCACATATTCATAATTTCCAAAGTAAGAGTTTACGACTTGAAGATATCTTTATGAATATTACCGGTCAGAGGCAACCGCATAATCGTTTACCAGGTTCTGATCGACCGGAGTTGAGGCACTAATGAAAATTGGAGCGATAGCATTAAATACGTTTAGAGAAGCATTGCGAAATAAAGTGCTCTATTCAGTAATCTTCTTTGCAATCATTCTTACTGCTATTTCGGCCTTTTTTGGCACGGTCACGATTGGTGAGCGGGAAAAAGTAATTAAGGATTTTGGATTGTTCTCTCTCTCGTTTTTTGGAGCAATTATTACGATTCTTTCTGGAGTGAGCTTGCTCAATAAAGAACTTAAGCAACGCACGGTTTATAATATCCTCTCAAAACCAGTAGCGCGTTGGGAGTTTATTGTAGGAAAGCACCTTGGGCTTACCGCCACCGTTTATACCTTAGTCATTGCGATGGGTCTTTCCTTAATGGTGTTTGTTTCCCTTTTTGAGGGTCGAGTGGATTGGCTTCTGCTTCAAGGGATTGGGTTTGCACTTCTTGAAGTGACGATCGTTTCAGCACTTTCGATGTTTTTTTCCTCACTGGTAGTAACCACAACGCTTAGTGGTCTCTTTACCTTGGGTGCCTATCTTGCAGGAAGGTCAATTAGTTATCTTCAGTATTTTCTTTCACAAGATGAAGATACAAATGGAGCAATCATCCTTGTAGTAAAAGCTTGTGATGCAATTCTGCCAGATCTCAGTCTTTTTAATATGAGCGACAGCATTGTTGCGGGAACTATTATCTCCGGCTCCCACGCTCTTCATGCGGTGCTCTATGCGGTGGGATATTCTGCAGCAACGCTCTGCCTTGCGGCGATGATCTTTCAGAAACGAGAGTTGGTGTAAATTTAGCCTAACAACTCCTTAACTACCTCACTCGCCACCTTCCCTTCGAACTTTCCTTTATGATCTTTGTTCAGTGCGCCCATGATTTTGCCAATATTGTCGTTACCTCCAGCAATAATTGCAGAGATCAGTTCTTTTAGCTTCTCCCTGGAGTATTGCTCGCCAAGATAACTCTGAATTGTGGCGATCTCTTTTTCATTTTGAGAGATAATATCTTCACGTTTTGCTTCTTTAGCAAACTCTAGTGCATCTCTTCTCTTCTTGATCTCCTTTTGTAAGATCGAAATGATCTCTTCGTCTGAAAGTTCTTTTCTTGTATCGATCTCAATCCGCTTTATCTCAGAAACTAATTGCCGAAGACTGGTGACCTTCTCTTGGTCACGAGCTTTCATAGCGGTTTTAACGTCTTCTTGTAGTTTTGTCTTAATACTGTCCATTATCCCACCAATCGCTCCCTTACCTCTCTATCGATCTCACTTTCAAATGATTTATTTTTTCCCCGAAACTCCCCGCCCCGGATCTCTTTCTGGGACCGAGAGCTCATACCTCGTTTTATCCAAAAAACAATTATCACGGCACCAACAAAAAGAAAGAGTCCAGGAAGCATCCATGCAAGCAATCCAAAACCCTCCATGGAGGGAGTTCCTAGGAGAGAGACGCCATACTGTTCAACGAGCATTGTTTTTACCTGAGTGAGGGAGATTCCTTGCTCCAACCAGAGTTCGATTTTTTGTCGAAGATCCCTGGCATCACTACTTGGACAAGCAGAAAGTGTTCGCCCTGGACAAAAGGGGCTCATCACAGTGTCATAGATCTCCTGGGCTTTTCGTTCGGTTTCAGGCGAGGCAAAGCTTTGCATAGGAGAAGAAATGTTGGACAGAAGCACAACAAAAGAGAGGAGGAAAAAACAAAGTATTTTCTGGAAATATTTCATAGTTTTTATCGGCTGCAAATATATTACACCTTATTTGACTTTGATAAATGGCTTTGCCTAAATAAGCATGAAAGCGGGAGTAATTCAGTGGTAGAATGCAAGCTTCCCAAGCTTGACGTCGCGGGTTCAAATCCCGTCTCCCGCTCCATTGAGGAGGCAGCTTTTGTTCGAGCTCTTCGTTGCGGGAAATTTTTGCGGTGCTCATGTGCAGGAAGCACATTCCGCTCCTCAAAATTCCCGCGCCTCGATCTCGAACAAAATCTGCCTCCTCAATAAAACAATATAACGGTAATGATATAGTTAGCCAAAATGCTTTGTTCTTTTTGTCGGAAAATTGAGGTTGAGAAGGGAGAGGAGTTTTGGCCTTTTTGTTCGGCTCGTTGTAAGTCGCTTGATCTGGGGGCGTGGGCTAGTGAGAAGTATCGGGTGGCGGCAAAAGAGGAGGAGGATGAAGATGGTGAGGAGAAGATGCAAGGCGATTCAGATGATGAGAGATAACTCACTCGCTCCTCGTTCGTTCCTGTCATGACGCGGGCCTCCCGGCTCGCAACGACAGGGGACGCTAAGAATTAGCTGACCTTTTTATTTTAATAGAGACGGCCGCCCGTAATTTTTCGTCAAGAGGCGGTGGAGCTGTTTTAAAATCGATCTGCATATATTCAGAGGGGATCTCCTCCCAGGACTTTCCGGAAGTTCTACACAGTGATTGATAGGCACGTTGTCGGACCCAGGAGTCGATCTGTTCATCTTCGAAGATACTTAAGAGAAGTTCCAGCACACGGAGTTCTTTCGTGTTTAGCTCTCTGGTTTTAGTGTTCTTTCTTGCTTCAAAAAGAAACTCGCCAAGAACCTTAATCGCCATTTGTTGCACGTCATATTCATCATCCCACGGAGCGCCGAGGGTGAATTGAATTACCCGCTCTAAGTATTCTTCTGTGAGGTTCCATTTTAAGCAGAGAATCTCAAGCACTAATGAAACTGTCAGAGGATCATGAAGCTCAAGATATCGTTCAAGAACCTGTCGGTGGGTATACGCATGGGCCTCTCCAAGGACTACAAGATAAGAGTAAATCTCATCAAGAGAAGTGCCCACATCATCTTTATTAAGACGAAAGTGTGAGACCACATGGAGGATCTCAGTAAGCTCCAGCTCGGAGAGCTTCTTCCCCGAATGGATCTTTACAAGCAATTTATCTGGGTCAACACCCGTTGTGTTCATGATCAGTTTCTTCGAGAACTTGTGTTGGAATCACTTTTTTTGGTATAACAAAGACTAGGCAAATATGAAAACGTACCGAAAAATGATGCGCGCAAAGATTCACCGAGCGGTGGTCACGCAAGCTGATGTCAATTACGAAGGAAGCATTACGCTCCCTCCGGAACTGCTTCAAGCAACTGATATCAAAGAGTATGAAGCGGTTCATGTATGGAACGTAACCCGTGGAACTCGCTTTGAAACTTATGCAATAAGCGGCCTCTTAAACTCCACCGATGTCTGTATTAACGGAGCCGCGGCGCATTTAGTAGTTCCTGGTGATGAAGTGATTATCGCTTCTTTTTGTGACATCGATGAGGAGGCCTTACAGATGTTTGAGCCTAAAGTCGTCTTTGTTGATGAAAATAATCGACAAAGGCCGATCAAGAGAGAGATAGCCGGGCCCTTAAAAAGAGTAGCTCTCTAGAACTTGCTCCTTAACGCACAATTCGTTACTAGATGAAGACCCGACTGACCCAGTTTCTTTGCATTCCCCGGTAGCTCAGTTGGTAGAGCAGGTGGCTGTTAACCACCGTGTCGGGGGTTCGAGTCCCTCCCGGGGAGCCATTCATTAGACAGCTTTTGTCCGAGCTCTTCGTTGCGGGAGATTGCTGCGGAAGGAATGTTGATCTAACGCTCACCAGTTCGCGTTAGGCCCTTTTTCGTGCTTACATGATGGCTTCGCCATCTAAAGCACGATATGCGCGGGGAGCACATTCCGCTCCTCTCCCTATAAAATTAAATAGGGGCCGCGCCTCGATCTCGAACAACATCTGTCTAATGAATTCATCGTTGTGGTGTTCGTAAGAGTAAGCTCCTAGTTGGCTGGACGAATCACGGTAATCTGTTAAAGTTATATTTCTTGCGTTGTGGAAGTTCCTTTCTAATCTATCTCTGTGTAGAGCAGTAAGCTGTTTCTCGGTATTTAACTGAAATTTGCCGAGGAGCAGCAGCATTTATGTTTTTCTTAAGGTGTTTTTAAATTCTTTCTTTGATCATTGAGTTGCTCTTTTTCCGATCTACAAAAAGAACATTGCAGTCCAGCAAACGTGGGGAGAAATCCCTGGTGACATATTACCTTTCTTTGTCAGCAGGGGTTTCTCCGACCACGGGGGTTCGGAGCTTTCGCAGTTCGTCTTTCCAGGAGCAGATCATGGATGTCGCATTGAAAGTTGGCGATAAGATCAGGGTTACATGGCAAGCGGGAAGAACAGGGGAGGCCTATGCTTATGTCAAAGGGTGCTTCGTCTTTCGGAGAAAGAGCGAGTGGCTTGTGCCGCCTAAGGCTGGATCTACTTGGGATGTGGAGATCGTCTTCCATCAGCGGGGAAACATTTTTCATGCCGTTGGAATAAAGGAGATCCAGAAACCAGTTTGGATTGGGGGATTTCATGACGTAGTTTTTAGGATGATTGATGGTTGCCCGATCGCTCGACTTCGCGGTCGGCGTGCAGTTCCGTGTCGAATGCAGTGGCGGGATCGATCGCCGGAAGACAATGAGCTTTGGCGAGTAACAATCGTCTATGCCAGCGAGGACATTGTTTTTGTCCGCCCAATTTTGTTTACGAGAATCGAACCGATATTCTCCGTGGTGCCCGTTGAGGCAAATGGTGACACTACGGGACAGATCTCGCACAGGGTTCGTTTTGAGGAAGTAGATTACAGAATGATAACGCAAATCGGCGGCAGGATCTCCTTTCCTTGTGATATCCGATGGGCTCAGAAATGGCCAGAACAGGGCGAAACTTGGGAGGTCGTGACTGTCGATACAAACAAGACAGAAACAATTAATTTTCTTGCGCCGATTCGCCTCATTCCGGAGGAGCAGCCTATGCTACTTGAAGGTGATAAACCTTCGACGGCAACGGGAGTCTGATGAAGCGAAGAGTGAATTATTAGGATGTTGAGTCCCGGGCCGTATTGAATCGGACGACCGGGACTCTGAACAGGTTTTTAGGCTGCTTGCTCTGTTCTTGAAATGAAACTCCTAACCACAATATAGGCAGTAGCACGTATCAAAAAAGCATTCGTTGAAATTGAAGATTCTTGGATACATGTTTTCCCAATAGGTGCACGCATCTTGACAGTTTAAGAGTCGGACTGAATCACAACTTAGCTGGGCTTGGGCTGGTGTTGTATTCAACGAAAGTAAAGAAAAGCCTAGTAAAAATAATTTTATCGATGTTTTCATGGAACGTTTCTCCTCTTTTTTTGCTTATATTAAAATCAGCACTTAAAATCAAACCTGCTAACTGAACCAAAATCAGATTTCTAATCGCGGTAAAAACCAAATTGTTGAAGCTCGGCTCTTATTGTTTCAATAAACCCTTCGCTCTTTAGTATACTCAAAACGTGTAGGCTTGCTAAAACCTGCACCTCCGGATCTGCAAAGTCTACGCCAAATACCTGCATCGCTGGGCCTTTCAGTTGGGAAACGGTGTGGAGCAGGAATTCATCAGAGTCGGTTGAGATAAAATTTTTGTCATAAAAAAAATCCGATTGGGTCAAGCGTTTTAGTGCGCCCTTACCAATCAAGTCACTAACGACCTCATCAACGATGAGTTTATTTAACCGTTCTACTACATCCTCAATAGGCTCATTTCGTCGCAGTCTCTCTACGGCATCTTTTGCATCGTCATTCGTATATGCTAGTAGAGAGTATCTCTTTGTTACATGAACTAACTCATTGGCGATAACCTCTACTAACTTCTCGTCATTAGAGAGATTTGCATATGAGGCGGCTGCTTCAATGGCGGAGATATTAAAATACACAGCACGTTGTTGAGGATCGACGGAGGTTACTGTTACTGCCAGCGAAGGATTCATTGCGTTGAAGGAGCGAACGATCTCTGGAAGATTAGGATTGTTGTTATCGAGTCGATCGATCTTGTAATTAGCTTCTTTTATCTTTGCCGCAAACGCTTCCACGCTGGGGCTTCGTTTCCCAAGTTCCGTAAGTTTTGTTTCAAACGCTGTTTTGAAGTCCGTGCCTCTCAGTTCTGTAAGTAACGGTTGAGTTGCTTGAAGCACCTTTGAGATATTCTCAATTTCATCTCGATAGCGAGCGGGATCTTGTTTGTGTAGTGTCTCCCGTGCTTTTTCGAGTTGTGATCTAGAATCTTTTATATAATCGAGCGTGTCTTGTCGTCCCTCTTTGCTTGCTGTAGCAACCAAGCTCATCAGAGATTTAGTAACATCATAATGAATCTCACCAAGTGTTGTGCCGCGCCCAACATGTTCAGCTGAGATAGTAAGTGCGCTGATAATCTCTCTTGCTGCTAGTAGAGAGCCGCTCTGACTGAGGCGAGCAAGCGATCCTTTGAGGAAGTAGTAATCATTCCAATCGCGCTCCCTATTGAATTTCTCGCCATGCTCCGCTTGTTGCTGAAAGCACTCCATCCTTGATCTCACCGCAGTTAAGAACAGACTTTCTTGTTGCTCTGAAGTAAGCCCAACTTTTTCAAGAAGTGTGTACAGATATGTTTCATCGAGCTCTGTTTTTTCTATTGCCTGAAGTTGAAAAGGTTTACCGGTTCTTTCAAGTGCGAATTTAAAAAACTCATCGGCGGTCATCTGATCCAGATCGACATTTAGTCCTTTATTTAAGGCATCTATATGATAGCGATCTACTATTCGTATCGGACGCTCAACTTCCGGCATCCGATTTCGAAGTTCGTCACGTTGTTTCGTTTCTGATTGAATTAACTCTTGTTTTATTAAGGTTGAGAACACCTCTCGTGCTTTCTTGAAATCTTTATCGCTGATAGCTTTTTCAAAGCTCTGAAGATTGGTCGAAACGGTTTGTCTTTCCGTATCAAACCGAGCCTGACGGTTTTTACTTGGTGTAACAAGATACGTCGAGCCAATTGAGGAAGCGGTTAATACCTTACTCGATCCATCCACCGGCATGTCAGAACCTCCGTTGAGAGGTGCGCTAAAACCAACGGTAGCAAGAATGTCGACGATATCACCAACCTCTGCAACTTTTCCAGAGATCCGCTCCATGGCAGGGGAGTATTCAAACTGTGCGTCCCCTCGCAGTAATACTGAAGAGATTCTTCCTGTATCATTTTTAATATCAATTTTATTCCAGTTACTGTCTTTCGTAAGCGCAATTATCTGACCCCGTACAATAACCCGATCCCCAAGCTCCTTCTGACCGAGCGTCTGAGCATCTGGATTAACAGCCATTTCGGATTTTAAAGCTAAGAGTTCTGATGGGTAGCGATAGGCGTTTGAAAGACCATTCCGACCTATTCCAGAAACTTTTACAACACCATCGTAGATTATCACCGGACTTTTTAATAACTGTTCATGGAGTTTTGGATCTACAGAGATGATAAAGCTGTCAGCATTTCGAACATCGATGTTTGGCACCCGTAGTTCCAGTTTTGTAGGATCGATCCCTCCTTCGCCGCTTGGAAGAGGATGGACCTGAAACTTTGCCTTTATGAGCTCTCCTTCTCGAAAAGGGGTTTCATAACCATCTCTTTGTCGATTGAACTTTTCAAGAAATGGTGTGGCTTTCTTCGTCAATTCTTCAAAAGAGAGATCCGTTTCTTTATTGTTTGCAGGAGATCGGTTGGATTTCGAAGGGGAACGAGGATCTGAAACTGATGGGAGCGTTAGCTTCTCATTTTCTCGTTCAATGGTTTTTTTAGCAGGCGGTAATGCCGCTTGTGGAGGGTCTTTCTGTAAGCCCTCCTTCTGTATTTGAACCATAATGTAGTTTACCCCTGAACCCCCTAGTAGCGTCTTAACGCTTCTCTAAGGGTGTTATGGAGTGGGAGAGGAAAATGTTATCAACATTCTACACGTCAGACGCACAAACATTAAACAAAACAACCATACCGTCGTTGCGAGGAGCAAAGCGACGAAGCAATCTCGAAACCTGTTATCCTCATGGTCTTGTCTTACTGATAGTAATCAACAAACGCCTGTGCAGCGGCTGATGCTTGCGCGGGGCTGCTGGTATAGATAAAGAGACCGTTTACTCCTCGTGGTGCGCCGTAGCGTTCTTGCCAGAGATAGGTTCTTTCAAGAATATTTGGGAGAAAGAGTGGTTTTGTTGGGTTCGCCCCGTTTTCTGTGGATGAGTTAAGAAAAGCCCCAAAAATTTTATATTTATAACTTACCGAGCAGTTTTTTTCAGGAAGATCATAATAGGTGCTCTCGCCTATTCGATGCCTTCCCAACTCCTTCGTGTATTCAGAAAGTCGTAATGGACGCATGTGCGATCCTGCAGGATAAATAAAGTCCACTTTGCCCGCCCGCTTTTTTCCAAGAATAATCGCTCGTCTAAAGCGGGGAAGATTAATCGGACTAACATCTTTGGCATAGAATTGTTTCATTTTTGTTGGGCCATAGATCTCCGTATCCAGTGCCGTTAGCTGTGCACCGACAAGAGCTGCTTCTCTCTTTACTTGCTCAATTGCATCCGTATAGGTCCGCCATTTTCTTAAATTCCTAACCGTTATAATCTTATCTCCCCAACGATTATAGAGGTGTCGGGACCAGATGATCTTTACGTTGTAATCATGTGCGAGATCAATCGCCTGAACAATGTTTGGATGATTATAGGGAATAACATCTCTCTGTCCTGCACCAATAAGCACATGAGTAATCTTTCCTGTTTGAAGAACCTTTTCTAATGACGCGGGATCATGATCAAATCGAAAATACCAGATCACCGGTGGTGTAGGGGAAGAGATATTTGATTCTTGCGGATTGATATATTGAGATTCACTTCGGTAACGAATCCCACCGCGCTTGTATAAAAGGTAATACCAACTTGGGAGAGAACCAACATTAACAGGATGTTGATACACACCAACATTGTTTGGTTCTAAGACAGGACTGACGATTGATGGAGAGTGTCGGCAACGATCCGCTATCAGTTGAACATCAGAGATATCCTCTGGCTCTTCAAAGCTCCAACTTACATTGGCCGGCCCCATTGATGCCTGAAGTGGCGATGGAGTTAGAAAATTAACCTGTGCATGAGCTAAGGAAGAAAAGAGAGATAAAATAAAGAATGAAAGCGCGAAACGCTTTTTGTTGAATTTTAACACCGTAGAACCCCCTTCAAAAAAACCCTATTACCTACTAATAATATGACATATCAACAGAAAAGGCAACATTTTACCTGCTACCAGGGAAAAATAGATAATGGTCGAATACTTATTCGACCGTTAAAACTCATTACTTAAAAACTTCCTGCAGCTGATTTTTGAATATGCGGCACAAGCTTCTCAGCTCAAAGCGATCGTTGCTATTAGAGTTCGCTACGAGGTGTGGTTTACGCCTCGAGCTTTGCGTCCATAGTGATATTTGCTTTAAGAAGACGTGAGATTGGGCACCCTGCTTTTGCGTTGTTTGCCGCTGTTTGAAACGCTTCTTGCGTTGCACCTGGAATCTTTGCTCGCACCTCAAGATGAACGTCTGTTACGGTAAAGCCTGCTTCTGTTTTCTCCATGGTTACGGTGGCGGTAGTTGCAATACGCTCGGCAACAAGGTTAGCAGTTCCCAGTTGTCCAGAAAGCGCCATAGTAAAACATCCTGCATGAGCCGCGCCAATTAACTCTTCGGGGTTTGTGCCAACGCCATTTTCGAAACGAGTTCCAAAAGAATATTGTGTTTGCGACAAAACTCCACTTTCAGTTGAAATAGTTCCTTTGCCGTCCTTGAGACCACCTTGCCATACTGCTGATGCTTTACGTTTCATAGTTATCTCCTTGAATTAAAATTTTTATTTTGGGTTAGGAAGCTTAGCATGAATAATGATCTAAGCCCAATTTATTGGCAGGGAATCAATGGGGAACTGACAAGGGGTGATGGCTATTAAGATGGGGATTTTTATATAGTCACAGAGACGCAGAGAAAAGGGATTTTTCTACTAATGTTCTCTGTGTCTATATAATTTTTCAGAATACGTAACTTAAAGGTCGTGGTAACAGGAGTCCATGAGCACTGAACCACAGTGGATGCAGCTACATGTTGAGGCAGTGCGTCGAGGTGAGGATACCTATATCGATCCAGAAACAAAACGAATTGTTTTTACCGAGACATACCACTTACGACGTGGTCAGTGTTGCGAAAGTGAATGCAGGCACTGTCCTTATCGGAAACAAAATAAGAGAGACTAACAGGTCCGATGTATTCATTATTTTAGACTTTCACTTTCACTTCGACTTCTACTTAAACTAAACTTAGCCTTGCTCTTGCACTTGCTCTAAGTGGAATTTTAGAGCAAGTGCAAGAGCAAGGCTAAGTTTAGTTTAAGTAGAAGTTTTAAAGACGCTAAGTTTAAGGCCAAGACTTTTTGAGGTTTTAATACAACGTTTTAGATAGATAAGGCGGGGACGTGTAGTGTTAAATCCCTTAGCGATGACTTCTCCAAGTCATCCCCGCCTGAGAATTGTTTTTGGAGAAGTTGACACTCGAAACGGAAACGTTAGGCGGCATTGGCCTGACCAATGACGGTGAGGCTCAAAAACTCTGGATTGAAGCGATGGCAGGCCCACCCGTGGGCCGCCAGAAATGCCGGTTCCAGATCCTCCATATTTGATGGGCAAATCACCGTCACCTGCAGGATTTTGGAGCCGCTCCCTCCAAACCGACGAACGGCATCTTCGCCCGCGTGCTCCACACCGGATCGAAAGTGTGACTCCGTATGGAGAGGAGGCATGCGCACTGATGGAACGGAGAAAGCGTCCCCTTCTCCCAATCGGTTCCAACATTGCCCAGAGAGATTTGCGATGACGCTTGAGCCAAACACCGTTCTGACTTTGAATCGTGGTCGGGACATCGCGCTTGGCTGAAGGATCTCAACGCAAAGTTCCCTTCCATCAGATCCATAGCTTCCCCAGATAGAGGTCGCGGCGTTCACTGCGTCGTAATCGTCTACGGCTTCAGGGATTATGGCATGAACTGAACCAAGTTCCCATTGAGCTGCGGCATTTGCCGCAGAGATGACCTCCGGTTCACTGAGAGCGTCCAGTATTTGGCCTCGCAATGGAATGCTTCCCTTGGCAAGAGGTTTTCGCCGAACGGGCATCTGCACAGTCTTAACCACCATGGAGTCGCCTTCTTCTGATTCCGGAAAGGCTCGCCTCGCGAGTAACGCTGTGAGCGCGTAAACGCGAAGAGGTCGGTTACTCAAGTTCAAGACAATTGCAGGCCAAGGTTTCATTGTTGATAACTTCATACTTCACCGTTTCCTCTCTAAAGACTCGAATTAAGGTACTCTGCTGCGTGCAGAGCTCTCGATTCGAAAAAAGTAACAAACCTTTTACACGTCCCCACTGTTTTCAACGTTTAAATAGAAAAGCGATTTAAGCTTTGAAAACAGTTAGGAAACTGAGGTCTACTCGAAATGGGAAGGGAAAGATCGAAAAGATGAGCAGTATAATATCTTTTCCCTTTTTCTGCAAAAAAATTACTTTTTATGTTCGCCCTGTTTTATGAACGTTGATGACGTTGATAAAGCAAGGTGAATTGATATATTGATTCTTCTTTCTTAGTGAGTTCTGGAGAGATAAATGAACATTCCTGCCGATGCAAAGTCTACTTTTCTTGTTTGTGCTTTTTCGATGTTAGGGAAACTTGCCGAAGCTGATGGTCGGGTTTCTCCAGAAGAGATTGCTCGTGTTGAGCGGTATGTGGATCAGGAGTTAAAGCTTGATAGAAAAACCCGAGCACTTGCGCTCGAGGTATTTAACCACGCGATAACCTCCCCCCTAGAGCTTCGTGATTATGCAGAAAAATTCCACGGAGCGTATCGTGATCGTGTGCAGTTACTTGATACCATGATGGAGATTCTTATTGCGGTGTCCACGGCGGATCGGATGCTTACGGCTGAGGAGGACAAGCTTCTTCGCTCCACAGCGCTTTTGTTTGGACTCACAGAGCCAGGATATAAGCGAATAAAAGAGAAATATCTTCCGACCGGGGATGGACGAACGCACTGAGTCTAGTGAATTGGCATTTTCGAACCTCGGAAGATTCATCAAGCTCTTTTAAGGATTTACTGATCGCCATAAGTTGTCTTTAACATCTTGGAATGTTAGAGGTATTTCTTCTTTCAAATACTCCGTCCGTGATCTTTATCAAAAATCGAAAATTGAAGTAGAGGAACTGTTTTTTCAGCACAGGGAGATCCCATATTTTTCTCCCCGTGCTGAAGAGCTCAAGGAAGGTTCTTCAGAGGATTTTTCGTAACGCTTTTCGACAAGGAGTGTTTGTAATGACGCAGAACAGTGAAATCCCAATGGCTCGAGCCTTATCCTGTGCTCCAAAACGCAGAATCTTGGTTCCGGTCTTATTTTGTCTGACCGCCATCAGTTGTTCCGTGTGTTTCTTTGGTGGATGTTCCGTGATTGCCGGTGCGCTCCGCTACATGAACGAAGTAAACGTAGAAGCCTCTCCACCTCAAGGACTGAAACGGTATCACAATGATACCGCATACAAAGTGAGGTGGGCACTGAATCCTGGAGCAAAGTCACTGGTTGCGGTGCTGTCTTTCACTGGTGACATTCATGCTAGCGGTGTCAACGAGTTTGGAAAGCTCGTTGATGAAGTTGTGTTCAATAAGGACAGATTCAAAGAGGTTGTACTTGTTCTTGATTCTCCAGGCGGAGAGGTTGCGGCGTACGGACAAGTTGCGGCACAAGTTGAGCGCTTGCGAAATGCAACTCCCAAGCTCACGGTTTGTGTTGACCGCGTTGCGGCCTCAGGCGGGTACTTAGCCGCAATGCCTGCACATCATATTGTAGCGGCACCATTTTCGTATGTCGGTTCGGTTGGAGTTATTGCGTTCGTTCCGAATCTTCGGCAAGCGGCAGAGAAATTGGGAATTGAACCCCGAGTGTTTGTTGCGGGGAGAAACAAGAGTCCAGTTTCGTATTTTGACGACAACGATCCGAACGCACGTCAATCTTTTCAGGATCGACTGGAGTCAATCCACGAGCAAATGCTCGCACAACTAATCAAATACCGCCCTGGTGTGAACAAGGATGAGGTGAAAACCGCAAGCGTTTGGACGGCGCAGGACTCTGTGGAAAAGAATCTGGGCCTCGTCGACGCAATCGGCACTTCCAATGGGGTGTTGATGTCTCTCAATCAATTGAGCGACCTTGTGATTGTGAGTCGACGCCTCACATTAGCCGAGGAATTCCACGAAGCCTTCTCGGCTGCCTTGCAAGAAACTGTGGCAAAAGCACTTACGACTACAGAGTTGTTTGCAGTTTCGCATTGAGTGAACACATTAATAAGTGGAATGGCGCGGTAATGAATCGATCAGTGATGGGCCCCGAACTCGAAAGGAGACTCGGGGCCCTCACAGATCGTATCTAAAAGGTTATTTTAAATTGACTCTTCAGCATGAAATTATGCTCATTTCCTCTCAATGACGAAACGTAAAGATACCTCTTCAACATAGTAGTGGATTTACAACCTTCCAAGGGGAGTCCCATGTCTTTACACATGGGCTTGGTGTTTGGGACTCCCCAACGAAACTACGCTTTCTCAGAGGAAGTGCGTTGACTGTAGACGAGGTACTTATAAAGGGTCGCATACGGAGTCCAGTCGTAGTCACGCATTACGATAATGACTGCCCGTAATGAGATTCTCCGAAGAACTGGCGGAAACAACTGTCGCTTACTTCTCCAGTAAAGGACAGCCAAGCGAGCTCGAAGCAGTGTTTGCTTTTCCAAGTAGGGAAAAGTACGGTGCGTTTCTGCGCGCTTTGAAAATTCGTCAATGACACGAATGCCGCAGTTTTCTAAGACGTGGAACGCGCACATTGAAAGACATACCCCGAATCGAAATGGCCAGGTTGCAATCCATATCAACAGAGGAAAGGTCACAAGGATGCCGCCGGACCATAGCCACCAATGGAATATGTCGTATAAGACATATTCCGGATAGGCACCGAGAAACGACAGAATCAACATGACCATCAGGCAAAAAAGCACAAAATCCATTTCGATAGAACGCACGATATCCTCCTTTCTGAAAAAAAATATCGATAGCAAACCGTTTATCCACCACTACGAGGTGTTGAGAAGGAGATATTTTTGAACACCTCGTAGTGGTTATAGAAGCTGTCTACCCAAGAGGCTAAGATATTTTGAAATGAAGCAGAGGTTTTCAAAGACCGAATTTTATCAAAAAGCAGATAAACTTTATTCTATCACTGCAGGGAAAGTCAAAAAGGGATGAATACTTTATTGAAAAAACGCCTTCACGACATCATCTTCAAGGGTTAGGCCATGAAGTCGCGCTCGTCTGAGGAGCTCCCAATAGTAGCGATACGTGGCGCGATCCTGAAGTTGATCTTCGTGTTTTATCGGGCCCCAATTGTTTTTTTGAGCGGCAAGGAGGATCTCACCAGCTTTCTTTAGCTGGGAGAAGTCCGGCTTCATCGCCTCAACTATTGGCTTTATCTGTTGGGGATGGATGCTCCACATCCGAAGAAAACCAAAGTCTCTTCGTGCTCGAAGGGCATCTTGGGCAACCTGTGTTGCATCGGTTATGGCTAACGTTACGTTGTGTGAAGGGGTTATTCCGTTGGCATGAGCAGCAGAAGCGATCTCTGTTTTTGCACGAATAATGAGTTGATGCTCAAACTGTCCGGGACTTCTCATGAAGCGTTCTTCAATAGCCCCTTTATGTTCAGCGATAAAATCCCACAAACCAAAATCAAGCACCTCTACTTCGGGAAGCATAGCGATCTCCCACACATCTCGAAGCGCACCGTGGGTTTCAATGAGCACATGGATCGGAAGTGATCGTGCGATCCGTTCTTCCTGGAGACGAAACTTAATATAGTGAATCATCTCTTGGACAATGGCAGCAGAGCGCGCCTTTGGGAGCGTGATGTAAGATACTCGATGTCCTGCATAGCGGATAAGATGTTCAACGTCGTTACGCCAAAATGGACTATCAAAATCGTGAATACGGGCGCCGCACATGTTGTGCACATTCTCAGATGAGGTAATCATCCGTGCAATCATCTCAATATGTTCTTTCTCCCCACCTTTTGGGGCACCGTCTTCTGCATCACAGGTAATATCAAAGATCGGCCCAAGCGATTGTTGGATAGAAAATGCGTTTTGAATAAATTTTTCACTTCCTGCGTAGTGCTCACAAGAGGGGAGAACTGGAGTGGGCTTTGATGTATAGAGACAGTTATTTGGATGGAGATCGGAATCTTTTACACCCATTATATAACCCAAGCCCCATTTTTAAGGAGCGTTATCGTTTGACCATTGAAAGTCGTTGCCATGACGTCAACATCCTTTGAAGAGATCATCATATCGGTGTGCGCAGAGCTTGAATTACATCCCACCTCGAGGAGATCTTCATTGCCCATCTGTTCGCCTCCTTCAAGGCAGAATTTATAAGCAGAACCAATAGCAATATGGCAAGCGGCGTTTTCATCAAAAAGTATCTCCTGAAAAACAACCCCACTTTGAAATACCGGAGAATCAGTGCCAACAAGCGCTACTTCACCAAGTCGCTTTGCCCCCGGATCGCTACTTATATATTCACGAAACGTATCTTCACCCTCCACGGCGCTAAAGTTTGTGATCTCTCCTTTTGTAAACTCTAAAGAGAGTCCTTTGATCAGCTTTCCATTAATGTAAAACGGTCTTGTTGTTTTTGCCTTACCGGAAGTCATCCTCCAATCAGGAGTCGTAAACACTTCTTCCGTGGGGATGTTTGGTTCAAATTCAGCACCATACGGGCCTGTTTCTGAACCGCCTTTGAATTTTGCTTTTGTTGATAGTCCGACTACCAGATCTGTTTCTGGACCAACAAACCGGAGCTCTTTGATTTTTAAAGCGGTGAGTTCTTTTGCGCGCTTTTGGAGTGCGGAGTTATGTTTTTGCCACTGGAGGAGTGCCTCAGGAGAGGTTATCCGACTCATCTTAAAGATCTCCTCCCAGAGTTGGCTTTGTGCTTGCTCTGGAGTAAGCGATGGAAATATCTTCTTTCCCCACTTCGGTGTTGCCGCACCAACTACGGTCCAGTGGACTTGCGATTTGCCAATTCCCTCTTCATAGAAGGGTTTTATCGCTTGATAGAGACTGACCCGGACGGTGTTTACATTTTTTGTTGGAAGATCTTCAAGCAGATCGGGATCTTCACTGCCTACGATTTTTAAATTTGCAGCATGTTCAGTAACAAGATCGTTGTATTTGACCGAGATGTATTTTGGTACGTAGTCAAGAGAAGTTCCATTCTCAATTCGAATTCTAGCCAAGCGTGGATCAACAAGATCGACGTTTACGTATTTTGCACCTCGTTGATATGAAAGTTCGGAGATAAGCATTGCAAAATCGCGATGCACTGGCTCGGTAGAGATGTTAACAATTTGTTGTTCTTGAACGTTTAAACCGTGCGAGACGATGAGCTGTGCATAGAGGTAGAGTTTTTCAGAGAAATTCATGGGAGTGACAACTTATCGCGAAAGAATTTTACAACTTCTTTGGTAGAAACGTTACTTTGCTCGCCGTCTTTTAGATTTTTAACACTACAGGAATTATTTTCTAACTCTCTTTCACCAGTAATAATGGCCCACTCAAAGCCCTTCTTGTTTGCATACTTTAGCTGTGTCGAGAGCTTTGCAACTTCAGGATAAACTTCAACGAAGATCCCAGCATCGCGAAGTTGTTTCGATACCTGAAGTGAGGAAGAGGTGGCACGCTCGTCTGGAATGCAGATAAGTATCGCGGCGGTAGAAGCTTTGGTAGGAAGAGAGCCAAGCTCTTCAAGAGCGCCAATAATTCGATCTAAACCGATCGAAGCTCCGACTCCCGGAAGATGTTGCTTCGTGTAGAGGGAAGCAAGATCGTCGTATCGACCCCCAGAACAGATTGAACCGATATGTGGGAGCTTCAGAAGGGTCGTTTCAAAAACTGTTCCCGTATAATAATCAAGCCCTCGGGCGATAGAAAGATCAAGAGCAAGGTCGTTATCTGTAATATTTAAGCTCGGCATCATCTCTAGAAGTGTTTCTAGCTGGCTAATGCCTAAGAGTGAGAGTTCGTTTGCCCGAAACATCTCTTTTAGCTGTCTAAGAAGCTCTTGATTTGATTGTTTTTCGGTTGATAAGGAGAGAAAAGAAAACACCCGCTCAATCTGTGCGGAGTTAAGCGCAGCTTCTTCAGCAAGCTCTTTAGCAACAACCTCGGCCCCGAGCTTGTCTAACTTATCAATGATTCGGAGCACAGCTACGGTTTTTTCCTTTGCACCGAGCTCTTCAAGTAGTCCTGAGAGGATCTTTCTATTGTTAATTCGAATTTGGTGATCAATCCCCAGAGCGTTTAGTGCTTCGTGGATTACGGCAACGATCTCTGCATCAGCAAGCATCGACGTTGGGCCGATGATATCAAAATCACATTGAATAAACTCCCGATATCTTCCCCGTTGCGGCTTCTCTGCTCGCCAGACTGGGGCGATGTGGTAGCGTTTAAAGGGGGTGCCTAATTCATGGAAATGCATCGCAATAAAGCGAGCAAGGGGCACGGTGAGATCAAAACGAAGCGCAATGTCTCTCTCCCCTCCGTCAAGAAAACGATAGAGTTGTTTATCTGTTTCAGCTGACCCCTTGCCGAGAAGAACCTCTGCATACTCAAGTGCTGGGGTATCAATGGGGACGAAACCAAACGAGGAGAAGACAACTTCTAGCTTACGAATCATCTCCGTACGAGGAATGGTTACCTGTGGGAGATAATCTCGAAATCCCTTCAGTATTCGCGGTTCAATTAGTGGTTTTGCCATAGTTATTTCTTATCAGCTGTTTCTTATCAAATTCTCGATAATAGCAGAAGTGCTAGGAATCAGTTAAGATGTTATGTCAGATATAAATAGAGGCAACAGTTAGGCTTATTACGTGTCACGACGACGAAGTCAAATCCCAAACATCAGTATTGAAAAGGTAGTTTTAAAGAACGGTTTGACCATTCTCTATGATCACTTTCGTGGCATGGAGACGGCGGCTTGCTCAATATGTTTAATCGGTGGTTCTCGCGATGAAACAAAGAAAACAACAGGGGTTACGCACCTCTTTGAGCACATGCTTTTTCGTCGCACGAAGAACATGTCTACCAATGCGATCGCTTGTGCCATTGATAATCTTGGAGGAGACATCAACGCATTTACCAGCACAAACTCGCTCTGTCTTGTGGGGAATGTTCCGCGGCGGAGAGTTTTTAAATTGCTTGATTTTTTCTCTGAACTTTTACTCAATGCGGTTTTTCATAAACAAGATCTTGAGATCGAAAAGGAGATCGTTCGTCAGGAGATTCTTGAAGCAAATGACGATCCGTTTGAGAATGCATCACATCTGTTTAATGAGAAGTTTTGGCCGGGATCGGGGCTTGGTTTGCCAGTGTTTGGAACGGTAGATGTTGTTGCCAAATGCACCTCTGAGGCGATGAAGCGTCGCTTGGCGGAGCTCCTCGTTGGTAAAAGAATTATCATTGGGGTGGTTGGAGATCTTTCATTTAAAGAGCTTGTTTCCCACGTTGAAGAGACCTTTGGAGCTCTTCAGAAGGGAAGAGCATTTGCTCCAAAAGCGCCGCAAACGGGTTATGGAGTTCATTTATTACCCCGCCCTGTTCATCAGAGTTATGTCATTTTGGGCCGACGTTGGCCGGCGACCTGTGAAAAGGACTATCTTTGTGGGGCCGTTCTTTCGACACTGTTAGGTGAGACGATGTCTTCTCGACTCTTTCAGCTTGTTCGAGAAAAGCACGGTCTTGCCTATTCAATCGCTTCAGATGTTGATGCTCATGCAGATACTGCTTGCCTCTCAATTACTGCGGTACTAGAAAAAGGTAATTTGGAGATGGCGTTACAAGATATCTGTCAGGAGCTTGTGAAGCTCTCTGCTGGAAAGATCAGTGAAGAGGAATATCAACGAGGAATTGAATTTATCTCCTCGCAGTTACAGATGAGTGCAGATTCTCTCAGCTCACGGTTATGGCGTGCGATAGAAACTGAGATTCACTACGGTCGGTATGTCTCTCCAACGGAGGTAATTCAGAAACTCAATCAGACAGGTCTTTCTGAGATCCAACGGGTTTCAAGAAAGTGGTTCTCCCTTAAGGAATTTCTGCTGATCATTGGAGGGAACGTAAAAGGGGTGAAACTGAGTAAGGAAATGAAAGCATTATGTTCTTAAAGTCTACAACAATGAGTAATATACCTGTCGTTGCGAGCGAAGCGAAGCAATCTCATATTATCAACGAGGGTTCGAGATTGCTTCGCTTCGCTCGCAACGACAGGTGCCTTCATTTTAGAGGCCTTAATTTCATAGTTATGATGGCGTGATAGCGAAGGAAGGTATGGAAAAAATATTTGTTCTTGATACTTCGGCGATTATCTCTCTTGTTCAAGATGTCACTACATTTCGAGATAATCAGGACCCAGCGTTTGCCGGGGTTTTGGGGGATAACGAGATCGTCATTCCACGAATCGTTCTTGATGAACTTGAGAGGCTTAAATATTCCGGAGGGGAGCGTTCCATCGCGGCCCATGAAGCAGCGAAGCAACTTGAGTATTACTCCACCAAAGGCTCCCTCATTGATGGGGTAGAGACTGAAAAAGGTGGGGTGCTGCGTATTGCACCGAGACCAAATATCGAAAAAATTGCTGCTTGGGATCTGCGAGCAAGTAAGGCGGCACATGAGATCTTGGCAACGGCGATTGAGCTCCAAGGGCAAGTTCAGAGAGGAATAGAATCTGGAGAAGATGATCGGCGAAAGCACCAGGTGGTGTTAATTACTCAAGATGGAATTCTTCGAGTGCTTGCTCACAGCGTCTATGGCGTGTCTGCAGAGGAGTTAATGTCTGTTTGTGCGCCAGCATTTGATTATAAGCTTGGTTATCGAAAGATTGAGCTCAGCGGTGAGGAGGTTGATCAGGCGATTCGAGATGGAGTCTATGAACCACCCGTGCGCCCGGCGATAAATGAGTTTCTTCACCTTGTTGATCGCGAAAATCCTGATGTTCATTACTGCTACACAATGGCGCGCGATCCAGAAAAAACTCTTTGTGAGGTCATTGACCGGCCAAAGGTAGATTATCTGAAAGTGGCTGGAGAGGTGATGGGGAAAAACACAAGGCAGAAACTTCTCCTCTGGGCGCTTATGGGGTGTGGAGATCCTGATCCGATGACTCCAGGAGGGATTCGCTTAATTACTGTTTCAGGACCTGCGGGAAGTGGGAAATCATTTCTTGCTCTTGCTGCCGCTTGGGAGCGTCTTGAGCGGGGGCATTTTGAGAGGATTATCGTTACTCGACCGATGATCGATGTTGGAACTTCGATGGGATTTCTCCCGGGGAGTTTAGAGGAGAAGATTCGTCCCTGGGGAGGACCGATCGAGGATAACCTTCGTGCGATTGTTCAGGTGCCTGCGGCAGATGATGGTCGGGGAGGAAAGCGAGGAGCGTCACAACGGATGGTTCGTCCTTTTGATGCCAAGGCATGGCTAGAGATGGAAAACCGCTTAGAGCTTGTGCCGCTTACTTATATTCGAGGTCGAACGTTTCGGCGGAGCTTTGTAATTCTCGAAGAGGCGCAGAATCTGGAGCGCGGACCATTGAAAGTGCTCTTAACAAGGCTGGGTGAGGGGAGTCTCTTAGTGGTTATTGGAGACCGAAGTCAGATTGATAATCCGGTACTGAGTGAGCGAAATAATGGCCTTGTGCATACGATCAATGCGTTTCGAAACTGGCCACAGGCGGCACATTTACATCTAAAAAATATTGTTCGCAGCGATCTTGCAGAAGCGGCAAGTAAAAGACTTTAGATTCCAAAGAATCAGGATCTGGGCAATCTAGGATCAAGATTTGATTCTAACGAGACCTAGCGCCATTCTACTTTAAGTGTGGCAAGAAACCTGTCGTTGCGAGCAGAGCGAAGCAACGACAGGGAGTTCCTGCTGCATCTAAAATGGAACCACTCTAGTTGGGAAGGGCGCTGTTTTACAGCTTTTCGCCGAAGGCTTCTCTTAAGTCAGCCATCTGAACGTTCAGTGTTTCAACGATTCGCTCGAGGTGGGAGCGGAGCTCATCTTCTGAATCACTCTTTGCTTGCGGTTCACGCATCATCTTTTCGCCTTCAGTGGCACATTGTTGAATCTCATGGAGTTGAAGAAAGCCTGCACCTCCACGGATCGTGTGGAATCTGTGCTCAAAGTGTTTCTTATTGTCGATATCTGTAAGAAGTGGTTCGCTTTGGAGTGTGTTTTGTAAATAGAAGATGTGAGAATCAAGCTCCTTAATGAAGATTTCAAGAGCATGTTTTAGTTCTGGCTGAATATTCATTATGGAATTAGACATAATCTATAACCCCCAACTTTCACTCAAGAATTTGTATCGTCAACATAAGAGAATTTCTTGAGCGAAATTTGTACAAAATCTGTTTTGTTTGGTTATTTCAGGTAGTTATCTGCTGTAGGAGATTTTTTAATATCTTCCTCTATGTGCAGAATTGAGCACGAAGGCACTTAAGAAGAGGGATTTATTGAACACAGGGTTTCACAGGGTTACACAGAGTTAAGGAAAGCCAATAGTTCTTAACTCTGTGTTCATCAAAAAAAGAACTCACCAATTTTTAACGTAACGCCCTTTAACTATATCCTTCAATCCCGTCTTCCAATCAATCTCAGTAGATGAAGAAACAGATTGATAAAATCGAGATAGAGGGTGAGGGCACCAAGAATTGCGTATCGTTTAAAGTTCTCCTCCCCAGTGCTTGCTTGAGCGCCGTATACTTTTAACTTTTGTACATCCCAAGCAGTAAGGCCGGTAAAGACAAGCACCCCAGCGATGGAAATTGCGAACGAAAGTGCGCTACTTGCAAAGAAGAAGTTTACAAGAGACGCAATAATAATTCCAATAAGACCCATAAACATGAAACTCCCCATGCTTGTGAGGTCTCTTTTTGTTACCGAACCATAGAGCGCCATTGCGCCAAACAGTCCACCAGCGACGATAAACGCTGAAGCGATAGATTCATGGGTGTAGACAAAAGCGATCGGTGCAAGGGTTACGCCGTTTAGTGCCGCGTAGGCGAGAAACACCATTGCTGCTGTTGATGAAGCCATCTTCATCACTCGAGCACTGAGCCAAAAGACAAGACCCAGCTCGACAAAAAAGAGAACAAAAAGTTTTCCTCCACTAAAGAGGGAGCGAACAATATCTGGATTGCCAACGATGTAGCTTCCAATTAATCCTGTTACTACGAGTCCAAGTGTCATCCATCCAAACACAGAACGTAGAAGCGCAGACTGCGCATCCGCAATAGCGTATGCGGGTTTCATTGTTACATTCTGTCGTTGTTCCATAATCTCCTCCAAAGGCAGTTATTTCTTACCGGTGTAATTTGCACTATTTTTAAGCAGCATACCTTGTTTCGTCAACTATTTCGACGAAAGAGCAGGGGTTTTTATGCAAGGTAATCAATCTGAGCAATTTCTGCTGTGTTTGGACAAAAGTGGTAGAGCTGGCTTTAGGTATTATGGTAAATCGGACTATAGGGGTCGCGAAACTTTTCTTCACTGAGCATTACTTTTAGTTGCTCAAGACTTGCTTCAATCGTCCACTTTGGAGAGAAGTCCAAGATCTTTTCAATCTTTGCACAGCTGAGGTGGTAATCAACGAGATCTGGTTCCTGTTCAAGAAAGGTAATTTTTGTTTGTGGAGCAAGTTTGCTCACGATGTTCACCAGATCGCTTAACTGCACATTTTGTGCGCTTGCACCAACATTAAACACCTCTCCACTAATGAGGTTCTCATGCGCTTCTAAGCAGGAAAGAAAGGCTGTGGCGACATCTTCAACATGAATTAACGATCGCCGTTGTTCGCCGCTTTCAATAACGATCTCCTTTTTATAGAGCGCATCTCGAATTAATCCATTGGCCACAAGATCGAAGCGCATTCTTGGTGAATACCCGTGGCAGGTAGCGATTCTTAATGCTGTGGGATGAAAACTCCCGGTCTTTGCCTTAATGACACGCTCCTCCATGCGTAGTTTAAGCCGAGAGTAGAGACTGATCGGCTCTGGAGTGCCGGTCTCATACATCACCCCCTGTTGGAGGCCATAGACGCTATCGGTTGAGGCAAAGATAAATCTACTCGCTCCGTGTTCAAAGGCTGAATTAAGAACCACTGTTGAGGCAAGAAGGTTTACTTCTCGCATATACTTGCGATCAATATCTGCGGCTCTTCGTCCAATAAGTGCGGCAAGTAAGATTACCGCCTCTGCACCTTGTATAGCATCAGAGAGATTTCTCGTGTTACAGATATCCCCCTCGACAATCTCTAGATGGGGATCAGAAAGTTCCGCTAAGCCATCTCGACCGTAGAGGAAATTATCAAATACCCGAACCTGATATCCTTCCTGAAGGAGACGACGCACAAGCACGGAACCGATATATCCAGCGCCTCCAAAAACAGTAATTAAAGGTCTTCCGTCAGAGCTATGCATTATGTTTCTTTATTGTGCTTCTTTATTTTTTGTCCGTCCTTGGTATCTTCGACGCTGTAACCAAGTTCTTTAATCATTTCTCGCAACCGGTCGGATTCAGACCAGTTTTTTGATGTCCGCGCAAGCTCTCGTTTTTCCGCAAGTTCAAGCACTGCGTTTGGCACCTCACCTATCACCTCCTTCCAGTTTTCGACACCAAAACCAAAGATGGTATCAAATTCAACTACCAGCGAGAGTTTTTCTGCGCTCGAAAGCGCTCCCGCACTTAATGTTTCATGAAAGATCGCCAAAGCTTTCGGCATAGAAAGATCAGAAAATACTGCTTCAGCAAAGAGTTTCTTTAGTTCTTTATATTTTTCGTTTGTAGAATCCTTTGGAATAACTTCGGTGGTGTCAGAAAATAGGGCAGAGACGCTATTTTTTATCTTTTTAAAGCTATTGTGAGCACCTTCGAGTGCTTCCCAACTAAAAGCAAGCTCACGTCGATAGTGACCGCTAAGGCAGAGGAGACGATAGCATAACGGATCAAACCCACGTTCTTTGAGACGATCCAGGGTTAAAAACTCTCCTTTTGACTTAGACATCTTCTCTTTTTCGGTAACGAGAAACCCCCCGTGCAGCCAGATTCGGACAAATGGTTTTCCCGTTGCCGCTTCGCTTTGGGCAATTTCGTTCGTGTGGTGAACGGGGATATGATCGATGCCCCCACAATGAATATCAAATTGCTCACCGAGATACTTCATCGCCATTGCGCTACACTCGATGTGCCATCCCGGATATCCCTCTCCCCACGGTGAGTTCCACTGCAGCTCCTGATTTTCAAATTTTGATTTTGTAAACCAGAGTGCAAAATCTAAGGGATTTTTCTTCTTTGCATCAACTTCAATTCTTGCTCCCGCTTGGAGGCTCTCCAGGTCAAGCCCGGCAAGTTTGCCGTAATCTTTTAGCTTACTCACATCAAAGTAAACATTTCCTCCGCTTTGATAAGCAAACCCGCGTTTTTCAAGTTGCTCAATAAGAGCAATCATCTCGGTGATATGTTCTGTTGCTTTACAAACGATGTTTGGTTTTTGAATATTAAGCCAGGAGCAGTGTTCAAAAAAGATATCGGTATAGTACTGAGCGATCTCTGCTGATTTCTTCTTCTCTCGCCGAGCAGCAACAAGCATCTTGTCTTCACCTTCATCAGCATCAGAAACAAGGTGCCCAACATCGGTGATGTTCATTACATGGTTGACCCGGTACCCAGCGTAACGAAGGGTGCGGATGAGGATATCTTCAAAGATGTAAGTGCGAAGATTTCCAATGTGTTGGAAGTTGTAAACGGTAGGCCCACAACAATAGACTCGAACTTCGCCGGGATTTAAAGGCGTAAGGATCTCGATACTTCGTGAGAGGGTGTTATAAAATTTTACCTCAGGAAGGTTGGCTTCTATTGCCATAAGACCCCCCGAAAGTTTAGACTTAGAGCCTCTAACAAAATGAAAATGCCTGTCGTTGCGAGCGAAGCGAAGCAATCTCGTAGCTGCTGAAGCAATTCGAG
>CAZDIO010000098.1:0-6446 GCA_964505555.1 uncultured Bdellovibrionales bacterium
TGTAATAATTCGAGATTGCTTCGCTTCGCTCGCAACGACAGGAAGGGGTCGTTCATTTTGTTAAAGGCCTTAGTTTTCAATCTTTCCCTCCAGACGTTCTTTCAAGGTTTCTTTTAGGGGAAACTCCTTCTTGTTCTTACGAATCTCTCCGAAAAAAAAGCTTTTTATCTGTTACAAACACCGGCAATTCGTTTTCAACTTGGTTCCGAATACCCGAATACGCCCACTCGTTTTTTGGCATTGTTTATGCACTTTATTTCTTACGGTAACGATTCTTACGAGTTTATCGGATGTTTTTTAATTGAAGAGATCCTCGTAACACAGGGAAAAAAAGATGAGAGATGTAAAGGTTGTAATATTTTTCTTTGCAGCGTTTGTGCTACACCAGGTGGAGGCATCTGCACAATCGGCAGCAAATCCGATTTATGCCATTAACTCAAGTTCAAGAGAGATCTCACTCTTTAATCCTGCTACCGGTGTTCTTTCTGTTCAAACCACACTTCCAGTAGGAGTTACCTCCTCGGGAATTGCATATGAAAAAGCAACAGGTGCGGTTTGGTTTATTACTTCAGCCGATCGTTCTATTAAAAAATGGACCCCACTCGGAGGACTTGTCGATACTGGCTTAGTTCTTCCAATCATTACTACGTATCAGCGCGCAGCGTTTGATAAATATGGCGATCTTTATATTTTAAGTGATTCACAACGACTCTATCGAATTACGCCAGATATTTTGCCGCTGAGTTATATTGATCTGGGAGTTGTAACAGGGATTTCGGGCACCGGTGGAGATATGGTGTTTGGCCCCAATGGGCTTACCTATGTCGTTTCTAATAACGGAGCAACCAGACAGCTCTATACCTTAAATGTCTCAACTCTTACGGGATCGCTTGTTGGAGCAATTATGACCGCAAGTAATACCACCGGGGTAATTTTCAATAATCAAAATCAACTTCTCGTGAGCACGCTCGGAAGTATTGTCTACGTTGTTAATCCAGCAAATGGTGCAATCCTTTCTTCGATAAATACCACGGCGGTATCAAACGATTTTGGAGGACCTGCGTCTTATTCCGATCTTTCATTGAGCATGACAGTGGAGCCAGAATCACCGGTGCAGGGTGGATCGGCAAAGTTTTTTATTACACTTACGAATGATGGGCCTGATACTGCTGAAAATATAATAGTAAAAGATCTTCTTCCGGCAGGACTCCAGTATGAGTCTGATGATGCGGATCTTGGTGCCTATGATCCGATTACAGGTCTGTGGAGTATTAAAACAGTACCGGCAAATAGCACTAAAACATTTGCGATTAAGGTGATTGTTCAGGGGCTGGGGTTGATAACAAATGTTGCGGAAGTAATGGATACTTCTTCAACAGATATTGATTCTACCCCTGGCAATAATATTTCAAGTGAGGATGATCAGGTAAGTATAGCTTTCAATGCGCTTGTAGATAGTGATGGAGATGGAGTTGCAGATGTTAATGATAATTGTCCATCGGTGGGCAACCCACTTCAAGAGAATTTTGATGGTGATGCAGATGGAGATGTTTGTGATGCCGATGATGATAATGACGGGATTATTGATTCCGGAGACTGTGATGATTTTGACAATAGCATCTGGCGAAATAGAGCATATCCGGATGCTGATAGCGATACGGTTCGTGAGTCAGGATCATTAACCGTAATCTCTTGTTTCGGAGCTACGCCGCCTACGGGATATACACTGAATCTCAATGGCCCAGACAACTGCCCCGGAGTGGCCAATGCAACACAGGTTGATACCGATGTAGATGGTCAAGGAGATAGCTGTGATAGTGATGATGACGATGATGGCGTATTAGATGGTGCAGATTGTAATTCGCTTGATGGTAAGCTCTGGCGCAATCAGGCGTATCTTGATGGTGATAGTGATGGG
The DNA here is from genome assembly GCA_964505555.1 of uncultured Bdellovibrionales bacterium. Lineage (GTDB taxonomy): Bacteria > Bdellovibrionota_C > UBA2361 > SZUA-149 > CAZDIO01 > CAZDIO01. The sequence goes on from CAZDIO010000098.1 coordinate 1,919, forward strand.
ATACGCGATGGATTGAGCCTTACCACCGTGGCCTGTTTTGGAAATAACCCTCCTCTTGGTTCTACCCTTGGAACGAACGGTCCAGATAACTGTATCGGAACGGCAAATCCAGATCAAAAGGATACCGATTCTGATAGTGCTGGAGATGCTTGTGATAATGATGATGATAATGATGGCACGGCAGATGGAGCGGATTGTGATGCCCTGAGTAGTGCGGTGTGGAGAGATCAGGCGTACGTTGATGCTGATAGTGATGGGATAAGAGATACGGCCGTTCTTTCTGGAACAGCTTGTTTTGGAACAACCGTTCCCGGTGGATACACTCTTACTACAAATGGACCAGATAACTGTCCTGCGATTTCAAATTCAGATCAAAGTAATATCGATGGTGATAGTCAAGGCGATCTCTGTGATAGCGATGATGATAACGACAACATCGATGATGGAAGTGATAACTGCCAAACCGTTTCCAATAATGATCAAGCAGATAATGATCACGATGGGCTTGGAGATAGTTGTGACGCTGATGATGACAACGACGGTATTCCTGACTCAGGAGATAACTGCAAGGTAGTTTCCAATGCTGATCAGCTCGATACCAATAATGATGGGCGAGGAGATGCCTGCACCGATGTCGGGCAGTGCGATCCCAATAACGGGGGAGACTGCTTTTATGAGGATCTTGCTCCAAGTGGATGCGTTGGTGCAAACGGATTTCTGGGTCAGTCAAACGTTGTTACGGTAATCAATATTAGTTCACAAAAGCTAAAAACAAAAGTTGAATACCGAGACCGATTTGGAAAGGTGAAAGGAAGTGCACAAAAGGTTATCGCACCGTTTTTAAAAACTGATTTCATTGTTAATGAAATTGGCCTTACCGCAGATATGTATGGAACTGTCTGTGTGAGCACCGATGCAAAACAAGCTGGTGCTTGGACAGGAGGAATCTCACTGTATAAACCCAATATGAGACAAGCTCAGAGTGGCTTTGACTTTGCCCTGAATTATCCACTGATGAACCCAAGAACCGGGATCTATAGTATGCCGCTTAATACCTTCCATCTTGGCACGGCAAAGACGGCAGTCGTCGCAAATTGGATTAGTATTGCCGATGGAACGCCAGGAGATAAAAAAGGTCTTAGTGGGAAACTTTATTACTATAATGCTCAAGGAAAGCTTGTGCACACGGATACTGTTAGTCTTTCTGATGGTGGTCGGTATGATTTTTCAGGTCATGACGCCCTCGCTGGTCCAAAGAATGTAGACGCTGTGGGAATGGCGACCTTTGTTCCAACAGTAAAAAACAATATCCAGCCAAAGTATTATATTACCAACACCAGATACTTTTATGACTGCGTGGGGGCTTCGTGTCCGAATTTCCTTACCGCATTTCCAATGCCTTATCGCCCACCGACGCAAAATAAGATGGTTGGTGGAGTATCAACGATGAATGATGAGTTAAGTATTGTTGAGCTTAATAACGTTGCCGAGAGTGCGGTGAGTGTGAATCTTAATATCTACGATCCAGCTGGAAAGAAGATTGGAAAACAAACAGTCAATGTTTCTCCTCGGGCAACACGTCACGTGATTATGAATAAGGTTGGAAATTCTGGATTTCTTGCCTCTTCAAAGGTTGGCTCCGTTGAGGTTTCAACACCGCAAGGGGTAATTAGCGCAACGACACTATTTTATAAACTCAACGGAACAAACGTCTTGCAATACGGATACGCTGCCCCAGCGGTAGGCTCTCCTGGTCAAGCGCAAGTATCAGAGTTTAATAGTTTTATCGGACATGTAAACCGTGTGGAAGTGTATAACTCAACAAACTCACAAGTAACTGCCGAACTGGATCTGTTAAACTACACCGGCGCTCATATCTCCGGTCAAACGTTTACCCTTCCTCCACACGGAACGAAAGAATTTGCGTTAAATGTTGGTAAAGATACGTATGGTACGTTGATCATCCAAGGAGAAGGGGTGGTGTTTCGGAACTATGTAACAAGTCCTGGAACATACATCCTTCCCTTCCTTGGAAGATAGGTGAGAGAGGAAGCTTAACCCAAGAGCTTTAGTGCATTTGCAGGTTGATTGTTTGCTTGAACTTGAACGGCAATGGATGCTTGGCTGCGAATCTGGTTTGCTGCTAGTTTTGCACTTTCCTCTGCAACGTCAGCATCAAGAATCCTACTTGCTGCTGTTCGTTCATTGAGTTCAGTGGTTTTTAGATTTTCAAACGCTGAAGCAAGTCTACTTTCTGAAGCGCCAATTTCGGCTCTTGAGCTTGCAAGAGAAGCAGTTGCTTGTTTTGCTTGATCGAGGGCGGAGCGGGCCGCTTCTGCCGAGCTGAGATCTGCTGCAAGTCCTAGTGAGGAAGCACTGACTCCTGGGAGTTGAGCACTAATTTGAGAGGTGCTGCTTCCAGTTGTTCCTGCCTGAATGGTCACTGAAGAGGAGCCACTTAAGAGGGATTGTCCATTAAATTCCGTCGTTGCGGCGATACGGTCAAGCTCTGAGCGAAGAGCTTGGTACTCTGTATTAAGAGCGCTTCTTTGATCTGAAGAGATCGTTCCACTTGCTGCTTGGGTGGCAAGTTCTGCAAGTCTGGTAGTAATATCACTTGCAGAAGAGATTGCGCCATCGGCAATGGAGAGGGTGGATACCCCATCACTGATATTTCGAGCAGCAACGGTGCCGGTATCTGCGTTCGTTAATAGGTTGAGAGCGACGGCAAGTCCTGCCGGGTCATCAGAGGCTTTGTTAATCCGCTTACCACTGGAGAGTTTCTCGAGAGACGAGGTGACCTCTTTTTGTGACTTACTAAGTTCTTTGTTGGCGCTAAGGGAGGCGATATTGGTGTTAATACTAATAGGCATGATTCACTTCCGTTGTGATTAGAAACAGCAGCGCCGTTTCGTCCGTTTTGTAGTAGCCTCAAAAAAGCTAAAGAGCGTTTAAAGTGCTTCTTTGAACGCTTTTTATGGTGCTAAAGAGATGTCGTCTCTGAAAGGAAATGACTTTACGCTTCAGCGCTTAGCCTTTGTTTTTTCAGCCCTTATTTCGTTGATAACTCTCTGTAATCACTGAAGAGAGGGTTTGAAGAAAGAGGGCTGCAATGCCTGCTGTTTCGTTTTTTCGATCATTTATCGGGGAGAGCTCCACAATTTCAACCCCGATGGTTTGGTCTAAACAGAGCTTTGAGGTGATGTAGAGTACCTCCCGTGGGGTAAGACCGGAGGGAAAGGGACTTGTGACTCCGGGTGCAAAGGAGGGATCTAAACAATCAAGATCCAAAGTCAGGTAGTAGGGTGGAGGAAGCTTTGCCTTAATCTCCTTTATCACCTCATCTCCAGATAATCGTTCCAGATCCAACGAAGTGATATGAAAGATGTTGTGTTTGCGAATGAGTGCCCACTCATCGTTTTCAATCTGACGAATTCCTACGTAGGCAAGATTTTTTGGGTTTAAGTAGCCATCTTTAATGGCGTGATAGATGCTTGAGCCATAATTTATCTGAGCGTGCGGCATGATATCTGGGTGAGCATCAAAATAAATAAGGGAATATTGAGGATCGGTTTGATGAAGCGCTTTTAAGCTGCCTACTGTCAGAGTATGTGCACCCCCAATGATGAAGGGAATAGAGCGGTTCTTCCGTAATTCAAGAACCTTTTTCTCCACCGCATCGATAAGCTCACTTACGGTAGCTCCGGTGTTGATATCTCCGATGTCGTCAAAATCTCGAGGGACATTAAAGCCACTGACGAGGTAGTCAAAAGCTTTTCGTAACGCTCGTGGGCCGTTGTGTTGATCAATGGTTTCTGAAGTTTCTTCACGACATCCTGCAAATGAGGGAACACCAAACACTTTTACTATCGACATGAGAGTTTTTTCCTTTTGGTTATACAAACTCCTCTACTACAGCGAGGAAGTGGAGGTTTTGTCAAGGGAAACGATTTCTCTATGTAGATTTACCTTTTCCTCTACTCTCGCTATGATTTTCTTGCTGGAACTGATAAATATGAAGGGAGTCTTTTGAGCAATAAAAGATAATGGAGAGATGATGGCAGAACGAATCGTTCACTGTGTAAAGCTGGAAAAAGATGCCCCCGGGTTAGAAAAGCCCCCCTTTGAAGGTGAGCTTGGGAATGAGATCTTTGAAAAGGTATCTAAAGAGGCGTGGTTGATGTGGCAAGATGACCTAATGATTAAAATCATTAATGAGTACCGATTAAATCTCGCTGAGGCAGAGCACTATAATGTGCTTCTTGAACAGATGAAAACATTTTTAAATCTTACCCCAAGTGATGGAGCGGTACTGGAAGTAGAGAATGAACGACGGGGAAGGGGATAGTATTTATTGTAGTGGGTCAGATATCAATCTTTATTTTGACCCAGTTTAAGTTTAAGCCTTGGTCTAAGACTAAGAGTCTTTAACAGAATGATGCTCCCTACCTGTCGTGGGGGGCGGGAAGACGAAATATAGAACCACGGAGTTTGTTTTTTTATTTGTTTTCGTAGCGAGCCACCACCA
>CAZDIO010000099.1:0-2829 GCA_964505555.1 uncultured Bdellovibrionales bacterium
ACCTCCTTTTTTGGGATCTCTTCTGGCAGGATCGACTTTACCTCGCTGGAGGAGCTTTTGTTGGATACTTCTCCCATCTTTTTCTTGATGCTTCTACGAATCTTGATCTTGTTGGAAAAGCGATGGGCAATGCTGGGAAGAAAGCCCCTGCGTTAAAACTTAAAGGACCATCCTTTGGATCAACCGTGGTGATGTACACCTCAATGATCGTTCTTGGTTGGTTTGTCGTGCAAGATTTCTACCCCCACCTTCACAGTTATGCAGCGGTAAAATACCGCCAAATAGTGCGTCACTTTTAATATCCTCTTCTCTGCGGCTCTGTGGTTTTATAAATCTTCTTTCAGATCCTTAACTTAATGCCCGTGGGTAGATGCTTGGTATATTTTTTTATTGAAAAGAGCAGGGGAGCACCAGAGTAGAAGAAGGAGAAGGAAGTGGGGTGTGGAGAGTTTATTTTGTGGATTTTACGCCGCCGATAAAGGGCATGATGATGGCAATTGCGCAGTATACAAACGCCCAGTTGATCCCCATTGAATGAAGTGCTCGTGTTGAAATAGAGAACTTATAATGAAGAAACTCAAACGTTTGAATGTGTTGGGCATCACCAAGGATATTAAGAAATCCACCAAGAGGTTCAATAAGCAGCAATGCCAATAAGCCTGTTGTTAAGATTAGGTAGATCAATTCAGGTTTTCTTGTTGAGTAGGAAAGAGAAACGCGAGCATTATACACCAAGAAAGCGATATAAATTAACATTACAGTAGAAAGGAACACGCTGTTTGTTAATGGCTCCATCTGCGTTTGATTCAGTGCGATCGCATTCATGAAGTCGTTTGTCTCGTAATTGGAGATCAATGGGCTTAATAGCGAGATCTCAGCGAGTTGACGACCCGCAGCGGCTCCGGCAGAGATTATCATGCCCACGTTAAAGCGATCTGGATCTGTCATTGCTGGAAAGAGATGGTTTAAAAACAGGAGAGAGCCTGCTGCGGCATGAAAGAAAGCAGTGCTGTAAGCAACCTTTAGTACTGCTTTGAGAGAGCCGCAGAGGGCGCCAATGAGTAACGAAGGAACGCAGAGTGTAAGGATCAAGAAAGCGGCGTATGGAACCCCCACTTTGAACAGCGCTGGCCACTGGAGGTGCTTTGCCATGTATCCGAGTTTTGAATCGTACTCATGGTATGCAAAAGAAGAAAGTAAAGGGAGGAAGTTAAAGAGATAACTCACCCCTACAAGCACCAGTGCTGAGACGCCAAGTACTAAGAGAGCTGTTCCAAAGCGAGAGCCAATATAGCTCGCGATTTTCTTTATAATTGCAACAGTAACTTCATAGATCTGAGCATGATCAACATGATCCACAAGACGAGACATTGCGTGACTTCGACTGGGAATACGGAGCGCCCACGAGGACATTTTTGAGATCATCCGTTTTGTATCTCGTTTGTGCGAAGAGGTCGCACTTTTATCGGTTGCACGCTGAGAGAGTTCCTCAAGTCTTGCAATAAACGTATTTGAGACACTTGGTGCGCTTGCATAGGAGGCGAGAAAACTCTTTGTAGAGGAATCTTCAATTCGTGGATCGATATTTGAGAGGGTGTAATCGATGATCTCACGTGCATCTCGGGGACGAGCAAGCGGGGATTTTTCTAGAAGCTTTAAAATCAATCGGTTAAGCCAAGAAGGAACGGTCTTATTGAGCTCTTTTGGTGGAACAGGTGCACGGTCAAGGTGCATCCGCATCAAGAGTGCTGGGGACTCTGCATCAAAGGGGAGCACTCCCGTGTTGAGTTCATATAAGATCACTCCAAAGCTGTAGAGATCGACTGCATTGGTGAGCTTATCGCCAAGCCAAACCTCTGGCGCAATGTAAGGAGAGGAGCCGATGACTTCATTATGTGCGGTAAGCTCTGAGGTTTCTGGTCGAGCAACTCCAAAGTCAGTAATTTTTATCGTCCCATCTTCAAGAATAATAATATTTCCTGGCTTTAAATCACGATGGATGATGTTAGCGTTATGGATCGCCTCAAGTCCTTCGCAAAGTTGAATGATTGTGCTGAGCAGTTGGTTTTTGGGGAATGTTCGGGTGGTAATGAGATCTAACAATGACTGACCATGGACATATTCCATTGTAAAATAAACAAGATCGCCATCTGCGCCGACGTCAAAAGTACGCACTACATTTTTGTGATTAACTCGACGCATCAATTGCACTTCGCGCAAAAAACGCTGCGTGTATTTCTGTTCAAAAGCGAATTGTTTATGAAGAATTTTTATCGCAACTTGCTCTTCACCAAGAATGCGATCGGCTACAAGGTAGACACTCCCCATTCCTCCTGTTCCCAAGAGTTTTTGGATCTCATAACGACCGGCAATGACGTATCCTTGGGAAAGGACATCTGTTCGGATCTCTCCCGGATGAGTTATCTCCTCCAAGCGCACTACTCCCTACTTGCTGTGGTGTTGTTCTTAGTAAAATATCGTCTGATGAGCGCAGATTCTTGATGAGAGTATGAAGGTAATAACTTAGAAGTGTTTGCTTTTTTACAAGAAGCGCGGGGATTGAAACCAAAAAAACAATAAAGAAGGAAGAATCAACGAAAAAACGAGAAAAAAACCAAATAACCTATTGAAACCACTATAAAAACACTAACCCCACGCTTCTTGCGTCAGTATAAGAGGGCGGGGGGAGATGGAAGGATTCAAAGATTCTTAGGAGCACCAATATCGATTAAGGGAACTAAATAAGAATCGTCCCCTGTCGTTGCGAGCGGAGCGAAGCAATCTCGTAGCGGCTAAAACGATTCGAGATTGCTTCGCTCCGCTCGCAAC
>CAZDIO010000100.1:0-16232 GCA_964505555.1 uncultured Bdellovibrionales bacterium
ACACTTCTCCGCCTGTTTACAGAGATCTAAGAGACCTCCGAGCATCTAACAAAATCAAAGTGCCGGTCGTTGCGAGCGAAGCGACGCAATCTCGTAGCGGCTGAAGCGATTGGAGATTGATTCGCTACACTCGCAACGACAGGCAGGGACCGTTCACTTTGTTAGAAGCTTTAAGCCTCTTTTTATTATCTTTCCGCGACTTCTTTACTTTCTTTCAGTTCCAGATGCCTCAGACGGCGATCAAGGAGGGAGAGGTTTCGCTGGATTTGGGTGAGTTGTATCAACATCTTTTCCAACTTCGAACCCAAAATCACAAGCATCGTTCCAAAGAAAAGAAAAGCATACAGAGTAAGAGCAGAAGCAGGATATTTGGCACCAACAAGTTCTGTAACGAGTGTTAAAATTTGCGGCACCATCAAAACAAAGAGCGCTAAACATCCCCCCCCAAGCCACAACACCCCGGTTCCTAGAGAGAGCTCACGCCTCCTAACATTTCTTACCGCCGCACCCATGACAATGAGCACTAAGATAGCAATAACAACTCGATTAAAGACCGATAGTTCACCCATGTAGATTCCTCCTCAGATCGTCGACTTAGGCGTAGTCCAAACTCATGGTAATGAAGTTAAGGATTTTTAATATAACCACAGAGGCGCAGAGACACAGAGGAAAGGAGATTTATTTATATTCTCTGCGGCTCTGTGTCTCTATGGTTATACTAAATCTTTCTTCCAGAATCCTTAACTCAATTGCCGTGAGTTCGGGGCAAAGAATGCAGCTCAAGTGTTTCAAAGTCCTTTTTTAGCTGTTTCTTTCCAATACCGTAAAACTCCCCTACCTTACGCTCAACGGAGCGATACATACTCTCTCCTGTGGTCTGCCATCGCTCTACTACATAAGAAATGCCGGTATAAACGAGCCATAACATTGTACATAACAACATAAACCCAACAACGTCGGCAATCGTCGGAAGTAATGAGGGTGGGGCGGGATCTTTTACTGATGAGCGCAACGAAGGAGAAGCAGTGCTTCTTTGACTTGTATCTTCGTTGTATTGTTCCTTATACTTTAACTGCTCTTTCATAATCTTGTTATGACCGATAAAGGAATAAGCGTAAACAATAACCTCATTTCAACCCCCTGAAAAGACTAGGGAAATATATGTCGGCAGCCCTCATCGTAACCCCCGATCCCTCCTCAGCAGAGAAACTCTCCGATATCCTCACCTCGCACTCATTGAGAACTCGTTGCATTAGCTCCATACAGGCCGCCATGGAATGGTTTTCCATGCAAACCTTTCAAGTGCTCCTGATTGACAGTCATTATGGGGAGCAAACATGCTTACAGCTCCTCTCGCTTGCTTGGAAATATAATCCTCTCACCCTGGGGGGTGTTTTTAGTTTTCGTTCTGAAGTCTCCTTTAAGGACGAACTACGCTTTGTCGGCGCCAAAGTTTATTCGTTCTCGTCTAATTTAGAGGGGCTCTTAAAAGATTTACAACATCTCCCTACCGGTGAATCATTGGTAGTATTTAAGATTCTTCTTGTTGAGGACCTTGACGCACCACGAGATATCATTTGCTCATATATTGAATCTCTTGGATTTGGATCAGTCCAAGGAGTCTCGAGCGTGGATGAGGGGTTATCTCTTTTACGTTCTGCTGATTTCTCTTGTGTTGTTTCTGATCTTCATATGCCAAATCGTTCCGGGCTCGATCTTCTCGCTGAAATCCGCGCCGATCCCCATTTGTCATATCTTCCGGTGATCATTCTTACCACCTACTCAACACCAGAGAACTTCGTTGATTGTCTCCGCGCTGGAGCAACTGGATTTATTGTTAAACCACCTACGAAAAAGGCCTTGAATAAAGAGCTTGAACGAGCAAAACGTATCGTGCTGACGAAACAAAATCCACGTCTTTGTGATCCCGAAGAGGCGCTACAATTAAAAGACGTTTTGCGATCACGCTTTGGAATAAATTAAAAATGAGCATCTTTCAGGGAATCATCGCTATTTTTCAGGGGTGGAAGTTATGTCTCTTCAATCCCCACATCCGCAAACTTGCAATCTGGCCCTGGGGTATCGGAACGATGACTTCTTTTATCTGCCTTCTTGGAGCGTGGTACCTTCACCGACCGATACTCGAAAATATAATCTCTTCTCCCGTGGGCATTTTGAATTCTTTTTTATATGGGTTGTTATGGTTTCTTTTAGTCCTCGTTTTGTTGATTGCGACCATGGTGATATCGTTTATAGTGGTAATGATTTTTGCTGGTGCTTTTCAAAGTTCTATTGCATCCGAAGTATTACGCCTTTCTGAAATTTCATGGGATGAAAAAGCCAATCAAGCCTCTAGTATCGTAAAAGAAATGAGCACTTCTTTATTTTCTGAACTCTTTAAGTTGCTCTGGCTCGGTCCGATCGGCGTAATACTCTTGATTATTGGCTTTTTCCCAATACTTGCCCCTCTCGCTTTTGTTGGAGGTGCGTGGCTCATTGCCTATCAATTTCTCGATGTGGTGTTAGAAGTTTTAGGGATTCGAGTTTCGCGCCGTTTGCTCTTTGCGCTCAAAAACTGGCCTCAACTCATTGCATTTGGTATTACGCTTATAGCGATCTGCTTACTCCCATTTGTCGCTTTCTTGATTCCACCCGTAGCGGTCGCAGGAGCGGCTTGGCTCTTAGGAAGAACGTCATGGGGTAAAGAAGAGATGCGGTTGCTTGTGGAGCAAACAAAATGAAGATTCTCATTGCCGAAGATAGTCCTGATCACGCGGCTCTTCTCCAACAAGTTCTTGCCGATTATGGTGAGTGCGTCATCGCGGCTGATGGCAAAGAAGCGGTAGAACTTTTCTCTTCCGCCTGGATCGATAAGAGCCCATTCGATCTGATCTGTATGGACATTCTCATGCCAAAGATGAACGGACGTGAAGCGCTTCTTGCTATAAGAAAAATGGAAAGCGAGATGGGAATAGAGGGATTTAATCGCGTCCGCATCGTGATGACGACTGCCTTAGAGGATGATGAAAGTATTGAAGAGTGCCTGAAGGCTGGATGTGAAGGGTATGTGTTTAAATCTGGTGGGGGACGAAAGCTTATCAAGCAGTTGAAATCGCTCGGTCTTATAAAGGACTGAGGAGATCACTTCTTTTTATCTTAAAACATTCATTTCCTTCAGAGCTTTCTCTTTGTCGCCGATATACCTACAAAAGCAGTGTCCCATGAAAATCGGATATTGTGAGATATCAATAAGTTAGCGCGCTTAGTCCTTAAATTGATGAGTTCCTCGAAGAATTCAAATCGACCTGGTTCTCGTTCTACTATTGCCGATAAAGGCGATAATAGCTCCCCTACGGCACTTGCGGATGGCACAGATTTTGATCTGACCAGTACTGACCTCACGGCCACTCTGGGTGCGTTCTCAACAAGAATTCAGCGAAAAAAGAAGGAACAACTTCAACAAACAAATATTGTTGAACAGGAAAAGAAAGCTCGTCACTCATTGATGCTTGAAGCGTTGATGAACATTCGAAAATCACTCGGGGACGTTGCTCGAATTGATCTTGGTGAACGTTTTTCCTTCTCCTTAGAAATCGATGACTGGCAGGGTTGGCCGCGCTTAATAATAAAACTTTTTGATACGCTCTTACCTGAAGCAGAGTATCAAAGCTTTCTTGTGCAAGCGCACGATCGCAACGGAAGAGGAGTTCTTGAACTTGCGTATTCAACTCCAGATAAATCAGAAAGAATCTCGATCACTTCAGAGAGCGATCTCCTCATTCTTCCCGCAGTATTAAAAAAATGTGTTCGCTCTTACCTCGATCATGTTGCGGAGATTATTTTAGGGTGTGAACGGACAACACAGGAAGAGCTTGAGAAGGATGCCCAGCATTTAAAATCCAAAAATGCGGGGGATTTCGAGGAAAAACATAGCGCCCCAACAGAAATTAGCGGCGATGTTTACGAAGAAGATCTTTTTGACACCGCCGTTCTTGACTCACTCCCCTCGATGAAAGAATTAGAATCTCTCCCTGAGGTCTTTGGAAGAACGGATTCTGAATCGAAAAAATCTGAAGATGCGCACTGTTTCTTGTCCGGCGGAGTGATCGGGAAAGAGTAGCCCTCTTCTCCATTGTCTTCCATCGTCCTCTACTCTACGGAAGCTGTTCAACGACACAACTCATCGATTGCATCTTCTTCAGTAATTTCAATTTCACGTCGCCAAGCATCTTTCCAACCATGAATAAGGTATGGCGCCTCTCCTACGCTTTCTCCCCGAACTCGCGACTCTTTTCGAAAACGTCCCTCAAAATCCCCTGGCTGGTACGTCCAACCAGAAACCTTCCCTGCTTGAAACAAAACTACTGATTTCCCATAGTGCCAGCGCTCACTTTCTCGATTCTGATCGATCTGTTTCTGATCGGGAGCTCCGTAGCGTTCTTGAATTTCAGCCATCGTTAAACCAAACTCGAGAGGTGTTGGAGTATCAAGCGTTCCCTCTTCAAAAGCAGTGAGATCCTCACTCACGGCGGGGAGCACAAAAAGCACTGCAACAAGGAGACATATTGAAAAAATTCGTAACATTATAAACTCTAGGAATGACTCCAAAGCAAACTGCCAGCTTTTCGCCATTAAGTTAAGAATCTCTCAACACACAGGGGGCCGAAGAAATATACAGCACTATTCAACCGTCGCATTTACCTATCGTATTTAACTGTGCGTAACTCTAAGCATAATCGATATGGCTTTGCTTTCTTGATAATGACCAGTACCGATCAAACTTTCTACCTTATTATCTGTTAAGGAATCTAGACGAACTACTTCATTTTTCATATGATTCAAGCCTTGTTTACCAGTAAATGCGCCTTTAAACAAATGAACCACAACAATGTCGTAAGCCACCTTGCATAAACTAGATGAAAAAATCTCTCCCTCTCCGGACGTGATATTCGATCCTCTTCATGAGAGTCGTTCCAAAAAACTTTGGAGACAAAGGCCCTGGACGGAACCAATCGGTTTTTGTCAGTTTGCCTTATTTACTCTCTCTCTCTATGCACTCAGTGCCCCACTTTCTATTGCGATTTCACAAATTATCGTCGTCAGTTATATCCTCTCTTGGCTACTGTTTTTAAAAAACAATCGTATTGCTTCTGCTCCTCCTTGCTCTTCATTTCCTGTTCTTGCAGTTCCTATGGCCTTTTGGTTGCTGATCGCTCTTATTGCCTCACTGGGGGGGATTGAGCCTCTTCGTTCATTGAATGAATTAATGAAAACGGGCTTTTATATGCTCCTCCCCTTTGCCGTTGCTCATGGCCTCATTGGCGATCACCCTTCACTGCCAATATTTTTCAAGAGAATGCAGATACTTTTTCTTTTTTTTATATTTGGACAATCAACCGCCGCACTGCATACGGTAATTGAAAATGGCTTTGGAGATTTTTCATCACTGAAGCCCCCCGGAGCCGTTACAGAATCTGGACAACTGGTAATGATCTTACCGATATTTATCGCCCTCTTCTTTCAACTAAAACCAAAAACAAAAAAAGCACATACAGCAATAACGCAGTGGTTTTCGGCGATAGCGATCTTTTTGCTGGCAATTACCACTGGTTGGTCAGATATTTTTTTTGAAGCCAGACTTACTCCGCAAAACCAACACGCTCTCAATATTTCTCTCTTAACCGCTCTTCTTTTGATTATTATTTTTGGAATCATTGACAGCAAAAAAAAGACCGCCTTATTAAAAAACGGATGGGACCTTTCAACCTCCTCCTTCCTGCTCCTTTCTCTAGGAGGGCTGCTTTTTTCTGCATTCTTACTTAACCTCAAACGCGGCCCATGGTTTGGAACATTTATAACCATGACGGTGATTGGCCTTTTTCTCTCTCGTAAACTTGCTTTTTCTTCCGTCGTCCTCGTCGGCCTACTCCTCTTTTTAAGTCCCGCTCATGACCGGATAATGCGCTATGCCGATGATTTCTCTATTAGTGGCGGAAGACAGGAGATGTGGGAATTAGGTTGGAGTCTTGCGGAGCGCTACCCCCTCGGACTCGGCCTTGATAACGCTTCCTATATGCAGAAGCTTGATCCAACTCTGCCCAAACTCCATCGACACATGCACAACAATTTTCTTAATATCGCCGTAGAGATTGGATGGTTAGGTTTGGCTCTCTATATTTGGTGGATGTATGTGGTCATCAAGCTTGGATTTAACCTTTGGCTCGCCTCAAAATATCAACGCTCTCAAACGATCAAAGAACTTGGTTCAACCGCCCTCATTCTCTCTTCCGCTCTTCTTGGCTGGCAGATCGCAGGAAGCGTAGAATATAACTTTGGTGATGGAGAGATTCGCCTTATCGCATTTTCTTTAATGGGAGTTCTGTTGGCGATCCATCATTATCTTTTAAAAGATTCACCTTCTCCCTATATTGAGTAACGATTTTGCTCCTTATTTGGGATAAAGAAAAAACTTTTATTTTACCGCGGTAAATAATATCTCTCCTTAAAGGTTCAATTGTTGCGGAGCCCTCTCCCCTACTGCGCTAAGCGTGCAAGAAGGGTGTTGTCTTCTTGCAAGAGGAGAAGAATCTCATTTAATCCCGCTTCAATCTGAGTCACTGGGGAGCCTTCTTTTAGTTCCATGACCTCTTTTCGAAGTGAATCTAAACTACTTCCTGACTTTGTAACAAGCGGTTGAATTTGAATGGAAACACCTTTCGAGCTATTGCGTAGCTGATCATAAATTTTCTTTCGTGAATTAATAAGCTCAGAGATCTGGGCAAGTTTCAATTCAAATTCTTTTTTTCTCCCAGCCACATCTTCAGGCGTAGAATTTTCATGAATCGAATTTGATTTGCTTTCAGAAAGGTCTTTTTTCTTTGAAAAATCAAACGTCTCAGAAACAAGAGCTGGTTTTACGGGTTGCGCTGCAGGCTCAAGCCCAGAAATGCCCCCCTTACATCGCTCCTCAAGCATCCGTCGTTCTCTTTCTGCTTTTTGTTGCAGGGCAAGGAACTTCTCCTCTAATGATTTCGTTACTTCATTACAGTTATGTGCTTCCGCACCTAAGAGATCTTCCTCTTTTACCACTTTTTTTGAAGATTTTTTTTCACGGAGTGAGGCAATTGTTTCCTCTCGTTGCTCAAGCTCTTCCTCCACCACAGCGAGGCGTTTTCTTAAATCATCAACTGCCACCTCAAGTTCAGCAATGTAATCACTTAACTGGACCCCTTCGCTATTGACACGATACGCTCGCCCATCGCGAAGACGTCCAAAGTTCTTCCCCTCTTCTCCAACTGCAACCTGTTGCGAAGAAAAAAGAAAAATAGAAAGAAAGAATATTTTAAGTTTCACTCTAAATCTCCCGCCATCGATATATCCCGATCCTTATCACCCTCTCATGGAGAGCCATATCACCTTAAGCTAACCAGAGCATTGGGGTTGATTATGGCTTTTTTTATGCGTAATTAAAGTTCGTGCATGCGCACAAATGAGTAACCATTTGATATTATTTACAATATTAGCATCCAAACACTTTGTTTTTTGAAAAATAACTTCTTTGTCGCCCCAAACTATGCTATGGTCGACCAAACATTTAGTTTTGTAAGTAACTTTTTTACACATCTTTTCTACCGTGGAGCAGCTTATGCACATGCATATGGAAACAACCGAAGTCTGGAAGGAATTTGGTGAAAATGAGATCACCCACAGCGCAGCGCACCACCTTCTTGCTATCTTAGAGCTTGCCGAAAAAAGAGGTTACGCAAGGGTGACTGATGTTGCCAAACATCTCAGCATCACTACTGGGAGCGCCTCAACAAACTTAAAGAGTCTTAAACATAAAGGATTTATTAGCGAAGATGAGAATCGTTTTCTCTCCCTTTCCCCAGAAGGAAAGAAGCTCGCCGAAGCTATTCTCAAAAGACGAAATATCCTCCAGATCTTCTTTAAAGAGGTGTTAGGGGTTCATCCTGAACAAGCCGAGATCGACGCTTGTAAAACTGAGCACCTGTTGAGCAAAGAAACAACCGACAAAATGGCTCACTTCGCAAAAAAGCATCTCTAAAATTGCTGCTTTCTTCCTTGCTCTGTTTTTATAATAGAAACAGCATGGATAGTCGTAAGCTTTTTTTTATTGAACACAGAGTTTCACAGAGTCCCACAGAGGTTAAGAAAAACCCAATAACTTTAACTCTGTGGACTCTGTGAAACTCTGTGTTCAATAAATCTTCACCCAATAACAATAATAACCTTCTGTCCTTCGCGCTTTGAGCGTACGTTGCCTACTGCTGTTTCAGAAAACAAGATTCCTCCCTCTGCTTCTTCTGGCGCTTTTGAAAATCGCTTTCGGAAACCTTCTGTGATCGCCAAATAAAACTCCTCTGCATCTTTCTCTGTGTCCCATAGAAGGGCCCAAACAAGGACCGGGTGCTTCCCTGCAGCGGTGCTATACAACGCTAAGCGATCCCCTCCCCAACCAGCAGCAGCTTCGCTCGCCTTCGGCACCGGGATCCAGCCACTAAGCCAAGTCGAAATTACAAACTCACCGATACGATCTGAAAAAATCGGTGCTGGAGAGGAGATACTCACACTCTGAGGTGGAAGGTGATTTTCTACCTCCTGAAAATCTACAAGCCCTTTTGCGTACTTCTCCGGATGCAAAACCTGCTCGGTTGATACTGGAAGATTCGTAAATGCTCGATCTACAGCACGATAACCACCACTCTTTAAAAGCGAGTGTGTAAAATTCAGTCCACTGACATAAGGAAAGATAAGAATCGCCTGGAGGGCCTGGGGCGCTGATTGCAGCGAGGAGGTAAGCATCGCCCCGGCGAGGTTTTGAGCCATAAAAGTAGAGACTGAGCTTTCTGTCGAAATTGGTTTTTGACCAGCGAGTTGCCTTGAAAAATCAAGCATTACCGCAGTAGCATCCCCTTCAATCAAGGCGGAACGCGCCATTAAGGAATCACTGAGTTCTGTTTTGGAATCAACCATCTTATCTAAATTATAATGTTGATCCTGAAGGGCATGCGTAAGCTCATGAACAGCGATCGGAAGCTGCATGATATCTGGCATCCAATTTGCCATTGCGTAATAATTCTTATCAGCATCGTAATAGCCTCCGAGCTGTGATGTATAGAGCGTAATGAGTCCCTCCAGATACTTAAAATCTAACGGCACAAGACCAAGTAATCGAAATGCCCATCCTTCATTTTCAAGTCGTTGTGGAGGGATTTTTGTGTGCAAAGTTTCTCGGAGATATTGCTCTACCTGCTCCCGGCTTTGAAGTTTACATGGAACCGTTTGTCGAATCGACAATCCACGCAATTTGCTTGCCTTTTCAATCGCTGTTGCCGCAATCGAGCACTCACTGGCAGCAAACGTTTGTTGAAGAGGAACAAAAAGTAATATAGTGGCGATCAACCAGATCATTTTCATTTTCGTATCGAATATTTTAATGGCCGATCACATAAGCGCTTGGTTCCATCGATCTTTGAACCATAACTTCGAATCTGGTTTAGCAAGGTATCGAGCTCTGTTGAACTTTCACGAAGACGAATAACTGCTTGTTCTGCTTGCTCGCTCGATCGTTCTGCGCTGCGAATGGATTCCTCAGTTTGCACCACAAAGAATGTGTTTTTTGGTTTGCTTGCACATCCAACAAACAATACCCCGCCCATAATGAGAAATACCCCACTTCTAAAGAGTCGCAGGTTTCGCAGCACTCTATTTTTTCTGAAACTCACTAAGCGCCCCATCGTACTCTCCCCGTTTCTTAAGGCAAGCTCCTGAAAGATATCGCTTTTCGTCTATGCCCCACTTGTCAACCACATTGCCGACTTCTCCTTATCCCAAATCCGTCCTAAACTACTAAACCGTATGACAAGAAAGGATCAACTCCAACTTTTTGGTGTTCGGCAAAACAATCTTAAAGGGTTTAATCTCGCCCTCGATCACAATAAGTTTACCGTTATAACGGGCATCTCTGGCTCTGGGAAATCTACTCTCGCCTTTGACACTATATACGCAGAAGGTCAGAGACGCTACATTGAGACATTTAGTCCTTATACCCGACAATTCCTGGAACGGCTCCCACCCCCACAGATCGATAGTGCCGCCGGAGTGCGCCCCACTTTGGCGCTCCAACAACAAACACGTATTACAAACTCCCGCTCTACGGTTGGAACCGTCACCGAAATTAACGACTTTTTGAAAATCCTCTGGGCCGGGGCGGGAATTCTTCATTGTCCCTCCTGCCATCAAGAAGTGGCAAACGACACGACGATGAAGATCTTTAAGAAGATCCAAAAACACCTCTCTTCAAAAGTTTCTTTTTTACTCGTCGCCTTTCCAATCACGCTCCAAGGGGTTGCCTCACAAGCAAGCATCCGAAACACTCTTGAAGCAGAGGGATTCATCCGCTGCTACGAAAGAAGCACCGGTTCGGTTTTCTCTATCGAGCAATTAGAAAACACCCCTTCCTTTACCGCAGGAAAAGAGCTGTTTGTTATCGTTGACCGGATTAAAATTGATGCTGCACAAGATTTTGGCTCGCAAGTTCGTGAACGTTTCTCCTCAAGTATTCAACAGGCTTATCATTATGGGAAAAATCAACTGCTGATCTGCTTTTGCGATCAGGAGTTTCACGCATTTAAGGAATTTACCTTCTCTCGAGATCTCTACTGCTCCCCATGTAAGCGCTCCTTTGCTTCTCCAAAACCTGCGCTCTTTAGTTTCAACAGTCCTCTCGGTGCATGTCCTGCCTGTAAAGGTTTTGGCAAAGTCTTACTCCTTGACCGCACACGATGCGTGCCTGATCCTGAAAAAAGCATCGAGGAAGGGGCCCTTGTTTGTTGGTCAACCCCTCGCACTCGTCATGAGTTTCGAGCACTTCTTAAATTTTGTAAAAAACATGAGATCGATACCAGCATTCCCTGGAAGCGTTTAAACAAAAAAACCGTAGACCTCATTTTTCAAGGAGATAACAAAAAAGGATATCGTGGAGTAGAACGGTGGTTTACCCGCCTGCAGCGAAAAGTTTACAAGATGCATGTTCGCGTCTTTCTTTCTCGCTATCGTGGGGAATTTCTCTGTCCCGAGTGTAATGGCGGGCGTCTTAAAAAGGAGGCGCTCTTCTATCGCATCTATGGAAAAACCCTGCCGGAGATCTGGAATGTTCCTCTGGATCGCTTACATGAATTTTTTAAAGAACTTGTAAGGGAATTTGCCAACGATGATTACATTCTTTCAGCGACAGAAGAGATTAACAGTCGGCTTTCTTTTCTTACGGAAGTAGGACTTGAGTATCTTACGCTCGATCGCCAGAGTAAGACCCTCTCTGGTGGTGAATCTCAACGGGTAAATCTTACGGCGGTTCTTGGCTCACAACTTGTTAATACGATGTTGGTTCTTGATGAGCCCTCAATCGGTCTTCACTCTCGAGATACAAACCGTTTAATACGCATCTTAATGGAGCTGCGGGACAAGGGAAACTCCGTTGTCGTTGTAGAACATGACAAGGAGGTCATCAAAGCTGCTGATGAAGTAATTGACCTCGGTCCTGAATCAGCCTCGCGAGGTGGAGAGATAGTTTTTCAAGGCCCGGTCAGTAAATTATTAAAATCAAAAGATTCTCTTATCGCTCGCTATCTCGTTTCTCACCATATCCCCTTAGAGACAACAAAGAGTCAAAAAACTCCTGCAGAAAACTACCTCACAATTACAGGAGCAAAAACTCATAATCTTAAAAACATCACCGTCTCTATTCCACTTCAGCAACTCACCGTGCTTAGTGGCGTCAGTGGCTCAGGAAAATCCACCCTGATTGATTGTCTTTACCAAGCCTACAATCAGATACGAGAAGGGAGCCGGAGTTCTCTCCGTGGTGATTCCTCAGAGGAACATCTCTCCGGTATCGATCATCTTGATGATTTAATTCTCATTGATCAAAGTCCCGCTGGAAAAACCCCGCGCTCAAACGCTGCCACCTATACAAAAGCATGGGAGATCTTTCGAGAATGCCTTTCTGAAACTCCACAAGCAAAAGCTCTGGGGCTTAGTAAATCTGCTTTTTCTTTTAACGTCGATGGTGGACGATGCCCAATCTGCAAAGGAGCGGGATCTCATCGCATTGAAATGCAGTTTCTTGCCGACGTCTTTATTGAATGTGAACAATGCTTAGGAAAACGGTTTCAACAGAAAGTTCTTGAGGTCGAACTTCAAGGAAAAAACGTCTCAGCCATTCTCGAAATGAGTCTTGATGAGACCATCTCCTTTGTGGAGCAGCTAGAAGGTGAGACAAAAAAGAAACTGCTGACGCTCCTTACTCCGCTTTTAGAATTAGGACTTGGGTATCTGCGTCTTGGCCAACCACTCAGCACTCTCTCTGGCGGAGAGGCACAGCGACTAAAACTCTCACGGCACCTCTCTCAAGTCGAGAATTCTCATGCTCAAGGTTCTTTCTTTATTCTTGATGAACCAACCACCGGTCTTCATGCACACGACGTACAGAAACTCCTTCAAGCTCTCCGTTGTTTGATAAGAAACGGACATACCGTTCTCTGTGTTGAGCATAACCTCGATGTGATCGCCAACGCTGACTGGATCGTCGATCTCGGACCTGAAGGAGGCGAAAAAGGTGGTGAGGTTCTTGTTTCTGGAATCATTGAAGAACACCTCAACAACAAAGAATCTCTCAAGCGCTCCCCCACCCTCAAGCTCTTAAAGAAACAGGAAGAGGCGATCCCTGAAGCTCTCCTTTCACAAAAAGAAGAATATCATCCTCCGTCAAAGCCCTTCGTGCCGTATCAATTACCCCCGATCACCATTCGTGGGGCGCGCCACCACAATTTAAAAAACATCTCTCTTTCCATACCAAAAAATCAACTGATCGTGATTACCGGAGTTTCAGGATCTGGAAAATCCACACTCGCATTTGATATCCTTTTCTCTGAAGGACAGCGTCGTTACATTGATTGCCTCTCCCCTTATGCAAGGCAATACATCACTCAAATTCAAAAGCCCGAGTTAGAAAATATCTCCTCAATTCCTCCCACTATTGCCGTTTCGCAAAAAACCGCTCCCCCACTTGGAGTATCAACGATCGCAACAACCACTGAGCTCTACCAATACCTCCGTCTTCTTTTTGCCAAGGTAGGAAAACAACATTGTCCAATTCATGATACCGAGATCGTCTCTTTTACCAGCGAATCAATGACCGCAGAGATATTAAACCGTTTTGAAGGGAAGCGAATCTTCCTTTTTGCTCCAGTAGTTTCTGGCCGAAAGGGTCATTATCGCGAGCTTTTTGAACGAGCCCTTCGAGCAGAGATTACTGAAGCTCGAATTGATGGAAAAGTCCTCCCACTGACAACTGAACTGAAACTCGAAAGACACAAACTCCACTGGATTTCACTCCTTGTTGCCTCTCTTACTATTACCTCTGCAAATAAAAAGCTCCTCCAAACAGCCACTGAGCAATGTCTGGCATTGGGAGGTGGGGTCGTAGAAGTCGCCATTGGGAAAAAACAAGACAAACCATCTATCTTTAGCACGGAGCGAGTATGCCCTGTTTGCAAGGAGGGATTTCGCGAGCTCGATCCACAAGACTTCTCCTTTCGAAGTAAAAGAGGGGTGTGCACAGAGTGTGAGGGGTTTGGATACCAGCAGTCTCAACGAACTGGCGAGAAAACGATATGTTCAAGCTGTAACGGAGCGCGAATCTCTGCTCTCGGAAGACATGTGTACATCGCCGGTAAAAACATCTCGGAACTTACCGAACTCACCGCGCCGGAATTACTTTCATTCCTTAATAACCTCACCTTTGATAAACGCCTTGAACCGATCGTCAATCCGATCTTCCATGAGATCTTTTTTCGTCTCGCGGTCATTCAAAAAGTTGGGCTGGATTATCTAAAACTCAATCGTGACTCCTCCACCCTCTCTGGGGGAGAGGCGCAACGATTACGACTTTCGCGCACCTTAGGCTCACCACTAACAGGAATCTGTTACGTGCTTGATGAGCCGACGATCGGACTTCATCCTCAAGATCATCAAAAGCTTCTTGAAACACTCTATCAACTTCGCGATCAGGGAAATACGGTTGTCGTTGTGGAGCATGATGAAGAGACGATCGTTGCCGCTGATCATATTATTGATGTCGGCCCCGGGGGCGGCGCTGCTGGTGGGGAGATCGTGGCTCAAGGCAGCCTCTCTGATATTATCAACACCCCTCGTTCATTAACAGGGAGCGCTCTTTCTAAACGACTTTTTTCTAACGACAGCAAGACCCCTCGTAATCTTCGGCTTCCACTCTCTTCGTATCTGGAAATTATTGGTGCTTCTGCAAATACTCTTCAAAACGTTGATGCACGATTTCCAATTGGAAGACTCAGCGCAGTCGTTGGGGTATCTGGATCCGGAAAAAGCTCTCTCGTTCGTGAAAGTCTTATGCCGGCTCTAGACAAGGCATTAAGCCAGGGGAAAAGCGCCGCTGGCCCTTCCTGGAAGGAACTTAAAAACTGGTCGTCTTTTAAACGGTGTGTAGAAATTGATCAATCCCCAGTTGGTAAAACTTCAGCCTCGATTCCTGCGTCGTACCTAGGAGTTCTTGATGAGATTCGAAAGATCTTTGCCCTTCTCCCCGAAGCTCAAGCACGAGGATGGAAAGCATCTCATTTTTCTTTCAACACCAAAGGAGGTCGATGTGAAGCATGCTTAGGAAAAGGGGTATTAAAAGTGCCGATGAGTTTTCTTCCCGAAGCGCGAACGGTTTGTGAGGAATGTAACGGAAAGCGATATCTAGAACCTATTCTTGATGTTCAGTTTCAAGGATTCTCCATCGCCGATCTCCTTGATGCCACCTTTACTCAAGCACGAGAGTTCTTTACCCATCATCGAAAGATTCGAAGATCTCTTGATTATGTTCACCACCTAGGAATTGGCTATCTCACCTTGGGGCAGCCAACCTATACGCTCTCTGGGGGAGAGCTACAGCGGCTAAAAATTGCACGTGAATTAGGCGCTGCTGATGCTATCGATACCCTCTACATTCTTGATGAACCCACAACCGGTCTGCACATGGTAGATATTGAAAAACTCCTTGGCGTTCTTCGAGAGTTGATTGCAAAAGGAAACACCGTCATCGTCATTGAACACAACCTTGACTTTATCTCTGCTGCCGACTATTTGCTAGAACTTGGCCCGGGAGCTGGCGAGAATGGAGGAGAGATTATCTTTGCCGGACCACCAGCTTTGCTGGAGAAAAAGGACACCCCAACCGGACAGTATCTTGTGGCAAGAAAAGAACGAAGCAATCCCCAAATTTTAAATGAAACTGAAGAACAAAGGCTCAGTAATGCTGGCTCCTGATAACCATACCTTCTCCTCCATTCGAGAGCGAAGAGCTGTGAGACGTTTTTCACAACGAGAGGTTTCAGAAGATCTGATCCGGGAGCTTCTCGATCTTGCAAACCGAGCACCGAGCGGCTTCAATCTCCAACCGTGGCACTTTATCGTCGTTCGTAACAACGCGTTAAAGAAACTGCTCTGCCATGTGGCGATGGATCAACGCCAGGTCCTAGAAGCACCACTTACCGTTGTTTTTGCGGCAGATCCTGAGGCGTGGCGATCTCCGTATGACCGGGTGCTTGTTTTAGGTAAATCGACAGGGGCGCTCACTACTGAACGGGCAGAGCGGAACCGAAAATCGGTAAGTCTCTGCTTTACCACTGGCCCTTTCTCCTCTTTTGGTTTTCTTAAAAGGTTAATTGTTATTTTACGACGTCTTAAAAGTCCTACCCCTCGCGTCATCACTTCACGTGAAGAAGCTGCTGCCTACGTAAGCGCACAAACGATGCTTGCTGCATCAACATTCATGATTGCCGCCAAAGCTGCTGGTCTTGATACAAGCCCCATGGAGGGCTTCGACGAATATCGATTAAAAAAACTTCTCTCAATCCCACAACAGATGCATATACCGATCATTGTCGCCCTTGGATATCCAATCGACACCGAGTATCCCCCACAATCAGTTCGTATACCATTGGAAGAGAAACTAAGTTTTGATGGCTGGAAAAAATTATAGGATCCCTTCCTGCGACTTGTATAAAGTAGGAGAGAATCGAATGGCTTGCGGTAATTTATGCGCCACTTTTTACGTAGAGGAGAGTAGAGCACTCAGAGAGTTGGATCCCCTGTCGTGGGGGGGGGGGGGGG
The DNA here is from genome assembly GCA_964505555.1 of uncultured Bdellovibrionales bacterium. Lineage (GTDB taxonomy): Bacteria > Bdellovibrionota_C > UBA2361 > SZUA-149 > CAZDIO01 > CAZDIO01. Next base: position 16,216 of record CAZDIO010000100.1, read on the forward strand.
TGCTTGAGCAAAGGGTG
>CAZDIO010000101.1:0-5547 GCA_964505555.1 uncultured Bdellovibrionales bacterium
TTTTTATTTTTTTTTGGGCCCGCGCCCCCCCCCACGACAGGAATGGAGTTCTGGGAGTGTTGGTAATATTTCATTACGTTATCACTTTTGATTCAGTTCGAGGCGCGGAAATTGCGAGGACCGGAATGTGCTATTCGCACATGAGGACCGGAGCAATTTTCCGCAACGAAGAAATGAGTCAAAAGTGATAACGTAATGAAATATTATAGGCCCGACCCGGATTCGAACCGGGGAATAAAGGTTTTGCAGACCTCTGCCTTACCACTTGGCTATCGGGCCATAGAAACGACAAAAAACTAACTTACAAAAAAGGAAAGAAATCCGCAAAGATTTCTAAGAAATGTTGATTTAGCTGTGAGAGTCTTCGACGTCAAGTGTGGATGATTGTAAAAAGAATACCAAGACGATCTCTTGTAATTTTGTGGGGTATTAAGTAAGAAAGGGGGCTGGCCTTAAGGGTTGTTGTTTATCTATTGTGTTTTAAGGAAGAACTTCTATGACGTATGTAATTACAGAACCGTGTATCGGCACCAAAGATAGATCATGTGTTGAGGTTTGTCCGGTTGATTGTTTCTATAATTATAAAAGTGATGAACTAAACAAAAAATCTGGTCGTGAGCCAGCAAAAGCGGGAGATGTAGGAATGCTCGTTATTCATCCTGACGAGTGCATACACTGCGGGGCATGTGAACCAGAGTGTCCCGTTGAAGCGATCTTTGAAGATGACGATGTTCCTGAGAAGTGGGTTGAGTACACAGAATTGAACGCAAAAGTAATAGAAAAATATACCGAGGAAGATCTTGATAAAAACCGCATCACCTCCAAAGATCAGCTTTAGGCCTGTATAATTTTATGCCAGTAGTAATTGCGGTTGGGGTTCAGTGGGGTGATGAGGGTAAGGGAAAGATCGTTGACTACCTTACGGAACGAGCAAGTTTAGTTGTTCGATTTCAAGGTGGAAATAACGCTGGTCATACCCTTGTTGTTGATGGCACAAAAACAGCGCTGCAATTAATTCCTTCCGGCATTTTAAGAAAAAATACTCGCTGCTTACTTGCGTCTGGAGTCGTCTTAGACCCATTTGCGCTTCTTCAGGAGATGGAGGGGCTAAAAAAAGTTTCCGTTGATGTAACTCCAGAACGGCTAGGAATTGCCGGAGAAGTTCAACTTATTCTTCCCTATCATAAGCTTGTTGATGTCGGACGTGAAGAGGCACGAGAGGGGGGGAAGATCGGAACGACAGGACGTGGAATCGGGCCTGCGTATGAGGATGCGGTGTCTCGTTATGGGATACGGTTAATTGATCTTTATAACCCGACGTACCTTAAGCAACTTATCGAGCAAAACGTTTCACAGAAAAACCAATATCTAAAATCAGTTCTTGGTTCTACGGCGCGGTGCGAGGCAGTAGAGATTTATGAGAGTTTGCGAAAAATCGCCGATCGTCTGCAGCCGTTTGTTACAAACGTGAGTGTTGAAATTGATCACGCGATTCAAGCAAAACAATATGTAATGTTTGAAGGTGCTCAAGGGTGCCTCTTAGATATTAACCATGGAACTTACCCTTATGTGACCTCTTCAAACACCCTTTCTAGTTTTGCCTGTGTAAGCGCAGGCTTTAGTCCAAGAGCGGTGGATCTTATCTTGGGAATCTCTAAAGCCTACTGCACCCGAGTGGGCGGTGGACCATTTCCCTCAGAAGATCTGGGAGAAGAGGGGAGACGTTTACGAGAAGTAGGAAAGGAGTTTGGAACTGTAACTGGTCGTCCGCGACGGTGTGGGTGGTTTGATACGGTGGCCGTAAAGCGTGCGGTGCGCCTCAACGGAATTGATCTTTTAGTACTTACAAAGCTTGATGTCTTAACAGGATTTGAGCAGATCAAAATCGCTACTGGATACGCGCTCGATGGGAATGCGATTAATGATTTACCGGTTGCTTCAAGTGAAACAGAGCGGGTTGAGCCGTGTTATGAAGAGCTTCCCGGCTGGAAAGAGAATATCTGTGACGTTCGATCTTTTGCGGAGCTTCCAAAGCAGGCACAAGCGTTAGTAAACCGTATTGAGCAGCTTGTTGGTTGTAAGATAGGTGGTTTTTCCGTGGGGCCAGAACGGGAACAAACTATTATTATTGATAAACGTCTAGAAACATTCTCTTCTATTGAAGGACAAAATGAGAGCAAATAACGTAAAACTCATGGAGCTTCCAAAGGGCGGAAAGTCCCCTATTGCTCTTGTTGTTGATGATGAAGAGAGCATCTGTGAAACGCTTGCCGATGTTTTAGAAGATGAGCAGTTTGAAACGATCTCCGTTCATGATGGAGAGGCTGCGGTTTTAATGGTTCAGGAACATAATCCAGATATCGTTTTTCTTGATATCTGGATGGCAGGGAGTGATGGGCTTGAAACACTAGAAAAAATTAAGACCCTCTCTCCTTTTACAGAAGTGATTATGATGTCTGGGCATGCATCGATTGCCAATGCGCTAGAGGCAACAAAGCGGGGGGCATTTGATTTTATTGAAAAACCCCTCGATCTCGAAACTATCATTCTCTCTACCCGCCGTGCATTAGAGCGCCGAAAAGCGTCACTTGATACCGAGAAAGCATTACAGGCAAACACGAATGGTGTTTCGATGTCGGAGCAGGGAAAAATCCCGCTCTTAAAGCATCCCGGAGTTTGTTCAACGGGACTCAAAGGGAATAATCTCGGGCAACGCACGTTACGAAGAAGTGTAGTTCTCTATGGACAGGGGCTTCACTCCGGTCAAAAAAGTGGGCTCGTGCTCGAACCCCTTCCTCAAAACTCAGGGGTGCATTTTGCAAATATCGGTGGCTCGAAAGTAGTTCCAGCGTTTATTGATTATGTGGAGTCCACAGACTTTGCAACCACCCTTCGCCATGGGGGAACGGCAACAGGAGCGATGGCTCAAACGATAGAGCACCTGATGGCAACTCTCCATGCGTATCGGGTTTCAAATGTTTTAATAAAGTGTAACGGTGAGGTGCCGATCCTTGATGGCTCGGCTCGCGAGTTCTGTGAACGTCTTGAGGATGTAGGGCTTACCGAGCAGGGAGGCGAGTGGTATGAGCTTGCTATCGATGAAGCAACTTCCTGTGCGGTTACTGGCCCTAACGGATCAAAAGAATCAATCTCTATTGAACCAAGTGATCGGTTTAGTATCTCGTATGAGTTATGGTACCCGGAACCTGTGGGAAAGCAATTTTATCACTTTGATCTTGATTCAACAGAATCGTTTAAAAGAGAGATCGCTCCCGCGCGGACCTTTGGTTTTATGAAAGACATCGAGCGCTTACAAAAAGCTGGGCTTGCTGCGGGGGGACGGTTAGATAACTTTGTGCTGATTGATTCTGAAAAAGTTGTAAACACCACCTTACGCTTTCCTGATGAACAGGTTCGCCACAAGATACTTGATATTATCGGAGACATCTTTCTTCTTGGTCGACCGATTCGGGGAAAAATCACCGCACGGATGACAGGTCATTCTGATAATATTGAGTTGTTAAAGAAGATTAAGGGCGCGATTTTTTAACGCGTTATGCTTGAAGAGCTCCCAGCGCTTTCATCCCGACATCGGTAATTTTCCAGGAATTGCTTGTTAGGTCTCCAGCAGGTTCTGGTTGCACGAGGTTTTTACCTTCAAGAAGATACAGAGCACGTTGTACTTCTTCATTGTCTCGAATTCCTGTTGCTTGTGAGATCTCAGTGATCTCACTAGTTAGCTTTTCGACAACGTGTCGATCTCCAAAGTAGCGAAGGATTGCAAGCTCAGGATTTGAAATCAGTTTTTTCATCAACAATCCGCCCTAAGTTAATAGGAAAATCTAAGACCGCAGCATTTTGCCAGGAATTTCCAAGATAGGCAAGGGGAGGGGGTGATAAAGGGGTTCTTTTTACGCAGCGCCACCTGAGAGCTGCTTTTCAATTAGATTTTTATATTCCTTCTCCATTTCGTCATACTGCTTCTGAAGCGTTACATACCGATCTGTTCCTGCGTCGTAACTAAGAGAAAGCTCATTGAGCAAAGATGAGCCATCTTTCAGGGAATCATTGAGTTGAACAAGAAATTTTTGATCTTCACTGTTTGTTTCCACCTGCTTCATTAAGGCTGCTATTTTTTCAAGTGAGAGCGCCAGATCGCTTTCAAGCTGTTTTGCCTCTACCAAGAGCTGTTCGCGATCAGCGGAGAGTTTTTCTGCAAGCTGGTTACTTGCTTCTTTGCCAGTCTTATACTGATTTTGCTTTGCTTCTTTCGCATCAATCTCCCCTTGGAGTCTTTTGATATGACTATCTTCCTCTTCTAGCTTTTTAATCTCTTCGGTAAGTGAATTTTCAACTTTTCGTAATTCTTCTTCGAGCTTGAGAAGCTCCCCACGTGAACTCATCTCCCCAGATTGTTCAAGGAGATCTTCAATCTCTTGATCGAGTTTGGAGATTCGCTCACGATAAACTTCTCGATCTTTGGCAGCGGCTTTGGCGATATCTCCTTGGAGAAACCTCGTTACCAGCATGACAAAACCGAAGCTACAAACGGCTCCTCCGATAAAGGCGTAGAGTACTGTCATTGATTGCTTTAAGTGAGCACTGTTGTATCGCGTTATTGTTAGACTCCATTTCGAATATCTTATATATACAATCGTCACAATCGATAGAATATCTTTCTCGATGCGGCTTGCGTAGCTGGCCCTTCATAGAATTAACGTTATTCAGATAATGGGAGGCCGTATGATTTCCGAGCAGCGACTTCGGGAAATCCCCCTTCTTCGCTCCCTTCCCTCTGAGGAGCTAAAAAACCTCGGTTTGTTACTCAAGGAACGAAAAGCTTCCAAGGGAAATTTCATTCTCTATGCTGATGATCCAGGACCAAGCATCATGTTTATCGGTCAAGGTGAGGTAAAGATCACCCTTTTAGGAAACGATGGAAAAGAGATCGTTCTTGCCCATCTGCAGAAGGGGGACTTTTTTGGAGAGATTGCAGTCCTGACCGGAGAAGAGCGATCGGCAAATGTTGTCGCAATGGATGATTGTGAGCTCTTAGTGCTCTCCCAAGAAGACTTTGAACGACATGTGTTGACAAATTCTGGCCTTGCGCTCTCGATGCTCAAAGAGCTTGCCTTTCGTCTCCGCGGCGCGGCAGCAAAGATCGGCGACTTAGCGCTGTTTGATGTCTATCGAAGGGTGGCAAGAACTCTAAAATCTCTTTCCAAAGAGGAGATGCTTGAAGGAGAGGTGGTGCATGTGATCTCTCGACGCCCAACCCATCAGGAACTTGCAAGTATTGTGGGGACCTCACGAGAGATGGTCACTCGCGCATTGAAAGGACTTGAAGAAGATGGGTGTATCTTTATCGATGGGAAACAGATCGTTATTCGAAAACTTCCTTTGTAATATCCAAAAAACATCGCCTTAGACCTTCACTTAGCCTACCTCTTCAACTTCTACTAAACTTCGCCTTGCTCTTGCACTTGCTCTAATGTCCCGTCCTGATTAGCGTCCACATCAGAAGAGCGAGGAGTCTGGTATATGAGA
>CAZDIO010000102.1:0-81020 GCA_964505555.1 uncultured Bdellovibrionales bacterium
TATCTCGAACCCTCGTTGGCAGTATAAGATTGCTTCGCTTCGCTCGCAACGACAGGGGAGTGGTAAATATGAGTGTATGTTTACGTTGAGCGTTATTAGGAATAGTTGAACTACCATGGCATCCTCTCAATACACCGCAGCCGATATTGAAGTTCTTGAAGGGCTTGAACCTGTTCGCAAACGACCTGGGATGTACATCGCCGGCACGGATACCCCTGCAGGACTTCATCAATTAGTTTTTGAGATCGTGGATAACAGCGTTGATGAGGTAATGAACGGCTTTGCCGATGAGATTGTTGTTACCCTTCATAAAGATCAATCAAGTATTACTGTGTCCGATAACGGTCGTGGAGTCCCTGTTGATAAACACCCAAAGTTTAAAAAACCTGCGTTGGAGTTGATTTTTACGACCCTTCACGCCGGTGGTAAATTCTCTAATAAAAACTATCAAACCTCTGGGGGCCTCCATGGTGTGGGAAGCTCCGTCGTAAATGCGCTCAGTGAGGAGATGGTAGTTACCGTTCGCCGTGATGGGAAAGAGTATCAACAGAGTTTTAGTCGGGGGAAGGTTGTTGATAAGCTCACTATTTTGAAACAATCCGTCCGGGGCACAGGAACAACGGTATTTTTTCGCCCCGATCGAAAGATATTTCCAAAACCTGATTTCTCCTCCTCCCTTATCCGCACCAGCTTAAAAACAAAAGCGTATCTCAATCCCGGGCTCAAAGTTGTTTTTCATGATGAACAGACCGGGAGTCGGGAAGAATTTCACTATCAAGAAGGTATTCAAGAGTATCTCCTCGACCTCCTCCGTGAAAGAAAGGCTACCCCCATTGGAGGAGAAACGTTTTTTATCGAATCAAACAACGGTCTTCACGTTTCCCTGGCCCTTGCCTGGACTAGTGAAACGAGAGAGGAGTTTTTTAGTTATGCAAATGGCATCCATACCCCCGATGGTGGCTCTCATGAACTTGCAGTAAAAAGCGGAATTGTTCGTGCACTAAGAAGCTACATCGATGTGCATAATTTACAACCAAAGGGAATAAAAATTACTGCTGAAGATATCCGTGAGGGGATCGTCTGTGCCCTTTCTGTAAAAATTCCAAGCGGTGCTTTTCAAGCACAATTTCAGGGACAAACAAAAAGCAAACTTAATAATCCAGAGATCGCACCACTTGTTGAAAGTGCAACAAAATCTCTGGAGCAACTCTTGAACGAAAAGCCTACGATTTCACAGGCAGTCATCAACCGAATCATTCTTGCTGCTCGTGCGCGACTTGCTTCACGAATGGCCGTTCAAAGCGTTACGAGAAAACTGGGCATCTCTCACCGTTTGACCCTTCCGGGCAAATTGGCTGATTGTAGTAGTATTCGTCCCGATGAAACAGAGCTCTTTATTGTCGAAGGAGACAGCGCTGGAGGTAGCACAAAACAGGGAAGAAACCGTCACTACCAAGCGGTTCTTCCTATTCGTGGAAAGGTACTGAATACCATTGCCTCAGCAAAAGTTCAGATAGCTGATAACAAGGAGCTCTCAAATATTATCTCTGCGCTTGGTTGTGGCAGTGGCGAACATTTTCGTCCAGATAAGCTTCGTTATGGAAAAATTATTATCCTTACTGATGCTGATGCTGATGGGATGCATATTGGAACATTGCTTCTGGCTTTTTTCTTTATGCACCTTCGAAAGCTTATCGCCCAAGGAAACCTCTATTTGGGAAAGCCTCCGCTCTATGGAGTATTTACAAGGAGTGCAGATAGTCAAAAGAGTGGCGAAGCAGGGGAAGAAAAGAAAAATAGTGTAAAAAAAGTTGAGAAAAAATCAGGACAGAAAAAAAAGGAGCCAAGTGGTCCTTATTGGGCGTACTCAGATGATGAACTTCAAGACACTTTAAAGAAACTCAAAGTAAAACCCACAAAGGTTGTTCGCTATAAAGGTCTTGGGGAGATGAATCCAGGAACACTCTGGGAAACAACACTCAATCCTGAAAGCCGAACCATCCTTCGAATTCGCATGGAAGATGAAAATCTCGTTATGAGCTACCTCCAAGACCTCATGGGGAACGATCCTTCAAAACGATTTCAATTCATCCAAGACTACGCAACGCAGTTAACACTCGATATATAAGGTCCGCAAAACAACAATCAAAATGAATTTACGCTTCCTGTCAGGGCGACCAAAGCGAAGCTCTCTCTTAAAAAGAGTGAAATATTGCTTCGCTTCCTCTCCCGATCAAATCTCTTGGATCGCAATTGCAGGAGGGGTTATGCTCTGTATATTTGTGATAGGACCTTCCCCGGTACATGCGACCCCTCCAACCCGACAGAAAATCGCGGCCACCTTTCCCCTTCTTGCTGGAATTGTGGAACGCCTCTCTACAAACATGTTTGAGGTTACCTCCATTCTTCGTGGAAATGTAGATCCTCATACCTTTGAAGCAAAGCCAAGTGATGGGGTGCGCCTTAAAGATACGCGTTTACTAATCGGTATTGGTGGCGGATTTGATTCGTGGGCCTTTAATCTCTTCAAGCCGGAAAAAACAAACCATAGCTGCAATGAGCTTTCTTTTTTTGATACCGTTTCAAAGGAGAAACTTAAAAGAGATTATTATATCGATTCCTCGCTCGATCCCCATATCTGGCTTGACCCGATTATTGTTCGCGATGAATTAGTTCCAAAGATAACAGAAGCACTGGTTACCTGCTTTGAGCAGAGAGAGATTTTCGAGAAAAATGCAAAAGAGTTTCAAATGGAGTTAACGAAGCTTGATGAAGAGCTAAAATCGCTCTTTCTACCCTTAAAAAATAAGAAGTTTCTCTCCATTCACTCCTCCTGGACTTACTTTTGTAGACGATATGGGTTAGATTTAATTGGTGAACTCGAAGAGTCTCCTGCTAAGCGTAGTTCGATGCTTCGGCTGGTAACTCTTATAAAACGCGCCCAGGCAGAACATGTTACCGTCGTTGTTGCCCAAGTGAGCCCGGAAGAACAACAAATCGCCTCAAAAATCGCTAATGAAATTGGTGGGGTCGTTCTTGTACTTGACACCTTGGGCGTAACGAGTACACGATTTCCACCTGATTATGTAACAGAAGTAAAAAATATCGCCCGAAAACTTCACAGCGCACTCGATAGTTAGCTATGCCAAACGTTTCTACAAAACTTCATGTTTTACGAACAAGTGCTGCTTGTTCATTCTATGAACTGCCAGGAGAATCTGTCTCGCGTTTTGTAGCCTCTACCCCACAGAGCCGGAATCTCTGCAACGATCCCTCGATTACCGGTGTAGAGTTTACCAATCAACTTCAACGTGCCTGCGTTTCGGTTTTGAAAACACTTAAAAAAAGTGCTCGCATAGAATTTGAAGAGAAAGACTTTACCGTGCTCCATTATATTCCTGGCAGTCTTGTTTTTGGAGTTCGTGAAGCACTCTATGAGGCGTATGAATTAAATAAGCATAGCTCTCTCTTTGTTTCTGGTCTTGACTCTGAAGGAATTCACTTTGAAAGAAAAGATAAGCGTCCCTCAGGACCGGTGTCTTCGTTAACCTCTCAAGCCGTTGTTGTCTTTGGCGATATCGTAGTTACGGGAAACACTTTTTCTCAGGTCTTTGAGCGAATTATCTTTGAGCTTTCAAACAGTAAGCGTGAGTTGTATTATTTTCTCTTTATTACTTTAGGCTCTTACCGAGCAGAGGAGCTTCTTTCTGATTTTGACACCAAGTGTCGAAAGCTTTTTCCTCATTATCAAGGTGCTGCCGTAGTCTATCTTGAAGGTCGATTCAATTTCAGTAACACTGGTCACCTCCTTCGCTCAGAAGCACTTCTTGCCCCAGAATTTTTTAACTCACAGTATGATTGGGCGGGGTACCCTCTTGAACAATGCGCGCTCTATGATGCCGTGATGAGGGCTTTTTCAGTATCTGAACATTTAAAGATTGTCCTCAGTTACTGGGAAAACCTTCTTAAACGCGCCGAGGAAGGTTTGTCTTATGAAGAAGTGCTTGCAGAGAAGTTTCCGAACCTCGATCGCTCTCGCTTTAAAGAAATAGAGCTCCGCGAGGTATGTCTTTTACAGATCAAAAAATTAGTTCGAGCTGCTTCCTAAAATTTGAAGCGCTCGACCGATGGTTACAAATCCCTTTTGAAAGCGATCAAGACCAAAGTGTTCATTGGGCGCATGAATCTTATCTGTGGAAAGTCCATAACCCATCAATACCACTTCGGCTCCTGCTGCGGTCGATAGTTCCGGCACTATCGGAATGGAGGCTCCTTCAAGAATAAAATCACATGGCTTCTCAAATACCTCACTATAGGCTTGAGCTACGGCTTTTACGACCCTTGAGTCAGGATCGGTGCGCACTCCCTTTCCGCCCCCAGAATTGATTGACACCTCAACATGAATACCTCTAGGAGTGATCTGCTTAATGTAGACAGCAATAAGTTCAGCGATCTCTGCCGGTTCTTGATGAGGGACCAAACGAGAAGACAGTTTTGCTACGGCATGTGCGGGAATAACAGTTTTAAACCCATCTCCCGTGTAACCTCCACCAACTCCATTAATCTCCAACGTCGGTCGGAGCCATGCTGATTCAAGTGGAGAGTATTTTTTTTCCCCTCCAAAAGGTTTTGCTCCAAAGAGTTGTTCATAACTTGAGGGATCAAAACTGGTGTTGATCTTTGCAATAGCGCGTTTATCGAGTGCGGCAACTTTGTCATAAAACCCAGGAACCAGTACCTGCCCCTCGCTGTCGTGGAGCTTTGCAAGGACTTCAACAAGGGCATGATTTGGATTACAGGCGACTCCTCCATGAGATCCAGAATGAAGGTCCGTATTAGAACCAACAAATAATGCTGTCATTGTCACTATTCCACGCAATCCTAAAGTAACTGCAGGAAGATTTGGCTCTCGTAAACCGACATCAACAATAAATAGGTACTCGGCCTTCAGTTCTTGCTGCTTTTCCTTTAAAAGGCCTGCTAATCCCGCACTCCCACACTCTTCCTCACCCTCAATGCATAACTTTATATTAACAGGGAGTGATCCGTATTCTTTTAGTAGATACTTCAGAGCACTAAGAACATAAAAACACTGTCCCTTATTGTCCTGCGCTCCCCGGGCAAAGATCTGATTATCTCTCAGCGTCGGATCAAAAGGTGGAGATTCCCAAAGTTCGACTGGATCAACCGGCTGAACATCATAATGATTGTAAATCAGTACAGTTGGTCGATCGGCTCCAGCATGAAGCCAATGTGCAAAAATGGTTGGATGGCCTGACGTCTTCCAATACTCAACTTCAAAACCACTTGATTTCAGGTAGCTTGACAACCACATCGCACAAGATTCAACTTGTGTGGAGTACTGCTGCTCGGAACTAATGCTTTCAAAACGAAGAAACTGAAAATAGTTATCAAGTATCTCGGCTCTATGTTTTTCAAACATCTCATCTAACAACCCCGTCTCTCTCGACATAAATTTGGCGCCTTAATTACCTGATATTCATACCTTCATGAAATAGAACTCATCTGAGGCAAGCCATAGAGTTCTTTCATTATTTTACCAACAACGATCTCTTCAGAAAATTCCTGTTCAGCAAAAAGACGCGAATTTTCGCCAAACCGATTCCTTGTCGCAGAATCATCAATGAGTTTTAATAACGTTTTAGTAAACATTTCTAAGTTTTTCGGAGCAACAAGGTGCCCATTTTGATTCTCTTTAACTACTTCCCGACATCCAGGAGTATCCGCCGTAATAATCGGTTTATTCATCGCCATCGCTTCAAGAAGCACTCTAGGCACTCCTTCTCGATAGTATGAGGGAAGCACCACAATATCTGCTAACGCTAGAAATGTTTTTACATCAGGACGAAAGGTGGTAATCACCCGTAAATTATCGCTTCGATGAGATCGAAGATATTCTTCAGGAACGCTATCTGGGGATTCTTCATCTCGAGGCGAGAGGAGTATAAAAAACCACTCTGGTCGAGCCTTGTTTAAGTTGCAAGCCGTCTCCACAAACTCCCGAACCCCTTTACTCCAAATAAGTCGAGCGGTAATCATCACCACACACTTAGCTTCCTGAGGCAGAGACATCTCTTGCTTGAGGCTCTTAATTGTTTCAGCAGAAACGACGCCGAGCGCAAACTCCTTTGTATTAATGCCACCACTACGAATTACAATTCCTTTTTCCGCTTTGAGAATCCCTCGCTCCACCAACAACTGTAAATCGTCGGGGTTTTGCACCCAGGTTTTGTCACTAAAAAGCAGTGCTATTCGGTAGAGATAAAACGCTATCGCATTGCGAATTCTCTCCCCAACAGAGGATGTTTCAGCGAGCATGAATCCAAGCCCAGAGATCAGACAAACAATTTTTTTTGTCCCCGCACATTTTGCAGCAAGCGTCCCAAAAATATTAGGTTTTATGGTCATCGTGTGGACGATATCAAAGTTCTCCCGCTTGAATATTCGATACAAACGAACAAAAAGCTTAAGATCTTCAAAAGGAGAAACAAATCTTTTCATCGGAACACAAATACAACGCACACCTAAAGCTTCTATCTTTTCAACATAAGGCCCAAAAGGCACGATAACTGAGACATCACACAAATTTGGGGGTTTTTGCGAAACAAGCGTACGAATCAATCCGCCTCGGAAGTGCCACATCGAATAATCATCATTGAGAACAAGTGCAATCTTCATCGGCTAGGACGAGAGGACTTTGCCAATTTATTTTTTGGGATCTGACAAGACAAATACAACCTGCCACGCTTGCCATCGAAAAAATGGGAGTTTTAATAGGGTACCATCAATAGCCTCGAGTGCTGAAAGGACCGGTTCAAATAAACGCGAGCGCCGAAAAGGCACAGCAAGAAGCGTTGCGAGATGAAAAAAACGTGGCTCAACCTTATTGAAGTATTTCTTAGCAAGAGCAAAATCTTTTTTCTTCAAAATATGATCCACTTCCCATGGAGTACGAAGGCGTGGGGTCACTCGCCGATAGAGCTGAATAATTGGATTATGCCCAAGAACTTCATTACAGATTATCTTCCCCTCAGGCCGTAAAATCCTTGCCAACTCCGCAAATGCTCGATCAAGCTCAAGGTGATGGAGCGAACCATATTCGCTGATCAGATCGAAACTGTTATCAGGAAACTTTGTCTCTTCTGCATCACGCACCTCAAAAGTTATTTGAGATGCCAACCCTTCCTGCTGAGCAAGCTTACGGCAATTGTGTATTGAGACATCCGAGAGATCAATTCCAATTACTGAGCTTGCACCTGCTCGCGCAAGCTGAATGGAATCATCTCCATTTCCACAACAATAATCCAAAACCGCCTTACCGGGAGCATGCTGTTGAAACCAATCAAGAACCATTTTCCGGCTTTCCCGTTCAATGGAATAATACTTCATATTTGCCCATAATGCGTTGTTGCGAATGGTTTCCTCCATCGCGGGCGACCAACGGGTGTCGGCAACATGCGTATCCCCATCAACATGTCGAAGCTTATTGTGAAATTCGATTTCTTGTAATTTTCTTAATTCCATTGCTCAGTTGAAATGTTTAGCTGGAAATGTTCACCAAGAGCTTTCTTGCCACTGATTCTGACAGAAGTAAAGTACCAATCTACCTATTGCCAACACCAATTTGAGGGAAATTAGCTTTATATTTCTCGCAGTTATGAGGAGTGCTTTTTTACCACAGTGCTCGCTACTTCTCCAAGAAGTTCGTACCCACGTCTATTAAAATGAGACCAATCACGTGGGCCATGCACAAATTGATTTCGAGACGCAGCCCGTAATACTGGGCGTGTATCCACAAATAAAACATCCTGCTTCCTGCATGTATCCTCAATTTTTGCAGCTATGTAATCGCTTCGTTGAGAAACTAAACTCGCTGGATAAACTTCGCCTCGCTTTTCATAGGTCTGAATACTGACCTGATCTGAGGCCAACTCATACGATGCTAGCGGCGATGGGATATAGATTACGACAACTTTCGCCCGGGCAAAATATCGCTTTAAATACGCTAGGGAGCGAGAGAACACATACACTCCATCCTCAATCTCTCCATTGCTAAGCTCCAGTGCTGGTCCTTGGAGCTTATCGGGGATCGCTCTCACTACCTGCTCAACTATCACCCGATTCACCTTTCCCTCAGAAAACAATTTTTGACTTTGCGGAGTGTACGCAACAGATTCTTCGTCAATCTTTTTGCAGAAAATATTTTTAATAAATCGAAAAAATACAAATTGGTCGGTAATTGACAGATCCTCCTTTAGCCTCCCAAGCGGAGAATCAATAATGACCGTTTTTTGAATAAAACGATCGAAATAATCCTGATCGTAGATCTTTGTGGCCTCGTAGGTGGGATAAAATCGTAATTTTAAATCGAGCAGATTATTGTTGAGATCATTTCCTTCATAGAAATAGACCATGATACTTTCAGGCTCATCTATTTGATAAAGAGGAAAATGCTGGAGATACTCATAGGCGGTGATTGGTTCTGTAACGATACCTCGCAAACTTCCTGCACCACTTGCCCCAAACGAGAGAACATCTCTCTTTGTGAGTGCATAGAGGACATGCGCGCTATGGAATGGATCATTTCTGTTCAAAGAATTATCAAGTAACCAATCACCAAAACCCTGTGCGTAAGAGTCCCCTACAAGTGCAATGTAATTATTGGCTACAGTACTTTTTTTTGATTTTTGAGCTAAAGAGTAAAATCCTGATGGCAAATGGACATGTTGTTTGAATGGTAAATGGATCATTAAGTAGGGAAAAAAGAGAAATTCCGTCACCAAGTAAATGGCGATCGTACTCACAATTGACAAGCTGAGGTTTTTAAGCATATCTCCTCGGAGTGTTCATAACAGTACTTTCTTTACTTGCATAAAATAAAAAATGAAAATGAAACTCTCTTCTATTTTCTACATGCTTTTTTTGTTTATCTTTCCTGCATTGAGTTTTATAGAAGCCCAGAATTCCCCTGTGAAGCCGTGGCCCGCACCAGGAGTAAATTCCTTCATGCGTTTAGACGGTGGACAAATCGAAGTGGAAAAAGGTTTGCTCACAGATTGGACGTTTCTTAAAGACAAAAACGACCAAGAGGTGGCTGCACATTTATACACCAAGTACCGAACCCGCTCTTTGGAACTAATCAATGAGCTTGGTGTTGACTGGATCTGGGTTACTTGGAGTAATGGATTCTCGTTGTTCCACGAAACACAGCAAAGAGAAGACCTTACCCAACTTATCGCTGCTGCACACCAACGTAACATAAAAGTATCTGCATATCTGTCACTAACAAACATCTTTTGGGAGGAGATGTTCCGTCGTGAACCTGACTCTCGAAATTGGATCCGCAAAGACAGCGCGGGAAATCCGCTCCTCTACGGTGGAAAACATGTCGGCCGCTACATCGGAGATCTAAAGAATTCTCAGTGGCGTGATTACGTTAAAAACAAAGTAAAACTCGCTCTCCTCGCCAATGTCGATGCGATTTATTTCGATAATATTTCCGCAGAAGACTCAACGGATGTAGTTTCCTTTATAAAAGAAACTCGAGATCTGATCCTTACAATTAGAAAACAAGAAATTCCCGTATATCTTAATCGCCTCACAGAAGACATCACAAAACACAGCAATGTTATTCTTGGTGAAAGAACTGAGGAGCCGGGTATTATTCATGGGAAGAGAAAAGATAACATTCAAATAATAAAAAAATTCCTTTCTCGCGCCGGGAATGTCAAAGCGATCAAATATGAGCATGCTCGAAATTTCGCTGGGGAACGGCTTGATTCGATGATGACGGAGAAAGGGTATGTATTATCGCTTGCTGAAGCCGCAGCATTTCACTCCACATTCTACATCTCACCAGAAGGAGTTACGCTAAGAAGAATGATCCTCCCAAACGAACAAGAGAGGAAAGTTATTCAACGTATTGGTCAATACCATAAGTTTTTTAAAGATCATCAACAACTTTATCAAAATGGAAAGGTGCTTTATAATTCAGTCGATACTCCTAAAAATATTACTTTAGAACCAAACACAACGAGTTCGAATTTAGTTGCAACTATTAGCAAGGATGAAGCTCTGCCCTGTCATTATCTTCATCTCATCAATTACAGTAATAATGAGCTAAAAGATATTTCTGTGAATGTCCTTGGGGTAGCTCATCCTCCTTCCAATGCCAGACTTTTTTCCCCCGATACAATTGATAGTTCTGTGCTCCCAATACAAACATATGGGCAGCGCTTAAAGATTGGAGTGCCAAAACTTAATAACTATGCGGTCCTTGCACTGTGTGAGTAGGTCTTAACGTAAGTAGTTCTCATCTCTCTAAATCTTTTTCAGTCAGTGTGTATTATCATTCGTGTGTGCATTGATAAGAACTCTGTTTTTAGCAGTTTATATTTGATGTTCACTTCCAACTAATATAAAGAAAGAGAATAACCGCCTATTCAACAGCAACTATTGCAAATGCTTTTATTGTTAAAGAGAATCAATTATCAACATTTCATCTTTGATGTTCTGCTTTCTGCATTCTCTCTCTATGCAAGCCTCTACCTCCGAGTTGGTTGGCCTGAGTTTCGTGAACATGTTTCTATCTTAAATCAATTATTTATCTTCTTCCTTTTATTGCGAATGACCTGTTTTGTTGCCCTTGGTGTGTACGACATTAAGTGGCGTTTTGTTTCTTCACGAGATGCACTGAAGATAGTTAAAGCAGTCATGCTTTCATCGCTGCTCATTATCTCAGGAACCTACCTGCTTAATCTTGGGCGACTCCCCAGAGCAACATTTGTCATTGACATGGTGCTAGTGATCTCACTGATGGCAGGTGCTCGACTGTTTCGTCGCGTTTTTTTCGAATATCGCACACGAAAACAGGTCGAACATCTTGGTCGCTTAACTCTTATTTATGGCGCTGGTGTTTTGGGACGTGCGCTTGCCACCCGATTTCATAGTGAACCAAAACTTGGTTTTCAGGTGCTTGGATTCATTGATGATGCACCTCATGAGGTTGGGCGCGTCATCGGTGGTGTAAAGGTTTTGGGCAATCGAAACGATCTTCGACATCTGCTTACTTCATATCCGATTAGGGAATTAATTGTGGCGATTTCAAATGTTTCTGGAGAGATCCTACGGGAAGTGGTTGATGCTTCCCGTGCATTTCACATCCGTCCACGGCTTATCACGCAATTCTCGGCTTCAAAAGATAAAATAAGAGAATCAGACCTGTTTCGAAATATCGAACTGAGCGATCTTCTCGGGCGCCCTAAACAGACCCTTGATTCGGTCTCCGTGCGACAACTTGTTTATCAGAAGCAAGTACTGATTACCGGTGCTGGAGGTTCAATCGGAAGTGAACTTGCTCGACAAATTGCTCGGTGTGAGCCGAGAAAATTGCTTTTACTCGATCACTCCGAACATAATCTATACGAAATTGATCGAGAGCTCCGCCTCTCTTCTGATCTTTCTGGAATTGTTACTCCCCTCCTCTTGGATATCAAGGACCGCCCCTCACTGCAAACCATGATGGCAACATTCCAGCCTGAAGTCGTGTTTCACGCTGCTGCATACAAACATGTTCATCTTGTAGAGTACAATCCTTTCTCCTCGATACTCAATAATATTGCTGGCACGAGAAACCTTGTTGAATTAAGCGGAGAGATCGGTGTGGGGACTTTTGTGCTTATCTCCACCGATAAAGCAGTAAATCCTGCTGGTGTAATGGGAGCAACAAAACGCGTATGTGAGCTCATTGTGACGGAAGCAGGTGAACGGACTGGCCGAAATTACTGTAGTGTCCGGTTTGGGAACGTTTTAGGGAGTAGCGGAAGCCTCATTCCATTGCTGGAAAAACAAATTCTCAATGGCGAGCCTATGACGATTACTCATCCAGAGATGACCCGATACTTCATGTTGATTTCAGAAGCAGTCGCGCTTGTTTTGAGAGCCTCAACTGTCGCAAAATCTGGAGATGTCTGCATTTTACGGATGGGAGACCCAATAAGAATTGTTTCCATAGCAGAAAGCTTGCGGACTTTGCTTGGTCGAACCGAGAACGAAAGTCCGATCGTCTTTACCGGCCTTCGCCCGGGAGAGAAGCTTTTTGAGGAGCTCTATCTCTGTGGCGATGAATTAAACACAGAGCATCCTGATATATTAATTCTTCCCCGTGGAGATCGTCAACGAAAGGGGGTTAGTTTTGATCCTTTTTTATTTCAATCAAAGCTAGATGCCTTAGTAAGCGCTGCTCAACAAGGAAAAGTAGATGCGCTAAGCCGACTTGACGAACTTATTCATCCCTCTCTTAATGAACAAGTTACTCAGAAAGCGGTAGGTGATCGTTACTGATCCCTTGTGTCGTTGGTTTTTCGTAGTAAACATAATATGGCGAAACCTGATGCTTCTTCCAGCCATGAGTAGGAAGAAGCTTTGTTGCTTTGATCAGATCCTCAGAAAGATACCAACGAAGATCCCCGGCCTGATCTTTCCAATGGCTCGTTAGCACTGCCATCTGCGAGTGGCCAGAAGGAGGGAATTTTTCTATTTCAGGAACAAGCACTCCACACACGGGCCGCCCTGAGGACTGAAGAAAGAGTAACAAACTCTCTTCATCTCGCAAACTTGAACGGCGAATCCATGGACGTCTCCGATCAACCCATTTTTCAAGTCCAAGATGACTAATAATCACGAAATTTGTCGGCTCATCTGCGAGTAGATAACAATTGTTTTTAAATACCTGATGCTCTTGAAGCCATGCAGCAGCCTGATCGGCAACCACAAAGGTTCGAGAAGGCTCAGGTATATGAAGTTGAAAAAAAACACGTCCGTACCATGGACTCGAGGGCTTTGCAGTAAGAAGTAACACCACACCCAACGCTACGAGATACCGACAACTCTCCCCTCTTCGCCATTTAAAAAACTTTATAAGAAGGATCCACCCCTCCTCAACAACACACACCAAGATAAACGACACAGGCATGGCAAAGAGTAATCGATAAACCGGAACGTTCTTATCAAAAAGCTGACAAGCAAGAAGAACAATTGGGGGAAATAATAGGAAAAAAACGGGGGCTAACGTAAGCAAAGAGAGCAAAGGCTGTCGACGAACCCAAAAGAGGGAGACTACACAGGCAACTATCCCTGAAACTCCAAGCGTGCTTATAATCCGTAGTTTTGAATTAAAAATCAAAAAAGTTCCAAATGACGAAATATATTGCCTCCCCAAATTCCCCCTAAGTTCTGGAAATACTTGAAGAGCGACGGTGCTGGCTAAGATGCTCAGTACACACACGAAAAGAAAAAGATACCGAATTCTCTTCCTTAAAATCTTCGAGTCCGTTTGTAAGTAGGCGGTAGTGAGAAAAATTACCGTTCCACTACAAAACAGTAAGATCACTTCTTGTTGATGATTAAAGGCGATAAGAAAAAAAAGTGCTGCGATCTCTCTCCATCTGCTTGACTGACCAGAAAAGAGTTCTATCAATACGGTGAGTGCTCGAAAGTACGCTGCGTAGGCAATAATTGTCGAAGAAAGTGCATAGTAACGAACTCCAAATGAACTTGTGCCAAAAATGCAAAAAAAAGCGATAACATGAACATAGGCGCTCCACTTTGAAAAACGCAGTGTTCTTGCAAAAAGATAAAGCTGATACGCAAGTAAGAGCTGACTACAAGCACTAAGAAGATCAAGGGCTTCTCGCCTTGAAAGTAACGGAATAAAACGCAAAAAGCTCCAAAAAAAGAAATAGGAAAACTTTCCCCTTAGGTCATGTTCACCGATTGTTGTCGCAGAGGTCCAAGAAAAAATCCGCCTCACATGCTCCCATGGATCAGAAGGGTATTCTAGGTACGCACCTGGGAGAAATAACAGCAAGAAAATTAGTAGCCAAAAAAGAACATCGAACACTTGAAAAGAGGAGATTCGCTTGAGACAAAAAAGCAAAAACAGCAGACAAAACCCCACATGAAGGACAGTAAAAATCGAAAGAATGATAGATATTTTGAGATTCAAAACCCATCCAAAAAGATACACGGCTAGATAAGGGATAAAGAAACTCACTCCATCCCTAAAAAGATTAACGGAGATTTTATCGATTATTTTCTGACATTGCGTCATACAATTTTGTCTGGAATGGCACCGATCAATTATCGATTCTTTATATGGTCATTGCACTAACACACCCCCACGAGAAGCCACAATCTTGTTGAGTCGCTTGCAATCGTTCTGACCTCAATTTGAATCCATTTCCTCCTTATGCTATGAAAAAATTGAGTCTAAAAGAACGTAAACTACTTTGACAATGTTAGAAGTTTTGAAAAAGCAAGAATCGAACGTGGTAAATATCGAGCGTCAAGCAGTTGAGCTGCAACCATTTACTCTGCTACTTTCAATCCGCAAACGATACCTGCTTTTTTTATCGCTCTTGATACTTGCTATTACTGCTAGCGTGGTGAGCTACTATCTTACTCCTCCACAGTTTGAAAGTAGGGTTGTCGTTATAATTCCAAAAATAACCGATGACGCATTTAATGTGTTTCCAAATGTAGCGAGTGTTACCTCGAGTTTTATTGAAAAATACGATGTGACCAATGCTCGTCGATCCACAAGAAAGCTGCCTTATATAAATTCTGTGCATCCTACTTCTGGTGCTTATGTCAAAGACAGTGATGCAATAGCAATCTCTGCTCGCGGGACAACGATTGGAGAATCAGAGCACTACCTCACTATCGTCGCCAAACAGCTCGTTGAGGAACTAAACCTCCCTCTTACTATGGTAAAAAAGAATTGGACCGATTATCTTGATTGGATAACAAGAGAGAGCATTTCATTAGAAGGATCGATAAAGGATCTCGAAACAAAAACAGCGAATCTTTCTGGAGAAAATGTAGCATTTCATGCGCTGTTGACATTAGAACAAGCAAAAGCTCGCGATAACCTCTCTGAAATGCGCTCAAAGCTTGCCGCAACGAAGCGACAGTTAGTAATCGCCGATACCTATGCAGCCTCGATCCTTGTAGGACCAAGTCCCGTCTTCGATGGCAAACCTGTGACACCACGATTTAATGAATTTTTGTTTTTCGGAGTTTTCTTTGGTCTTTTCTTGGCGTGTGTCGGTATATTAGCCGCTGAATGTCTTCCGCGTATCTCCATTTTTAAGCGGACCTGAGCATTCAAACACCATCTTGAAGCTATATGGTTCGAGCAACAAAAAACGTTGCATCAGACCCTTATCAAGCTCATCAATCAAAGCAAAAAGTTTCTTACAGAGCTTTTCTGGAAGGAGGTGGCGAAGGGGTGCAATGCAAGGCAGAAAAAAATGGAAATGTTTTTTTTCCGCCCTTGAAAATGAACTTTCAAGTAGAGTAAAATCTTGAGTTTTCATAACGTGCGAAGCCGCCCATCGAGTTCGCGTTCCGCGCCAAACTCCAACCGACCGATTGAGGTTAAATATCGGGTTATGACCCAAACATTCGATTCCAAGGAGAACCCCTCGAGGACTTAGCACCCGACACATCTCTTTTAGTGCAGAGGGAAGATTAAAACTCGAAAATGCTTCATGGTTAATCACGACATCAAAACTATCATCCGCAAAATTGAGTGTGTCCGTATCCATCGTCTGAAACGAAACCTTTTGATGCAAGCCCCGCTCAAAAGCTCCCTGCGAGGCAACTTGCACAGCCGCTGGAGCGATATCAATACCGATTACTGAAGCAGCACCAAAAGCACCTGCCAAGATACTATGTTTTCCAGTTCCACAGCCAACCTCAAGAATTCGTGCTCCCTGACAGATCGCACGAAGCCGGGTAAGAAAAAAATCTTCACTCCTATGGAGGATCTGTTCGCGCACCTCTGGCGAAGTAAAGTGACGAGAGGCCGCATAAAGCTCTTGATAGACCTCCCGTTCAGTCGCCTTCCACGGATCCTCTGGTAGTAATTCTCGACCGGAATTAACCACAGTGATCTCTTCCATCGGTCGTTCTTTGGAACTTTGCATTACTCTTTCTTATGAACTCTAGCACTGTATTTTTGACACTATAGAAGAAGGATAAAGAGAAGACAAATTCTCCACTCCTCTGTAAGCCTTGAATTTGTTATGTAATAAAATATCATCAAATGAGTGCAAAACAAGTGCCCTTATGTTATGTAGTGCGGCTTAATCAGTATGGTCAAGCTGAGATTATTGTTGGAGATTATTAAGACCTTATGAAGCAAATTCCCTATTTTGACTATCCTCATACCTTTCGTTCAGAAGAAGAATCTCTTCTTGCGATTATTACTGATATCGGGCGAAGAGGAGCGTTTGTCCTGCAAAACGATCTCACACAGTTTGAAAAGAATTTGGCGATCTTTGCAGAGTCCCCCTTCGCGGTAGGAGTTGCAAATGCCACAGATGGACTAACTATCGCTCTGCGAGCAGCAGGGATTGGTCCTGGTGATGAGGTAATCTTTTGCTCACACACCTTTGTGGCAACTGCTGCTGCAATTCACCATACGGGTGCTACGCCGGTGCCTGTTGAATGCCAAGCTGATCATTTGATCGATCCTCACTCAGTGAAAAAAGCGATAACAAAACGCACAAAAGCGATCCTTCCTACACAGCTCAATGGGCGAACCGCAGAAATGGATCTCTTGATGGCGATCGCCGAAGAAAACAATCTCCTCCTTATTGAAGATGCGGCACAAGCTCTTGGCTCTCGTTTTAGGGGGAGACAAGCAGGCACTTTTGGGGTTGCCTCAGCAATTAGCTTTTTCCCTGCAAAATCGCTTGGCTGCTTAGGAGATGGTGGCGCAGTACTTGTTCGAAATGAAGAGCTCTATCACAAAATACGATTAATGAGAGATCACGGTCGAAGCGCAACCGGTGAAGTTGTGATGTGGGGGGTTAATTCCCGCCTTGATAATTTACAAGCAGCGATATTGGATTATCGATTAAAATCTTTCGATACGGTCATTGCGCGCCGCAGAAAGATCGCTCAAATCTATCAAGAAGAACTAGAAGCAACGTCCCAAGTTGTTCTCCCACCCGGGCCAAATGCAAACAGTGATCACTTTGATACCTTTCAAAATTATGAGATCGAGGCCGAACTGAGAGATGCTTTAAAGAATTTTCTTCGTGAGCAAGGTGTGGGCACTTTGATTCAATGGGGAGGAAAAGCGGTACATGAATTTCCAGCGCTGGGATTTCAGGTGAAACTTCCCTTCACAGAAAAAATGTTTGAACGATGTTTGATGCTCCCGATGAACATGTCTCTAGCGGATGAAGATGTTCGACATATTTGTACGGTGATAAGAAAGTTTTATGGCTAGTAGTTTTGACGGCCTTGTGCCCGATCCCATCAGCTCGAAGGAGCTGGCAAAAAGGATTCGAATCCACGCATTAGAAATGGCAAACCGAGGCTCTAGCTCGCATATCGCTTCTAGCCTTTCTATTGCGGACATTCTTGCCGTTCTTTATGGAGAGGTTTTGCAGGTAGACCCCACCAATCCTCAGTGGCCTGCTCGAGATCGCTTTATCTTGAGCAAAGGTCATGCTGGAGCAGCTCTTTATGCAACCCTGGCGGAAAGAGGGTTTTTCCCGCCTGAACGTCTCCTCTCACACTATCAGAATGGTTCCGATCTTAGTGGACATGTATCTCACAAAGGTATCCCTGGGGTGGAGCTCTCCACGGGATCTCTAGGACATGGGCTTGGGGTCGGTGCCGGAATGGCATACGGAGCAAGACTTGATGCACAGACTCATCGAGTCTTTGTGTTGATGAGTGATGGAGAGTGTGACGAAGGTTCAAATTGGGAAGCTATTTTATTTGCTGCACATCATCAACTTGATAACCTGGTGGCAATCATCGATTATAATAAGATACAAAGCCTTGCTCCTGTTTCAGAAACGTTGGGACTTGAGCCCTTCCGTGCAAAATGGGAGGCCTTTGGTTGGGAAGTAAAGGAATTAGATGGTCATCACCATCAGGAACTTTTTAGTGCTTTCTCAAAAATTCCTTTTGAAACAGGAAAGCCAAATTGCATTATTGCTCACACAACCAAGGGAAAAGGAGTTAAGTTCATGGAAGACTCTGTACTTTGGCACTACCGCACTCCTCAGGGAAGTGAATTTGAACGAGCATTAGCAGAGCTTCATTCTACCTTATGAGAGATTGTTTTATCTTTAGGCTCTGTCAGATCGCAGAACACAATCCGCGTGTCATGCTCCTTACTGGAGATCTCGGATTTGCGGTGTTTGATGAATTTCGCAGTCGGTTTCCTCGACAGTTTCTTAATGTCGGTGTTGCAGAACAGAACCTCACCGGGGTAGCAACTGGATTAGCTCTAGAAGGGCGCGTTGTGTTTACCTACTCAATTGGAAACTTTCCAACTTTGCGTTGCTTAGAGCAGATTCGAAGCGACGTGCTCTATCATAACGCCAATGTAAATATTGTATCCGTGGGCTCTGGCTTTAGTTATGGTGCGCTTGGAATGTCTCATCATGCGACTGAGGATATAAGCATTATGCGCGCACTCCCTGGTCTGACGATCATGTCCCCAGGTGATGATTGGGAAGCTGAAGAATGCACCCAGGCACTGGTCATGAAGCAAGGTCCTGGATATCTACGGCTCGATAAATCAAGCGCTGGAAACACAAAAAAGCCTGGCGAAATCTTTCAATTAGGCCAAGGCCGGGTACTTCGCGAGGGGAATAACGCAACTTTGATTACGACAGGTGGAATTTTGAAGTTAGTGCTTGAAGTCGCTGATCAACTTGCTCTTGCCAAGCTCCCTTGTCGAGTGATTAGTCTCCCAACTCTAAAACCGTTAGATTGGGGGCTTATTGAACGTGGAGCGATGGAAACAGGTGGAATCGTGACGATTGAAGAACATACCGTCGAGGGTGGGTTGGGAAGCCTCGTCGCAGAACACTTATTAGAATCAGGAATTATTCCAGAAAAGTTTTTCCGTATCGGATTGCGAGATGGATTTCCTACTGTCGTGGGAAGCCAGGAGTATCTACGATCAATATGTAAAATTGATTCTCGCAGTATTTTTGAAACCCTCGCTAAGTTCCTTCAGCGCGAGGAAAAGCTCCCCCACAGAGGTGTAGCAAGATGAAGCGAACACTGGACATCATTGCGGCAACACTTGGACTCACTTTTCTGGCTCCTATTTTATCGTGTCTCGCATTTGCAATATGGCTCCAAGATCGGCACTCCCCATTCTATATTAGTCAACGAGTAGGGCGTGGGGGTAATGTGTTTCAGATGGTGAAGTTGCGTTCGATGATCGCCTTTGCAGATCGTGCGGGAATTGATTCCACATCAGCAACGGATTCGCGCATTACACCGCTTGGTCATTTTATTCGACGGTATAAAATGGATGAGTTATGCCAACTTTGGAATGTTCTAAGAGGTGAGATGAGCTTAGTCGGACCAAGACCGAATGTTCAGTGGGACACTCAGCGGTACACCACAGAAGAGAAAAAGCTTCTTACCGTCCGGCCTGGAGTTACTGACTTGGCTTCGATCGTCTTCTCAGATGAGGGAGAAATACTTCGAGACAGTAGCGATCCGGACCTGGATTACAGCCGCATCATTCGGCCTTGGAAAAATCGGCTTGGATTGATTTATATCGAAAACCAATCCTTTTTCCTTGATCTTCGAGTTATTTATCTTACCTGCATTGCGATCATTTCTAAAGATCGCGCACTGCAATCAGTCGTCAAAATTCTTATCGGATTTGGCGCTGACCCACTCCTGATAAGAATGGCTAGCCGAAAAGAGGCCTTACTTGCATATCCTCCTCCAGGAAGTAACTCCATTGCCACTACAGGGAAACCCGCAGATGAGGGTGCTGCGATGCCTAAACGACAATGCGGTTAAAACACCAGATTAGTCAATGAAGGCGTACGCCACATAAGGATCGAAATCAAAACGCCGGAGCCTCAATTTATTTGGTCCTAGCACATCGAGTAGAGCCCCTGTTTCGCCAGGCCAAATCGGATTGTCGAGTTCGTCAAATGCAATAACAGCTCCTTTCGGCATCCGGGGAACAAAATACTCAAGAGCAATCTTTGTCGGCTCATACAGATCAAGATCTAAATACAAAAGACTCACGACAGTGTGTTTGTTGTTTTCAATAAAAGTTGGGATCGTTTCACGAACATCTCCCCGGACAAGGTGTACTTTATCAACATGCCCAAGAAACCGGTTATCATCATAAATAGAGATGAGCTGCAAGATTTCATCATAAGAATTAGCCGCAAGATCTCCTTTTTGTGGCAAATACTGCTTGCTGTGATCTCGTTGCGTAATTCCATTTAACCCTGAAAAACTATCAAATCCATATATTCTCCGGGTAAGATTATTTGGTTCAAGAACAGAAGAAAAATGTGCCCAACTCATTAAACCAAACCCCTGATTCACTCCACACTCTATGATTGAACCTTTGACAGGGAGGCAAAGTTTAAAAAGCTCATAGAGCGTAAGAAATCGTGTTACCTTTTGACGGCGAATGTATTTGGGAAAGTTCTCGAGATTCTGTTCTGTAATCAGGTTATTTCCGTTAAAGAGCGCCGCAATTCGTTCTCCGATCTCTGCTTCAGTTGTGGTTCTAAGCCCACCTTCAGGAACGACTGATGATTTCATATGTCTAATTAAACACTAGCTTAGCGGTATTATTCGAGCCGTTTCCGCTCTTTCGTTGACATCCAAAAAGTTATACTCGGAATTAGTAGGCAATAGCAAGTTTTCTTCTAGAGAGAATTTCTCTCCTCAACCCTTCATTAGGCTCGAGAGAGCACTTTTTTTCAACTATGCTGCCTCCCTCTTCTGTCTCCGATAAAACTCTTCGTATCTGCTTGTAATCGCCTGAATGCTAAAAAAAGATTCTATTCGGACCCGAGCGGCGGCGCCTAAGGCTTCTTGTTCCGGTCGACTCATGACGATAATTTTCTCCCAGCCCTGTGCTAACGCCACAGGAGAGCCGATCGGAACAATGATACCGCTGCTACCGATAAGCGTTCTACAATCTCCGACGTCAGTAACCACGCATGGGATGCCACAAGCCATCGCTTCTCCAACCACGTTTGGGAAACCTTCACTCTTTGAGGATAAGGTAAAGATATTAAGTGCTGCCATAATTTTCTCAGCATCTTTTCGTTCCCCAAGCAGACGCACATGAGACGCAAGATCTAATCGCTCAATAATTTTTATAAGCTCAGCATTTGATGAATCAAAACCCTCTCCACAAAGAAGAAATGTGCATTGTTTGCAACTTTTTCGAAGCTCCGTTGCTGCATTTAAAAAGTTTTCAGGGTCCTTGATAGGATCGTATCGCGCAACCATCCCAATAAGCATCTCTGTAGGCCCAACATTTAACTCCCTTCTAATTTGCGCTCGTGCTTCTTGATCAGGACGAAACACCGTTGTGTCAAAACCGTTAGGAATTATCTCAAATCTCTTGGTGTTATATCCCAAACGTTTGTGACTTTCTTTTGCTGCTGAAGAGTTACAGATAATTGCCTTTGGGACACTGTATGAAAGCCACGCGCAGAGTTTCATTACCATCCATGTTGTCTTCTTTGTTCGTGAAATCTCCACATCACTTCGTCGACAATTCCAAATAACGGGAGCCTTACTTATCAATCGTGTTACGACTCCACCAAGAAGATCGGCATGATACATCCATGTTTGAACAATATCTGGAGAAAAAGTTTTTATATAGCGCGCAAGTTTAAAGCTTGCTGATAAGTCAGGAACCCCTCTTTTCATATTAAGAGTTCTGACAACAATTCCAATCTCCTCAAGACGTTGAGCGATGGGGCCGGGAGAAATAAGAGAGATAACTTCGTTCTCGAATTCATCCCGATTCATATGTGCAAGCAATTTAAAAAGCATCATTTCAGCACCACCAACGTGCAAACCAGTGATGATGTGGAGGACCTTCATTACCTAAAACATCTCCTTGCTTTCATAAGAAAATCCATGTTTATTATATACTTCTGGAAAAATCTATAATTGCCATTACATGATATTCTCCTTACTTCCGATGTTTGTTGTCACCACCACTTCTGTCGTAATGCTCTTGGTATGGGGGCTTTCGCAACGTTTCAACCTGCACTCATTGCACAACATTTTTATCCTTATTTGGGCATACTATACGTTTTGTGTCCCGTTGGATTTGATGTTTTTCCCTGAATTACTTTCTCCCTCAGTCGGTGGCATGCCTAATCTCGGAGATGAAACCTTCGGAGATGAGATAGGAATTACATTTTTTCATTATCTGATACTTGGCGGCTCATTTTTTTTAATCTACCACTTTCTGCCGGGTGGATCTCATAAAAACCCCAGGTGGAAATTATTGGAACTTCCTCTTCCCCCTCTCTGGGTGGTGATTACTTTAAATACGTTGGTCTTCGTAGCCTCAGTGGTGCTCATCGGCAGCCTTTCGCGAAGCGAAGCCGCGCTCTTGGGTGCGACAAATGTTTCATATAAGTTTTTTACGATCCTCACTACATTCGTTCAGGCGCTTAATATTATTTATGTTCATGAGATTAACGACCGACGGAAAGCGCTTCTCATAGTACTTGCTTCATTTCTTTTTACACTCGCCACTGGTGGTCGAACGACTTTTGTAATTTTCATGCTCATCTTTCTCATCCGTTATGAAATACCGATTTCACGAGTTGGGCGAATTGTAACCGGAGTACTCGCCATTTGTTTTGCTGCTTTTTGGAAATTAATCTGGAGCAGTTTATCCCAGATGATTTTTTTTGGAGGCTCGGCTTCTGCGCTTTTAGACTTACCCTCTGTGACGGTTTCTAACTTTGAGGGGATCGGTCCCTATGAAATATCGGTATCCCTTCTTCGTCACTGGGGCTCCTCCCCTTGGTTACTGGGAGAGACCTATATCGTTACTCCGTTGCAATTATTGTTCCCACGTTTTCTTAGTTGGGAGCCGGTACAAACGCTTGCCGAATATTATGGTCAGTTATTCTCGCCAAACTTTGTTGCTCTTGGTGGTGGTATTGGTTTTTCAGCCGTTGGCGAGGCTTGGCTTAATTTTTCCCACTTTGGGCCTTTTTTACTCGGCTTGGTTTTTGGTTATATCGCTAAATATTATGACAGCCACCCGCGAGGATTGAGTTATTGGATAGTCGTTATTGTTTTCTGTAGATTGTTTCGTTCAGATTTTGCTTCCATTTTTAAGAGTTGGTTGCTGATCTTGGGAATCTCTATACTTGTGGTAACAGTATGTCTAAGGCTGCTTGGTGAGTTGCAGGCCAAAATGCTGACACAATGCAAGGAAAACCATTGAAGCAACCGGTTAATTTGGTGGTTTAACGTTAGCGTTAAAAAGAAACTATGAGATACAGCACACGAATAATATTTCTTCTCTTTCTCTGCTACGTCGTGCTTTTTTGGCTCAATGGCTTAGGCTTTCGTCGGAAAGGATACGTCCAAGATGATGCTCTTCAACATGTAATGTATGCTTACAATTTAGTTCATCACGGAGTAATCTCAGATGTACAATGCAGTAAGGAACCGGCCCCAGAAGCATGCAACCGCTCCCCAAGCGCCTATCGTGGTCCAGGCTATCCCTTCTTTCTCGCTCTCAACATTGCATTGAATCCCAAACTGCGCGCGCTTGACGAACAACAGATTGTAAAACCTGAATTCCTTAATCCCCTTAGAAACAGTGAACTGTTGCTTCTCTGGCTCACTTCGATTTTCATTTATAAAATTGTATTTATTTTGACACAAAGAAGATTTCCCGCATTTGTTGCGCTCCTGAGCGTTGGTTTTAATCCGATTCTCCTAGACTATCAGAATGAATTTTATTCGGAAAATTTCGGCGCCCTTTTGGTTACAATCCTTTCTTACGCACTGCTCATGGCATACAGAAGTGGCCGATATAGATATTATGGATTGAGTGGATTTCTTACCGGTTGTTTGACATTAACGATCCCCATTTTTTACTACCTCCCATGGCTTTTTATAATCGTTTCCTTTGGTTTATCTCGAAGCAAAAAGATTCATTATCAACAATGGCTGAAAACTTCAGGGATATTTTTGATTTGTTTCGCGGGTGTTGTGCTTCCTTGGATGGTGCGTAACTACCTCCATTTTGATCGGTTCTACATTACAGAGCGTGCTGGAGCGATGCTCAACGTTCGTGCGGAGAAAGATCTCATGAATAAAAAAGAGTTTTTTGCGGCGTTTTGTTATTGGAGCAACTGTTCTTTTTTACAGAGTTTAAGAAAACCATTTGAGAATGATCCCGCATTTCATCGCCTTATTCGCGGCAATCCAGATAGTTTCTATCGAACCGGAAGAGTTCGCCGATTGGAACTAAACCGTGAGCATGGTCCGGTGGTGGCAGACAAACTATTACTTCGAGAAGCAGTAGAAAAAATTACTTCGCATCCATTTCGACATCTTGCAGTAACCCTCCCGGTGATGTTTCGTGGCATGGGAATGCAAAGCTGTGGACTAGATTTTATTCTTTTTGGAAGCACATTACTGTTGTTCCTTGCTTCAATTGCGAAACGTGATGGACAACTTTTTATTCTCTTATTACCAACCGCTTACTGCTATGCTTTTTATAGCTTGGTAACTTACCATCTCCCACGGTACAGCCTACCACTTTTGCCAATGTTTTGGGTCGCCACAATTGTGGCTCTTTATCGTCTGACAAAGAGAATGGAAACTAACAAAGACGATATGTTCCAAAGCTCTCTTACCAACACTTAGTACATGACCACAATTCGTTATGGGTAACGAAAATGAATGCTATTGTTCCTTGGATACGGTGCGTGGAAAAGGACTTTGATGCAAGGAATCACTCCCGGGCGCCCCTGGAGATGAGTCTCCAAATGTCACCGTTCTTCCCAGCTTACGAGATTCGCTCGCAGCTTCCAAGAGCGAAACAACGTCAACACCAGAATTACCATCCGTAAGTGGGTTTTCATTGTTCACAATACAATGAATGAAATGCTCTGCTTCAACCTGAAGCGGCTCTCGAAATGAAAGTTTCGGAATGACAATATCTCCTGCTCGTTGAATCAGCGCAAACTGATCATAAGAGTGAAATGGTCTTGCACCCCAAGTATCTTTTACACTTTTTCGCTCAACTCCTTTGTCAAAAACAGTGATTTTTTGATCTAGAGAGGTATCATCATAAATCACCATCTTTTTGCTTCCAACGAGTACCCCCTTTCGGGTCTTACTCGGGTCAAGCCAACTTACGTGGATGTTGGCAAACTTTCCGCTCGGGAAGCGAAGACTTACGAAGGAGATATCGTCAATATCCTGTTGCAGGTAAGACATCCCGGTTGCGATTACTTCCGTGGGCTGCTCACCAAACCAGTAGAGCACAATAGAAAGATCATGTGGCGCTAAATTCCATAGCGCATCGACATCTTGCCTTACCTGACCCAAAGCCAAACGCTGCATATACACGTAATAAATCTGGCCAAGCTCACCGTCATCAATAAACTTTTTAACCCACCGCACGGCATCGTTGTAAAGGAAGGTGTGTCCCACAGCGAGCTTAACGTTTTGAAGCTGTGCAAGCTCAACGAGTTCTTTGGCTTCTATTACGGTCGTAGCAAGTGGCTTCTCAACAAAAACATGCTTTCCTCGAAGGATCGCTGCTTTTGCCTGCCGATAATGTTCCTTTGCAGGACTAGCGATGATTACCGCCTCAATTTCTGATCGGGACAGAAGATCATCCAAAGAACGATCGATATATCGAACTCGTGGATATTTCTTCTCTATTTCTCTATGTTGCTCCTCTCGCGGCTCACAACAAGCAATAAGATCGCATCCTTCAAGAGAGGAAAAACAGCGCAGGAGGTTTGCACCCCAGTATCCATAGCCGATCAGTGCGCAATTTATTGTTCGTGACACCGAGTAATCCTTCTTCTGTAATCGCCTTTATTTGCAATCAGTTATACGCGCTGGCTGGAGAAAAGAATACGCACCCAATAAATAAACCATCCCCACTAATTCTCACAGTAGACTTGTAATATTACTGGTGCTTGGATAATGTCAAGGCGAGCTTCAGTAGCCTTGAGATAAGGTGAATTTCGAGTAAAAAAATCGATGCAACTAACGGGAAAAACAGTTCTTGTAACTGGTGGTGCAGGATTCATTGGCAGTCATATCGTTGATGAATGCCTAAAGCGTGATGCAAAAAAAGTCATTGTGCTTGATAATTTTGTAATCGGCCACAATACCAATATTACCCATCTTGAGAATAATACTCGGGTGAAAATTGAAGCTGGGGATGTAAGAGATTTTGACTCTGTTTCTCCTCTTGTTCGCTCAGCTGACATTGTCTTTCATGAAGCAGCTTCCAAGCTTGTTGTTTCACGCACCCGACCTCGAATTGATCTGGAAACAAATGTAATCGGCACTTTCAATGTGCTTGAAGCCGCGCGGGGAAATAATACACTTATTGTTCACGCTTCTACAGGCTCTGTCCTAGGAAGCGGAGATGATGCAATGAAGGAGCAACACCCTCATAACCCAAGCACCCTTTATGGAATCAGTAAAAGCACAGCAGAACGGTACTGCCAATTCTATGCGCGCGAATTTGGGGTTCGAGTAGGAATCCTTCGTTACTTTCACGTTTTTGGCCCAAGACAAGACTTCGATGGGGAGGCAGGCGTGGTAAGTATCTTTCTTGGTCGTGTACTTCGTAAAGAACCTCCAATTATCTTTGGAACTGGAGAGCAGATTAGATGCCTTACTTTTGTAAAAGATGACGTGCAGGCTAATTTTTTACTGCTCAATGAACTTGCGAAAGGAAATTACCTTGGAGAAGTTTTTAATGTTGCCTCAAAAACACGCATCGAAGTTGGTGAATTGGCCAAGATGATTATTAGCAAATATGGCCCGGTAAATATGAAACCACAATATGGTCCCTCTCGTCCGGGAGAAAATCTTCGTCCGATTCCAGATACAGCGAAGATTGAGAGCTTAGGTTTTCGTGAATCCGTAACTTTTGAGCAAGGGTTAGAACACACAAAACAGTGGGTAGAACAAAAACTTCATCGGCCTACAGGTTCTTCATGAAGAAGCTCAGTTGGCTACAGCTCGTTGGCGTAGTCATTATCGCGCGAATTATTTACAAGCTTGATTTTCAGCAATTCTTATCTGTTTTTTCAAATGTTGATTTTCAAGCTCTTACTCTCTCCGCAATATGTTTACTGATTTTTGGTCTCAGTAAAAGTATTCGGTGGTATTCTTTTTTGCGAATACAAAAATTGCCGCTCCGATTGTTTCAAACGATTAACATCTATCTTATCGGCCAGCTATTTTCTCTTGTAACACCAGCAAAGCTTGGTGAATTTATCAAGGTTTTCTATGTTGAAAAAGAAACGCCAGTAAATCATTCGCAGGCACTTTCTAGTGTTGTTGCGGATCGTTTATGTGACTTACTCATGCTTTTTAGTATCGCAATCATTTGTATTCAAGAGAACTTCCTTCCAAAACCATACCAAACCCCGTGCGAGATTGTTAGCGGCCTACTTCTCCTTTCCCTCCTCCTTCTTCTTCACCGCCGTTCTGCCCTTGTACTGTACGACCTGATTAAGCGCTTGCCGTTTATTGGTTCATATTTCGCAATCAGCCGTAAATTTTTTTCTGATTTCTATAATAGCTTCTCACAGTTTAAGTGTAGGATGGTAATCATTCCGATCGCCTTAACTTTTTCAGCTTATCTTTTTCTTTTCTTTCACGCATATTACCTTGCTCAAGCCTTACGGATTGATATGACATTGAAAGAAACTGTTTTCTGTATCACGATTTCAAATATCGCAGCACTTCTTCCTATTTCAGTAGGAGGATTAGGGCCACGAGAGCAAGCAATGAAGGAGTTTTTCACACGTGTACTTCCTCGGGGAAATACTCTCTCTACAGAAGCACTCTCGTATTTGAGCGCATCTGCTGTCGGCTTCTCACTTGCTTTTTATGGAATGTTTTTGCTCACTGCTGGTGTTTTTGGGTATATTGCATGGCTGCGAAATCCGGTAAGTTTGTCAAGCGTACAACGCCTTGCTGACGAGATTCGATTACAAACAACAAAGCATCGACGAGAAGAAGTTTCTCTTGTGGAAGTAGGTGAGGTTAACGAGGCATGCCACCAATAAATTCTCAAGCTGCGGCAGTTGCATCTCCCGAATTGAACGCTCAAGCTCGACCGCGAGTCGCAGTCATTATTCCTGTCTATAATGAAGAAAAAGTTATCGGACGAGTTCTTGATGCCATTCCACGAGAACATGTTGATGTGGTGATCGTGGTTGATGATGGTTCAACTGATTCGACCCCAACTGAATTAGAAAAAAGAGATGTTCAGGTCATCCGTCACGAGAAACAACTCTTTATCGGGGCGGCTATTCGAGATGGACTTCGGAAGGCAAAAGAGCTGGGAATAGACATTGTGTGCGTTTTTGCCGGGAACGGAAAGGACGATCCTCAAGAATTACCATTATTACTTCGACCGATCATCGAACAAGGTTATGATTTTGTCCAAGGCTCTCGCTATCTTCCGGGTGGGCGATCCGGAAAAATGCCTCGTCATCGTCGGATCGTAACAAAGGTTTACCCACTTCTTGTGAGATTTTTCACCGGAGTCAAGATTACTGATGGAACTAATGGATTTCGGGCTTATCGCTTACAACTCCTTGATGATCCGGAGATAGATCTCGATCAGCCATGGCTCAGTGAGTGCCTAGAGTATTATTTTTCACTCAGAGTGTTTCAGCAAGGGTATTCAGTGACCGAAGTCCCTGTTTCAAAAATCTATCCTGATACTGCTGTGTATAGTGAGTATACAAAAGTTCGTCCCGGAATTGGATGGCTCAATCGCCTTAAACCACTTTTTTTTCTTGGTTTCCGCCTGAGAAAGTAAGCTCGCCTCGAATATCTTCGCGAAGGCTGATGAGAAAAATAACGGCGGCACCAACAAAAAAGACTGCACTTCCAGCCAGCGTTGCATATGCTGCTCCCTCCGTGGAAGTTTCAGGGATAAGGAGCAGTCCGATAGAAACGTTTATGATCAGCGATATTCCTGCAAGAACTCCTTGTATTCGAAGACGCCTCATGATGGTAATTGCTGCGTTGAGATATCCATAGAGATACATCATTGCAGCAGCAACCATGAAGATTCCGAGAATCTTTCCTGAGTGTGCAAGATCTTTTCCATAAATGAGCGACAATAGCTGATCCCCATAGGCAAAGCTGATTACAATACCAACCGCACCGATACTGAGTGCAAATAATAACAACCCCCTTAGAAAAAATATGAACCGCTTTCGAGAAGCATGATACGTTTGAGCAAGCGGAGTAAGTGCCGATGCAGTTAACGCCTCACAGAGCGTCACGCCGATGTACATAAAGTAGCTCACCGCCGTATAGATTCCAAGCGAACCAAGACCTTGCAAACGCTCTAATAAATATCGAGGAGCATTCGTGTTAAGAGAAACCAGAAGTCGTCTTGCACCCAGAGGCGAGGCTTTTTTTGCAAGTAAAAAGAGCTGTTGATATCTAATTGGCTGAGCAAGTTCTCTCCATGAAAGATTTTCAGCAAGAAACGTGCGCGCACGTTTTGAAATGAAATACAGCACGATTCCACGCGAAAGAATGAGAAAAAACAACGCTGATATTAAATCACTAAAAAAATACATCCCAATCAAAATAGAAAGAACACTGAGTACTCCATTGATGATTTGAAACTTCGCAACTTCTCCTAAGCGTTCCTTGCGCTGAAAAAGTGCTTCGACCATATCGTGGAAGGAATCAACAACCTTTACCAAAGCAACAAGAAGTATCACCTGCCACTGCTCCACATCTTTGGTGTAAGTAAAACCAACACCCATAATGACAATAAAGCAGATGATCGAGGTAAAGAAGCGGAGATGAAAATACGTACACGGTTCATTGTCACGATTAATATCCGTAACCAGTAAATCCCGGGCACTAAAATTAAAAAATGCAAAAAATGGTGCGCTCAATGCAAGTGCGAGCCCAAAAAGGCCCACCATTTCTACATCCCCTAACCACATCAGAATAACCAATATCATCCACTGCGAAAACGAGTAGAATACGTTTCCGATGAGCATCCAGACAAAATTTGACCCGATGCGGCTTTGTAGAGAAAACCACCTAACCATGAATTGTAAAGCCTCAGCTTTTTAAGTAGGAGCAGAACTCATATCACACGTCATTTGGCAGTGTCTATTATAGCTAGCAGGCGGACAGACCGTGGTTGTATTTTGGCACGCAAGAAGGTATTGAGAACGGTGTTATTTTTGTAGGTACATCAAATAATAACTAGCTCTTAAAGTGAAGGAAAATAGATCATGAGCGGAGTCCCTTTTGCAGATCTCAGTAGACAGCATTCGTCGATGAAATCAGAGCTCCAAACTGCCTTTGATCGAGTTGTCGGTAAAGGTGATTTTATTCTTGGTGCAGAAGTAAAACATTTTGAAGAGGAGTGGGCAAACTTTACCGGCG
Organism: uncultured Bdellovibrionales bacterium; assembly: GCA_964505555.1. Lineage (GTDB taxonomy): Bacteria > Bdellovibrionota_C > UBA2361 > SZUA-149 > CAZDIO01 > CAZDIO01. Next base: position 30,523 of record CAZDIO010000102.1, read on the forward strand.
CAAAAGCTGCTATCGGTTGCTCGAATGGAACAGATTCTCTCGTGCTGATCTTACTCGCATTAGGTATTGGTCCTGGTGATGAAGTCATCACTGTTTCACATACATTCTTTGCAACTGTTGAAGCAATTCAAAGCGTGGGTGCAACCCCTATTTTGGTTGACATTCTTCCACGCAATGGGTTGATGGATCCTCAATTAATTGAACCCGCTATTACTCCTCGGACAAAGGCGATTATTCCAGTTCACCTCTATGGTCAGCCGGTTGAACTGGATGAGATTCTTGCAGTTTCAGAGAAGTATAATCTTTACTGTATCCAAGATGCCGCTCAAGCGCATGGTGCTCTCTATAAGAAAAAGCCACTTGCCAATTATGGTATCGCTTCATCATACAGTTTCTACCCGGGCAAAAATCTCGGCGCTCTTGGAGACGCAGGCGCTGTAGTCACTAATGATTTAGAACTTGCAAAGAGAATGAGATCGTTACGTGATCATGGGCGAAGCGAAAAATACAGTCACAATGAATTTGGCTGGAATATGCGCATGGATGGTTTACAAGCGGCATTTCTATCTGCAAAACTCCCTAAGCTTTCCGGCTGGAACGATGATCGAAAGAAAGTTGCTGCAATGTACCTAGAAAGCTTGCGCGAACTACCAGGCCTTACCTTTCTGGAAATTTCTCGCCATGTCGATCACGTTTTTCATCTTTTTGTAGTTTGCCATGAACAACGAGACGACCTCCAAAGGAAATTAAAAGCTGAAGGAGTCGCAACAGGAATTCACTACCCGTTAGGATGTCACCAACAAACTGCTTGGAAAAACCGCTACGGCGAGATGAATCTTCCGCATACAGAGAAACTTGCCCGTACCTGTCTCTCGCTGCCGATCTTTGGAGAGATGAGGGAAGAGGAGGCAATGATGGTTGTCTCTGCACTTCGTCGCGTGCTTAGCTAATTTTAAGAAGCATGCGTATCGTTTCGAGCAAAGAACGATCACTTTCGTCCGAGGTGTATCGGACCTGAAGGTGAGGGAGAAAGAAGCACACAGCTTGTTTGATCAAGTGCATATTTAAGATCGCATCGGGGACAACTTACTTCGATCTTCACTGAAAAATCCTTCATCGCTCCAAGTTTTTCACCGCATTCGCATATCCATCCAACCTGCTTTGCTGGAACACCAAGCATAAAAGCATAGTCGGGAACGTTTTTTGTTATAACTGCGCCAGCGGCAACAAAAGCGTGTTTCCCAATGGTGCGGCCACATACGACAGTGGCATTAGCACCGATCGAAGCACCTTCCCTAACGAGAGTCTTTTTATAAAATTCAGCTCCTCGTTGGGGATACTTAGAGCGGGGATCTAAAACGTTGGTAAACACCATCGAGGGGCCACAGAAGACAAAATCTTCAAGTTCAACCCCTTCGTACACAGAAACGTTGTTTTGAATTTTTACATAATTTCCAATTTTTACACCCTCTCCCACAACAACATTTTGCCCAAGAGAGCAATGAGCACCGATACTTGCATTTTTTTGCAGATGACTAAAATACCAGATCTTTGTCCCCTCTCCAATGGTAACATCTTCATCGATAATGCTTGAGGAATGAACAAAATATGATTTCTTCTCTGCCACGTTCATAACTATTCTCTCTGCTCTCTGAGTTTACTGATAGAAACTTTGTAACGTTTCAACTACATATTGTTGCATCTCGGTAGTAAGCTCCGGATATATCGGCAAGGCAAGTGAGTGCGCCGCTGCAAACTCGCTCTGTGGAAAATCTCCCTTTTTATAGCCGAGTGAGGAAAAACACTCTTGAAGGTGAAATGGGACTGGATAATAAATCTCAGTTCCAACGTTATGGGCAGTAAGAAACGCCCGTAACTCGTCTCGTTTTTCACCTACAGAGATAACGTATTGGTTATAGATATGGTACTCACGTTGATAGGCGATGGGCGGTTTCTTGATCTGTTCAACCTGAATATGTTGGTCATAAAAGGCGGCATTATTTTGCCTCATTTCATGCCACCTACTGAGGTGCCCAAACTTTACTAACAAGACCGCTGCCTGCAGGGTATCAAGACGAAAATTTCCGCCAATGAGCGAATGATAATATTTTGGGTTTGCACCATGGTTACGAAGAGAAGTAATTTTTTCTGCAAAAGCTTTATCATTTGTTACCACCATCCCACCATCACCCATCGCACCTAAGTTTTTACTAGGAAAAAACGATAGGCATCCCGCAAGGCCGATGCTCCCCGCTTTTTTCACTCCGTGTTTTGATGGATAACGTGCTCCAATTGCCTGTGCAGAATCTTCAATAATAGGAATACCGTAAAGTTCCCCTACCTCCTTTATTGGATCCATATCCGCACACTGTCCATAAAGATGAACAGGAATAATTGCTTTGATCTTACCTTTTTTGTCTGAGTGCTCGAGAAACGTTGCTAATGCTCTCGGGCAAATATTATAGGTCAGCGGATCAATATCGACAAAAAGAGGTGTGGCACGAAGCCTTGCAACAACACCTGCGGTCGCAAAAAAAGAATACGGTGAGGTAATAACGAACTCTCCGGGTTCGAGATCAAGTGCCATCAGCGAAACCAACAAGGCATCAGTCCCCGAAGAAACCGCTATTCCAAACTGTGAATCACAGTAGGTAGAGATAGTTCTTTCGAGCTTTCCTATCTCTGGTCCCATTATATAGGCAGTAGAATTGATTACTGCCTCGATCGCCGGGTTTAGTTCAGGACGAATGGACTCAAGTTGAGCTTGGAGATCAAGAAGTGGTACCTTCAATGGCATTCCTTATTTCACGGTGTAGTATAGTATCGTGTATCTGAATTTTCCAGCGTATCTAATTTGCCGGTGCTTAATATTGATCTTCGAGACAAAAAAGTAAAGGCACTAAAAACCCCGGATTTCACGATCGGTCTTTAAATCACAGTAACAAAATTACGTTACCACTAAAGAGCATTACTATAAAAAAAACACTGGGAATCAATGGTGCCCACCTTTCGCAAACACCTACTTTTAAAAGCAACTGCGAATTCAAAATGATTGCAAAGAGAATAAAGAACGCTCCTAATTGCAACAATAGTCGTCCTTGAATTGCTAACTCCGTAGTGAGCGCAAGGGGAAGGTATGTCGATACAAGGAGCACTGGAGTAGCAAAAAGAATCAATCGAGAGACACCAGGACAGATAGTCTTCCCGCTTAGTTCCATTCCAAAGACTGCTCCAAAAAGTGCTAAAATATATGCCATCATCAAGGAGACTAAATACCACTCGGGAAGACTTCCAAGCTGTCGCCATCCACCCCAGGTCGTTCTCCATACGTAAGGAAGCTCCTTGATACGGCGTTTTGTTAGTTCTTCATTGAAGTATGCTCCAGGAATCTCAAGCGTTCCCTCTCCTTTAAATGTTGAGCGCATCAGCGCTAAGTGATCTTTACCAGCAAGAATATGTCCATTCCCAAGTTCTTTATATACCCAAAAATGAAACCAACCAGAAAATACGAGGGGAAGAGCAAGAGCAAGACCGATGCTTCGCCATTTGAAAGAAAATTTCTCTGATCCTTTTACCATGCGATAAAGAAAAACTCCCAAGAGAAGAACTCCCACAGGAAAAGTGTTGTATTTTGCATGAGCAATCAGCGAAAGTGCTAATCCAACAAGAACTCCCTCTCGGAGATGGAACTTCGTGGTTTGCACTACACGAAAGAGAACAACTATTCCAAATGTCGCGGCACAGATTGAAAATGAATCTGCATTTATGTAACCATGAATATAGCGAAGTTGAGGGATTAAGTTAATGCTTAGCGCTGATAATAACGATACGGTTTTTGAATAAAATATCTGCTGCGTTAGCGCTAAACAGAGAAAAAATTGAATCAATGCATAGACACAGCCTCCTAGTCGAATTACGGTTCTCTTTGAAGCGGTATCTACGTGTTTTGATATCCAAGCAAAGGGAAGATAGATCAGATACGGCACAGGAGAAAATAAATGATAGGCATGTCCACGATGTGTTCCGTACTGAGTATCTTTCCAAGAAGCAAGCCGTAATTGAACAGCATAATGCTCTACCATATGGAGGTGATTCCCCTCATCCGGAGCATCCTTTATACGAAAGGCTAAAAAGGCCGATATTGAGACTACCAAAAAACACGCCACCAGTATTGAACCCTTCATAGCATCTCCAAGGAAACTCGGTGAATGACTGCTTTTGTTTTTGTTTCGCTAGTACTGCGATGAATAAGATCGATTATGACCTCTTTACTTTTTGTTCCTTTCCTTTGTTCTTCATTGAGATCAAAGCGAAAGTCTAATCGAAAGGGGTTTTCTACTACACGTTTTAAAGTAAATGAGCTTTGCTCGATCGCCCGATTATGACTCTTCACCGCGATCTCAATTACGCTTTCATTTTTCTTATTTCTGACAAATGCCTCCACAGAAAAACGATACGACCCCTCTGTAAGAACGTAATGAAATTGTCGATGCTCATTCACATTCAGCATCGTACTTTCATAAAGCGGCGAATAGAGAAACGGTCGGCTATATTCGATAGGAATCTCCTCTCCAGAACGAAGAGGAGTAAGCGCGGCTTTTTCCAGATCAAAAAAGACAAGATGCCAGTTTTTAAAAGTACTCGTATGAGACGAAACGTCAGGGAATTGTTGTAAAACATCTTCTCTCATTATCGCTGCAGGGACTTGATGAACTGAGAAAAATTGTAGGGAGAGCCTCTCCTCATGATACAAGACCGGAGTAATTTTCTGATTGAGAAACGATGAGACCTGATCTCTCATTTCAAATGGTATTCCTACCCGAGCGGGTTCCTTCAAGGATACTTTGGATAAAAGGTTTTTGGTAATCTGCTGGTAGATATGTTTGTTCCATGCATGAGACCCAACAACACTCAAGGCAATGGCAAAAACAAAAAGAATGAAGAGATCAATTAAATAGAGATAACCCGTTTTGCTCATAAGATTCTACGGAACCCCAGCGAAAAGTGCTGGGTCAAACCCCTTTGCTGTAAGGTGCCCGAGTAAGAATCCTCTCATTTCTTCTCCTGAAGGGATTTCTTTTTTGGGACATGAAGCAGTGTGTCCTTTGATGTGCTTAGTAACAAAGCGTTTTTTTCTAAAATCGAGTTGAAATATCTGATCACAAACCACACTACCAATCGAGCCGATACTCTGTATCGGGGAAAGTGAGGGGAACTTCTCAAATCCTCTATTGCCCCGCCTGTGAAATGCACTATTTGAAGCAACACTAATGATTGGGCGTTGTTTCCCTTCTCCATTTTTGAGTAACGACTCTCCTTCCATCCAGTGGGGCTTTTCAATACCAAGATAGTCCAAGATAGTCGGCGCAATATCTAAGTTCTGAACATTCCGGGTTATTCTTCCCTGATATGTTTTTTTCGGGAACCGGACGAGTAAGGGAAGTCTTTCATCTGTTTTAAAACCCTTTCCATGATCGGTATGCACAATAAGTAAGGTATCTTCTAAAAGATCTTCTTTTATTAGCAACGAAACCATCTGCTCTAGATAGTGATCAAAATCAAGAATGGCGTCATCATAAAAATCTCTCATCCATTCCTTTGTCTGCTCCCTTCCTCCTGAGAACATTTGGGTGGTTGGAAGATACTTTGGTCCATGGGTTCCGATAAGATGGAGATGAATAAAAAAGGGGCGCGGCAGACGGGTGATGTTTTTTAAAACTAACTCTATCCTTTCGGGATCCAGTTGATGAATATAGTTTGCCTGCACGACCTGATCGTACTCGTTAATCATGTTTCGAATTCCGTACGCATGAAACAGCCGATCTTCAAGTCGGTGATAGATCTGACTTAGAAAATACTCAACAAGTCCAAATCGCTTAAAAAAACTAAATTTTGTCTCACGGATCTGTCGATTATTTGCCTCATCAAATGCATCCCTCATTCCCAGATCGTAAGGGTCAGCATAGTGCCTCATACTAATATCGACGTTGTAGTACCCTTGGCGACGAAGAATTCCGGGGAGATGTTCATACGCGGCACTTCCTCGCAAAATATCAGGGGGATAGAGAAGCTTTGTCTCAGTAGGAAGTTTCCCAGTAAGAATCGAAGCTAGTGAGCACCCGGTATTAGCGCAATTGGTAAATGCATTTTCAAAAACGAGACTCTCCTCACCAAGTTTTTGAAGATACTCCGTCGTTTTTCGTTCATACCCATAGAGCGATAAATTCGATGCATTTAAACCATCAGAGGAGATAAGCATAATATTTGGAAGTAAATCGTGAGGAGAATTTTTTGGGTGCGAAGTTTCATTCAATGCTATTGAGCCCCCACGAAAGTTTGAAACACAGAGGATTCCTAAAGAGAGAACGAAGAACGAAAGTGCCACTCTATGCTGAACTTTTAAAGATCGTTCTTCGCCGTCGTTTTTAGCCATCGTTCTATAGATTCCAAAAAACAAAACGATAAACAGCCCCCCATAGAGAAATCGCCAAGAACCTGCGGTAGAGATTACCCCGAGATGAAATACTGAATAAGTGAAATTATCGATTAAAAGAAATATTGAGGAGGTAAGCACCACGGCTGAAAAAATCGTCACCAACGTAACGATTCTTTTTTTCCCAAAAAACACGGCGAGAGGAAGAGAGAAGACAAGAAGAAACAGTGCTCCAAAAAAAATCCCCACAAGGGGGGAGAGCGAAAGAACAAGGAGCTTTTCACCCCATGAGACAGGGGAGAGAAACGATGGTTTGGTTACAAAAAATAACCACTCCATCGAGACAAGAAAATAACAACTGAGAATCGCTGGAGAAGTTAACAGAATAATTCGTTTGACATTCACTTCGCAAACTGGCGCACGCACGAATAGAGAATTCTTGTGTTTGACTGAAGCTGTTCTTTCTTTTCAATACGATAATACTTACTCAAACAAGTTTCAAAATTCTCAATACTATAGTCCCAATAGATGTCCTCTTTATTCTGGAGGAGTCTTTTTACCATTACATCTTCTTTGGTGACAAACTCGATCACGAGATCTGATTCGAGAGTTGAAAGCCACTGAACAAGCTCATCAAGAGGAATATTTGCAGAGATCACCAGGTGATGAATCAATGCGAGTGCTAAGATGAGTTCCGGTTTTTCTCGATTGGTGATGCTCTTTCGTTCTAATCCACGCCAACCAAGATTCGGTGAAGGATCAGAGATATCAGAAACTAACGGAAGAATTTTTCTATTCCCCTCCTCCGCAAGTTGTCGATACAAACGCTCTATCGAGAGATGATCACTATCAAAAGCAACTACGTAGTCCGCGTTCTTTGCAGCAATTCGTGAATACCTTCCCGTATTGCACCCAAGATCCCACACAAGGTGTCGATGCTTCTGACTTACTACCGTATCAACAAATCGCACCTTTGCTTGATCATCTGCATCGGTATAGCTTGTCTGCGTAACATAATCTGCCCACACGGAGGTAGATTCCTTCCAAGTCAACGAGGAAACAAGTGCTCGTAACCGTTTTGCGTTTGCCTGAATAAGCTCGTGATGAAACCCTGCGGCTTTTAATTCGGCTTTTATATTTGTCTTTGTTCCAGAAAGTGCGTTTTTTAATTTATTATGGAGATAGACATGCTTAAAAACGCCTCCTTTAAAAAGATCAAAGAAGCCAAGTAAGCGGTTCATCTCTTCAATTTCAATCCCATCGAGTCTCCCTCGGAGCCATCGTTGAAAAGAAACGTTCTTATACGCCTGAAGAAACAGCGGATAGAGAAACAATTGACAGAACTGTCGGTACCCTGCCCAGGGAGTTCCCGGTTGCCATTTTTCAAAGGAACAAACATCAATAAATACTGGGAGGCACCCTTGCCATTGAACATTAAAAGAAGAGGCATCTTTTAATGTCATCTGCTCCTTGAGCGCAGCAATCAAGAGATCAAGCTGCAAAAGTGCTGCAGCTTTGAGCATGCTAAAGCTCCATTCATACGGATAAGAAAGAAAGGGAATTCGTTCATGTCGTAACACTCCGTGCCATTCTTGGTCGAAGCGCACTCCCTCAAACGTCGCCTCTTTAGTAGCAACAAGCTGACCGGTGTTAAGAAAGCTCTGAAAGAAATGTGTCTTTTTTAGAAAGAGAAAATCATCGTATGCTTTCTTACTCAGCACCCGATAAACTTCCCCATCCCGATAGACAACCCTCCCTTCTCGATCACGAAAGGAGCCCGGCTCATAGATTAATTCTGGAGCGCTTTCTACGCTTTTCACTCCGAGGACAGACATATAAACTACTTTGAAGCGGCCCGTTTTGGAGTTTGGTTTTCATCCTCAGAAGAGAGTTCCTCATTGGAGGCATCCTTACTTCCCTTTGAGTGAAAAAATCCCATAATCCTCCCCCAGAACAATTTAAAAACAACTCCCGCTCCTGCAACACCAGCAAGGATAGCTTGTAGCAAAATACTTCCCGTTCCTGGATCAAGATAAGCAAACGCTTTGGTGGGATAGAACAGAGGAGAGAAAACAAATAGGGCTATTAAGAACAATACTCTCATAGAAAGCTCCGCAATTTAGTAATTGAACCTAAGCCCTACAAATTTTTAGAAGCATAGTCAAGATATTCGGTCTCCTGCCGCCGATGTATTTGCGAAGACACTATGGAAACACTGTGGAGCCCCTAAGATTCTTGAAGTTTATACTGATGGAAGCTATAAAAGCCCAAATGAAAGTGGTAATTCAGATCCCCTGCTTCAATGAAGCAAGCACTCTTCCCCTTGTTTTTAACGACATGCCTCGTTCTATTCCTGGAGTCGATATCCTCGAGTATCAGATCATTGATGATGGCTCTACAGATGGAACCGCTGAGGTTGCTCGTAAATTAGGTGTCCATTATGTCGTAAATGTTGGTTCGCCAAATCGTCGATGGCTTGGAAGGGCATTTAAGTTAGGGATTGATAATGCACTCAAAAATGGCGCGGACATCGTTGTCAACACTGATGGAGATAACCAGTATCCATCGTTTCTTATCCCAACACTCATCGAACCGATCCTCAATGGACGCGCTGACATCGTCATCGGAGATAGAGATCCGGGAGCTGTTGAAGAGTTTTCTATGCTCAAACGTTTCTTACAAAGACTCGGAAACCGCACTATCCAGTATTTGACAGGAGAGCCTGCGCGAGATGCCGTCAGTGGCTTTCGTGCCTACAGTAGAGAGGCACTTTTAAAACTTCATGTTTTTACAAACTATACCTACACGGTAGACACCTTGATCCAGGCGAGAAAAAAAGGTTTAGAGATCGCCTGGATAAAAGCAAGCCCGAATAGAAAAACGCGAGATTCCCGATTAATTACGAGTTTAAGCAGTAAGGTGCGGAAATCTGTGGCAACAATTCTCCGGCTGACTACTGTGTATGAGCCCTTTAAAACATTTTTATTTTTTAGCATCGCTTTCTTGCTTCCTGGGCTTCTCCTCTTGTCTCGATTTGGGTACTACTATTTCTTTGTGCCATTTGAGGCTAAGGGGCATATCCAATCGGTAGTAGTAGGATGTGTGCTCATTGTAATCGCTGTGCAGATGTTTGTACTTGGGATATTAGCGGATCTGCTTGCTGTCAATCGACACTTCGTTGAAGAGCTCTTGACCCGAATGCGACGTCTTGAAATTACAATCGAAAAATCTCATAAGTTCCCAGAAGCAAAAGAGCACGGATTAACACAAACCGAGAACGAAAAATTACGCATTAACGCTTAAGGAAAAAAGGAGAGGAAAAATGTTTCGCTCAAAGTTTACAAAGAAGGTGCTGGTAATTCTCATCATCGTTTTTTTATTGAGTGGTTGTAGTAGCATGCGCTCAGCAAAGCCAACACGAGAGATGCAGATTGCCGTAGCCCTGGTCGCCTTTGAGTACCTTAATAACGTCATTCAAACCAATATCGGCTATCTTCAATCTGCGGTGGTCTGGGATGATTATTCAAAAAATATTGGGGTCTCCAAAGATCAGTACCGTTCTCAGTTAGCATTACTTCGAGACACCTCCACTCCGACAACTCACCCCCTGGTGGATCTCGATCTTGTTGAGACAAAAATTCATGGTGACGATGCAGAGGTTCTTGTTCAAAAGCATAAACAACCAGATGCCCCGATAATTTCAATCAAGCTTCACTGGTCAGGGGAAGCTTGGTTAGTGGTTGAAGATTCGATTTTTGGAAGAAACGGACTTATCGCAACTCACGCTGCAAAAAACAAAACGGTAAGTTAAGTATTCCGAGTGTCACTTCTTTACCGCGATCTTCGGAGCTTTCTCCAAGCACTTCAAAAAGAAAAGGTGCTTGTGGAGATTCATGCGCCAGTGGACCCACACTTAGAGCTTGCAGAAATTCATCGCAGAGTTATCGAACAAAACGGACCTGCTCTTTTATTTACTCAGGTAAAAGGAGGTCGTTATCCGGTTGTTACAAATCTCTTTGGAACAAAAAAACGGGTGGATCTCGCCTTTGGTCAAAACGGTCCTGCTCTTGTTCAGCAAGCCGTAGAGCTCGTATGGGAGCTTTTTCCCCCAAGCTACTCAGCACTTTGGGAGAAACGAAATCTGCTCAAACAATTCTTCTCTTTGGGCAGCGACTCAATTAAAAATGCTCCTGTCCTTGAGGTCCATGAAAGCCCGCCAATGTTATCTCAGCTCCCTCTTCTTACCACCTGGGAACAAGATGGTGGACCGTTTATAACACTCCCTCTCGTGTACACTGAGCACCCAGAGACTGGCATTTCAAATCTCGGCATCTATCGCATGCAGCGCTACGACGATCAAACCACCGGGATGCATATGCAGATCGGAAAAGGCGGGGGATTTCATCTTGCCCGTGCAAAAGAGTTAGGGAAAAAACTCCCGGTGAATGTTTTTGTAGGAGGCGCCCCAGCAACAATTCTTGCCGCTATTGCTCCATTACCTGAAAATATCCCAGAGATTCTCCTTGCCTCGTTTGTGCTTGGGGAAAAGCTTCGTGTTACAAAAAACCCTGCTGGTTCCCTACCCCTCTTTGCGGATGCGGAGTTTGCGCTTACAGGTTTTGTTGATCCTTTAGAAACTCTTCCAGAAGGACCATTTGGTGATCACTACGGGTATTATTCGCTCAAGCATGATTTCCCCGTATTTCGTTGCCAGTCAGTATTTCATCGAAAAGACGCGATCTATCCGGCAACCGTCGTTGGAAAACCACGACAGGAGGATTTTTTTATTGGCGATTACTTACAGGAACTCCTCGCCCCAATTTTTCCAATCGTCATGCCCACGATAAAAAATATCTGGAGTTACGGCGAAACCGGTTTTCATTCCCTTGCTGCTGCCGTAATTACAGAACGTTATAAGAGAGAAGCAATGGTCAGCGCTTTTCGAATCCTTGGAGAAGGTCAGTTGTCACTAACAAAGTTTCTCCTTCTTGTTGATCAAGCACTTGATTTAAAAGATTTCCGCTCTGTCTTTGAGCATGTTCTTGAACGAGCAGATTTTCGCTCCGATCTCTACGTATTTTCTCACACTTCGATGGATACTCTTGATTATACCGGTCCAAGACTCAATGAAGGGAGTAAAGGGGTGCTCCTCGGAATTGGAAACCCAATTCGTTCACTCCCTGCTGAGTTTCATGAAACACCACCAAATGATATTGATGCCGTTTTTGTGTTTTGCCGGGGATGTCTTGTCATCAGTGGACCAAGCTACACTGCGGATAAAGATGCTCCCCAACGTCTTGCAAATCATCCCGCATTTTCAAAGTGGCCAATAATAGTCCTCTGCGATAACGCTGAATTTACTGCAAAAGAAAGTAGCTCATTTCTTTGGAGTACGTTTACTCGATTTGAGCCCGCTTCAGATATCTATGCAAAGCAGGTATCTCTTCGAGCTTTACATCCAAGTTTTGAATCTCCGATCGTCATTGATTCGCGAATGAAGCCAAATTATCCTGAAGAACTTTTTTGTGATCCAAACACAAAAAAACTCGTCGACGATCGCTGGTCGGAATACTTTAAAAGCTAGAACCATCCTACGGCCATTAAATTAAGGATCTGAAAGAAAGATCTATAGAACCACAGAGACACAGAGCCGCAGAGAAGATTAATAAAATCCCTTTCCTCTGTGTCTCTGCGCCTCTGTGGTTTAATAAAGAATCTTTAACTTAATGGCCGTGAGAATCCTCCTAACGTTAGCTGTAACAAGAACCCCGGTCGTTGCGAGCCGGGAAACCTCCGCTCGCAACGACAGGGGTTCTTGTTACAGCTAAAGTGGAATTGCTTTTAGTGTTTAAAATCTTATCGTGAGGACGCGTTGACTAGTGCTAGAACAACTCGAATGTTTAATTGCCGTGCATCGCGTTTTCCATCTCTGTTGCAGTATGTTCCAGATCTTGATTTAACGATTGGCCAAAGTTTGCAACTCCTGCCAAACAAACAAGCAACACAGAAGCTGCAAGTAGCAGATACTCAAGTAACGATGCTCCACGCTCGTTTTTTCGAATGTTCAATACCATAACCTCTCCTTTCCGGTGGCTAACCCCCTTCCAGCCTTATTATGCACGCGAATGCCTAAGGAATTAATCGAGAAATTATGGGAAAATCTTTAGATAAACTTGAAATCTTTGAATTGAGAAAAATACTTAACTTACTGAAATAACTAGTTAATTACTCCAGTACTGCCCACCCTTTTTAGTAACTCCCCGCCTAAACTGCCAATCTTTCCATGCAAAGGCGAGAAAAAACATCCCAGATACAATAAACAAACTAGCAACCATAGCCGCAAGAATCCGTGGAAACTCAAGGATCAGTAACCCAAGTGCCACAAAACAAATTCCGAGGGTGAAAAACATTGAAGTCAGCCCACCCCAAAAATTTGATGCTCTTTGAAAAAACACAACTTGTCGAAACATCTTTTTATCTCTTACGTAATTAATCTATTTGAAGTCTGCTATCATCTCGTAAGCACCCCTTGGAAGATAAGGACGTAAGCCAACTTTGGCAAGAGCCGCACCAAGAAAAGCTCTCTTCTGAAGATAGCTGGGCAAACAGCATTTGATAAAAACTATCGTCAAATACGGTAAATCCGTCGCTACCCCTTCCTGTAGTAGCACTGGGTGTAGATAGAGATACTATCAAAAAGGGGGGTAAGTGTCATTCCTACCCTTTGGGAATAACAAAGAGGCAGTGGGGTAGCGTTCTACCCTACTGCCTCTTTAATAGTCTTTTTTAATTGTCTACTGCAGCAACGTCAACGCCAAGGCTGGCTGTTGATTTGCTTGTGCTAATACTGAAGCACTTGCTTGCTGGAGAATATTTAGTCGCGTAAGTTCCGCCGCTTCGAACGCTACGTCAACGTCACGGATTCGACTTTCTGCAGCGAGGAAGTTTTCTCGAGCCACTTGCAAGTTACTAATCGCCACATTCAGCCGACTCTCGGTAGAACCCAATGTTCCTCGAGACGCTGTCAAACTTCCGATGGCGAGGTTAATAGCATCAAGAGCTGATCGTGCAGAGATCTGAGATTCATTCGCCGTTGCCGCCAAGATCGAAAACAACGGTATAGAACTCCCCTCAACTGCCAACCCAATTGATGCCAAGGTAGCAGAAACTGCAGAGTAGGATACCTGTGAGGTAGTCTGCCCATCAAACCCTACCTGAAACACCGTCTGTGCTCCTCCAGAGAGAAGGTTTACACCGTTAAATTCAGTTGTTAAGGCGATTCGCTCAATTTCGCTTGAGAGCGCGAGAAACTCTAAATGCAACGCAGAACGTTGGGTGTTACTAAATACACCGTTGGCTGATTGTTCAGCAAGCTCTGCAAGCCTTGTTAATACGTTTCCGATCTGCTCCATCGCACCGTCAGTAATGGAGATCATCGAAACACCATCGCTTGCGTTTCGTATGGCGACAGTAGCTACTCGAGAATCTGAACGCAGCTGATCGGCGATCGCAAGTCCAGCAGCATCGTCTGATGCTTTGGTAATTCGCAAACCGGACGACAACCGCTCATAGGCTTTCTGTAAACGATCCGTTGTTGAACTTAAGTTTCTCTGCGCAGTAAGCGAGGAAACGTTAGTCCGTATATTAATTGTACCCATTTCTTACCCTCCTTGACACCCTTACACCTCCTCCGAGACCTCTACTACAACCGATACTGCTCCTAGGAACTCGATCCGTATCCAGCACGGAGATAGGTTTCAGCACTTTTGTGCATGTTAACCAATAAAACGCTCAAGATATGTATCGCTAAACTGCTCTGACCAAACAGCTACTACCGTAAGACTACTCCTAGCACTTCTCGTGCCAGGTTTTGTGATCAGCGTCTTAGGCGATATTTTGAAATGGAGTTTCCCGTTTGAGTGCGGCTCGAAGTTCTGCAACACGCGTCACATAAGCCCGAGTACTCGCGGGTAAGTGCGGTTCGATGCTTTCAAAGTTTGTCGGATCTTTTCCTAAACGAAGTGCCTTCGCTTGTGCTTTTGCAACATTTCCTTCACCTGCGTTAAAGGCAGCGATGGCAAGTTTTTCCAAATCGTCGGCACTTTTAGCCGGCACGGTTTTTAATCCCGGTCTTAAAAATGTTTCTCGACTAAAAATGTCGTGGAGTTTTCGTAAATACCCCACTCCTAAGTGTGCATTGAGTCGGGGATCAAAGGGATCATAACCTGCAGGCATTTTGTAACGAACAAGCATCTCACTTGCGGTTTGATCCAGAAGCTGAAATAGCCCCTTTGTTTCATGACCATCTTTACTCACCACATGTGGCCTCAGTGATGACTCTGCTTTCGCAACCGCAATACTTAGCTCAGGATCTACACCATGGTACTTCCCTGCTGTCTTAATAATCTCCTTTATATCCTGACGAGAGTAATCGCTATAAGGCTTAATACTTGCTCGATCTGGGTACACCCTCTTAGCGCTTACAAAAAGTGGGGTGATCGGCTTTTCTACTTTTTCTACCGCTGATATTTTTTTGACACTCTCGCTCACCGGATTGACACGGAGCGAGGCATGAATAACCCCACTACTTCCACTTCCAGAAACTGCAGTAGCGTTCTTTATTAAGGGAGGAAGGTCTGCTTCAAGCATACCGTGCTCTTTGGTGTTAAGATTAGAAACTATCTCACCTGAAGGATTTATGGAGGGTGTAGCTTGCTTTAAGTCTTCAGAAGGAGTTGATTTTGCAGCACGCTTTTCAATATCTGAAAGGAGCTCAGAGAAATCCTTCTGATTTGAGCCATGGGTGGCCGTATCATTACCGGAGCGACCCCTTGGGGAGTCGATCCTGTTTTGATTTTTCTCGTAGCCTACATTAAATATCGTTGTCATCTGAACTAATCCTTCACACTACTAGTGGAGTATTAAAGGATAAGCACGATCCATACCAAACACTTCCTACTAAAAAAGGCAGTTTAATATGTCACATCACACAGCTGCGATTTACTGGAAAAGAGCTACCCCCACATTTACCTACGATGCATATAACCGCGATCATGAGTGGCGCTTTGATAACGGAGTAAAAATAGCGGCATCAGCAACCCAAGCCTATCGGGGTAATCCCGCTAACATCGATCCTGAAGAGGCGTATGTCGCCTCACTCTCAAGTTGCCACATGCTGACCTTCTTGGCGTTGTGTTCAAGAGCAAAGTTCGTTGTTGATACGTACGAAGACACCGCCGAAGGATTATTAGAAAAAAACGCCGCAGGAAAATTAGCGATCACCAAAGTTGTTTTGCGACCAAAGATCACCTTTAGTGGAGACAAAGTTCCAAATAGTGCGGAACTAGAGAATCTCCATCACCGCTCCCATGAAGAGTGCTTCATTGCAAATTCCGTCAACACAGTGGTGAGTGTTGAGGAGGCTAGCTAGAGTTGCTCTACGTAACTTCTGGTCAATTTGGATTGAACACAGAGTTTCACAGGGTTACACAGAGTAAAGATTTTAAAATTCAACTCTGTGTTCAAATAAGATCGGAATGACCTTAGAGCTACCTTCATATTTCTTATTCATTATATCCACTCTTTCATCAGTCGTTTGATCTGACTCTGATACGGCACATTTTGTAGATCACATTTATGCCGAAACGCAGCAAGAAGGGTCTGGGGAATTTTTATACTAATGAGTTTACTCTTTTCTGGCCGTTCATTCATGAGCCGAAAATCTTCAAGAAAACGTGCTATTTCATCCGGAGAGAGCTTCTTTGAATGATGAAGATACTCTTTAGAAAAAAACTGAACACTTTTCATCTCTTCTTACTCTCTACTTAATTCTTGTAGCGCTTCAATATCGGCGAGATCTTGTGGTCGACCCGCTTCTTGTTTCATTCGAATAAGATCTGACAATGAAAGAAGGGAGATACTTGTTTGCTGAACCCGAACACGTTTTGTTCTTTGGGTCGAAAGATCATGGGTAATAATGATGTCAACAAGCTCTGCTGGAGTACGCGGATTTACAAAACTCCATGCAGTAAGGTTTCGATTCTTAATGTACTCCTTTCGAAATTTAAACACCTCTTTGGCGGTGATCGGAAGCTTTGCTTGAAGGCCGATACTATTTAGCGCCGCTTCCGCCTTTATAAACTGCTCCTCTTCAAAACGAAGAATAATGTCAATGTCGAGCGTTCCTCGTACCGCCCCATGAAGAGATACGGCATATCCACCAACAAGTGCATACTTAACGTGGTTCGTATCTAAGGCCTTAATAACGCTTAAAAGAAACATGGTATATACTAGTATATACCTAGAGCGTTATTAATACAATGCTTATTTTTTTGCTCCGTTATTTAGTTTAAATCCCATAACAAGGTAGCTGTACGGTATTTCATAAGGGGGTTTTATGTCACGTTTTGCAGCGCTTCGCGCTATTGCTACGTCTGCGGGGGTAGACGGTCCAGGCACCTATCTTCCAAAAGTAATAGAGAAAATTCCGAGAGATCAATTACACCTTCCAAATGCAGCGAGCGTCTCAGATCAAAGCGAACCAAATAATACCGAACAAAAAAGCATCATTGAGTGGAATAAAACCCCTCCTCCTGTTGTCGCTCAAGAAAACGTAAGAGGGGGTATCGAAATCGGGGCTGGTGAGGATCTTCAAAATCCGCAGGTATCTAATAAAGTCGCCACCGCCCAAAAAGCTTTAGCTCGTGTAAATGAAGTGCAAAAAGAGATCTGGTCAAATGCCCACCTCTGGAGCTCTCTTCCTAACGTTGATGATTTTAAAGAGAGAAGTTCTCAACAGATTCAACAATTAACAAATGGCCTTACTAGTCCTGATCTCAGTGGGGTGTTTGCCGATTTAAATCAATCGGTACAGGAGAAGGCAAATAGGATTGAGCTCCGTCTAAAACAACTTGGAGTTGATCCAGCTGAGGCCGGTCATTGTAAGGAGCTGTTCTTAACAGTCGATCCGTTAAGTGGCTTTGCTAAAAACCTCCCGCAAGATAGCGCGGGACTAAAACAACAGTTGTCTCTAATGACCCCTGACTCAAGGCGGCTAGCCCTTCAAGCTTGGGTATCTAAAGAAACTGCAAAAGCACTCGAGCCAGTTGTGGGAAGGGAAAACTCTGCGCGGATTGAAACGATCTTACATCAACTGAGTTTTGAAGTTGATCGTTCGCTCGGACAGGTAGCAGCAACAATTGCAGTTCGTCGAGAGTTTCCTGCTCAGACGCCCCATTTCATAACGAATGACGCGGTAAACCAGATGTGGGGAAAAAAGTAGCGCGGGAATGAATAGTAGTAAACCGGACCGTTTTAAGTTTGCAAGAACTTGTCTTTCTGTCGTTGCGATACCTAAAGTGGAACTGCTCTAGTCACATCTTATGAAAAATCAAAATTACTTAATTACAGGAGACACATGTAGATAAAAAACAGCCATAACTATTAATGAAAGTTGATGATGTAAAGGTTACCAGTTACGAAAATTTTCGTAACCATAATTTAGTAGGGGGAGATATATGAGACAGTTAATTAGCGCCTTTGTTCTCTTAAGCATGTTGATAGCGTTTTGTACTTCAAACGCTTTTGCGGCACATATTAGAGAAGAAACTTATTGCGTAAAGGATCTGGGGTGTTTTTCATGCATGGTGTCAGGCTTTATTGATAATCAGACAGGACGCATCATTGGTGGATGCTATCCTCTGTAGATTGTCAAAAAGAAAGCGTGTAGCGAACTGCCAAAAAAAACAGCGCCAGCTCTTTGAGGTCGCTGACGTTTCCTGAGATCACTACATCCGAGAAACCATTGCCTCAGCAAACCCTGAGCAGGACACCTCGGTCGGTTTCTCCATTCCTCGGGCAAGGTCGTATGTGACGATCCCCTCCCCGATTGTTTTAGCAAAGGAATCCTCAATAAGTTTTCCAACCTCTGTCCACCCAAGATGCTCAAACATCATCTTCCCAGAGAGCATTAACGAACCGGGGTTGACCTTATCCTTTCCTGCATACTTCGGAGCAGTACCGTGCGTTGCTTCAAAAATGGAGGCTTCAACACCGATATTTGCTCCCGGTGCAAGACCAAGTCCTCCAACTTGAGCAGCAAGTGCGTCAGAGAGATAATCTCCATTTAAGTTCGTGGTGGCGATTACTGAATAGTCCTTCGGTCGGGTTTGAACCTGTTGAAACATGTTATCTGCGATACAGTCCTTAATGAGGATCTTCCCTGGTGGCACAGCTCCGTTATGATTTTTGTTTACCTCTTCTTCTGAGATCGTAAAGGGAGCAAACTTCTCTTTTGCAAGTTTATACCCCCACTCACGAAACCCTCCTTCGGTAAACTTCATAATATTACCTTTGTGAACAAGGGTAACACTGGTGCATCTCATCGCCACCGCATACTCAATGGCCATCGCAATTAATCTTTTTGAACCAAACTCACTAATCGGTTTAATCCCTATCGCACTCCCCTCTCGAATTTTTTTCCCTGAGATCTCTTCAATAGTTTGTGCGAGTTTTTTTGCCTCAGCGCTTCCGGCCTGAAATTCAATCCCCGCATAGACATCTTCTGTGTTTTCGCGAAAGACGATCATGTTTACATCTTGAGGACGTTTTGCTGGACTAGGCACTCCAGGAAAATATCGAATTGGCCGCACACAAGCGTAGAGATCAAGAACTTGACGAAGCGTTACATTAATTGAACGCACCCCTCCCCCAACCGGTGTTGTGAGCGGACCTTTGATCGCAACTTTGTGTTCCTTAATGGCTGTTAAGGTATCATCTGGAAGCCAATTCCCGGTTTGATTAAAGGATTTCTCTCCTGCAAGAATCTCAACCCAGGTAACTGATCTCTTTCCTTGAAAGGCACGTTTTATTGCAGCATCAAACACCATCTGTGAAGCTCGCCACACATCGGGTCCAACCCCGTCCCCTTCAATGTATGGGATCAGCACCTGGTCAGGAACTCGCAACTTCCCTCCCTCACCAAGTGTTATTTTCTGTGCGCTTCCTTCAGCCATGAATTCTCCTTTCCAAGAGCGGTGCTAAGTTTTATCAGCCCCGCTAAACGCTACGATTCCTTTCTCGTTTTCTTTTCCAAGTTTCAAAGTCTACTACCGCAATTTTTTTTGCAAGCTCCTCACGAACACATCCTTCAACCGCTTCATGAAGACTTCTTCGATCAAGAGCGGTTTTTAAGCAGTTCATCTTCTTTTCAACCTGATCATAGAGGTTTGAAAGAGACTCAGAAGAGAGTGTTTTTCGATAGCGATCGACTTCGGTAGAGAGGTATTCCTGATACTCTTTTTTCTCAACTGGATTGGCCTCTCCCCGCCCGCTAGAGATTGGGGCTTTTGGAAAGTCCCGCCCAGTATTTTTAAGGATTTTCTCTTCAAAACTCCGGGGAATAATGAATTTATGTGGAGTTTCTACTGCCCGATAGAGAAAACCTACCCGATTTTTTGAGACTTTCGTATCATTTGTTTGCACAAGAAAATCGTAATAGGAGATGATTTTATCAACTTGTAAAAGTTCTGCGGCGTTTTTTTCACTGAGCAGCCGTTTTGCTTGCGAGAGATGAATGCCTCGCGAAAGCAGAGCTTCAATGGCTCCTTGTCGTTGTGATTCTAGATCAGTAGAACTGCGTTGGGAGGAATCTTTTTGAAAAACAGGGGGCGAAGAAAGGATAAAGCTTCCTTGCTGCGTGTGATTTCTAGGAAGAGGGCTCTCTGTTTGCTGGAGATGTTTTTGAGATACGATCTCTTTTCCGGAATGAAAGCGCACAACGGTCTCTACGCCCCTACCTGCAAACTCATAACTTGAGAGAAACCCAAGCGCTTTTAACTCCTCGCACGCTGGTTCAATTTGTTGCTTAATCTGGGAGATGTATTGATAACTTCGAGAAAGTCCTAACTTCTCAAAGGCAAAGGTAACAAGTGGTTTTTCAATACTTGATTTGTAGTAAAAATGCTTATCAAGATACCGGTAGAGCCTTCGACTTACAGCACTTCGAAGTGAGAAATAAAGGGTTAAATCAAGCTTTTTTATAAACCCTGATTTAAAAGAATGAAAAAGTGCCTCACTCCAAATAAAATAACTCTTTGAAGCCTCAGCCCCAGAGAGGGCTTTGTTCCCTCGCCCATCGTTTATTTCGTAGGCATCGATAATTCCGAAATTTCTTGTTTGATAGGCTTTTGAAGCATTATCAAAAAACGCATTTGCTGCCCGAATTCGAACCCCGCTTAAGCGATCAAGTGATTTTGTAAGGCGGGAGTAGCTTCGCCCTTCTGTGGTCCAGCGTAAGATTCCTAAAAGCTCATACCGGGTAAAATATACCTTTCGGTTTCGAAACCCTTGATCCATCGTTAACCGCATCAAGCCAAGAAGGACATCATCATCCGTAGCGGTGGGGAGTCCAAACTTGTCTGCCCCGGTAATAATCCACTGGCGTTCAATCACCTCCCCACTGGGGAGCCGTTGGTTGTCACGAAACTCAAGGGTTTTTACCTTTGAGTTTGTGCGTGTCGAGAGAACCGCGAGGGGAAACTCTGCAAGGTTCATCTCATCACGTGAGGTAAGCACTACCTCGGATGAGGAGACTTCACGATCTTCGGCTCTTTGTTGGTAGAGGGTTTGCTGCATGAAAAAAAATGAAACAAAAAAATTTTAAATTAACTTCAAGTCGTTTGTTATTTTGGTACAACGTACATCATAGTTCTTCAACAAGAAGTTTTTTTATAAGTACGTACGTTAGGAGAGAAATTATTCAATCTTTCTAGTAAGTTAAGCCAGAAAATTTCTTTCGATTCCCGAATCTTTTGGGCTCAGATCACGATGGACTTGAAGTCAATTCACTTGAGCACTTATCTCATTTCATGAGATTTTTATTCTCCTGCCTAACTTTCTTACTTCGACTCTCGACATTGTGAAACCAAAAGCGCGAGATTTTTATGTAAGGCTCTCTGGAGCCTCTAACATGAGTCAGATAGCCAAACATTCCGGAGAAAACGGTAGGTGGTCACGGTCATTAAGTTAGTTCCTGTCCATAAAAGCCAATTTTGAGTCCAAGGTCGATTGAACGGCCACTACTTCTAAACTTACTCTGTGGTTTTATAAAATCTTCTTTCAGACCCTTAATGACCGTGGGTAAGAAACTCTATTTTAGTAAAGTCTCTTAGTTCATTACTCGAACCCTTATTTCAATACACGCCTATTTGACCATTTTTGGTTATTCCATTTCACGAACAGCAGCCAAACAAAAACCACAAGATATTCTAACATATTGAAATTATTAATATAATCAGATATTCGTGGTTTAATTGACCTCCAAAGATCGCATTATTCTGGGAATGTTCGAGCTTCGAAATAAGTACTGATCACGTTTATAAGCGAGCTTTTGAAAGATGATTATTTCAAAGCACGCTACTTTTTGGCCACTAGGTAGGTTTCTTTACTGTTT
Source organism: uncultured Bdellovibrionales bacterium (assembly GCA_964505555.1). Taxonomy (GTDB): domain Bacteria; phylum Bdellovibrionota_C; class UBA2361; order SZUA-149; family CAZDIO01; genus CAZDIO01. The sequence goes on from CAZDIO010000102.1 coordinate 52,407, forward strand.
GGAAGCTTTAGTTTAAACCAGTTATTGTTTAATTTAACCTCTGCCAAAATCTCAACTCTTGAGTAACGAAGCTGTAAGGTGGCCATGGCAAAAGTCTTTGCAATAGTGAATCAAAAGGGGGGAGTTGGAAAAACTACCACCGCTGCAAATTTGGCCGCCGCGCTATCTGAGCGAGGTCAAAAAGTGCTTGTTATTGATCTTGATGCTCAAGCAAATCTCTCTGCTCATTTTGGAAGTTCCGTAGATGATCAGAGTGAGCAGCTTACAATGTATGATGTGCTCAGGCACAACGCCCCGATTGAAAAAGCAATAATAAACCTCTCTTCGAACTTAAGTATCGTTCCTGCAAGCCTCCTACTAAGTGCTGCAGATTTAGAGCTTGGTGGTGTTATCGGTCGTGAGTTACTTCTTAAAAAAGCTCTTCAACCGGTAATTGATGACTATGATTACACGATCATTGATTGCCCACCCTCACTGGGGATGCTCTCCCTCAATGGGCTTGTTGCTGCTTCACGAGTTATCGTTCCTGTTCAAAGTGAGTTTTTAGCCCTTCACGGCGTAAGGCAGCTTCTTGATACGATTGACCAGGTACGAAGTGCCTACAACCCCTTACTTGCTGTGGGTGGAGTTCTTCTCTGTCTTCATGATTCAAGAAGGAGACTGGCGCGGAGTGTTGCCGATACGGTGCGCGAATATTTTGGAGATCTTGTTTTTGAAACTGTCATTCGCACAAACGTTGCCCTTGCTGAAGCACCTGCCCAGGGGGACTCAATTTTTCAATACGACCGCCGCTCAAGCGGTGCTGAAGATTATGCTAGCCTTGCAGAGGAGATACTAAGCCGTGGCAAAAAAGAAGGTTAAATTCAGTGTAAACCCACTTCTTGGGGGACCAAGTCTTGCATCACGAGCAAAGATGGGGAGCCCTTATCGGGAGCTTTTAATCGACGAGATCGATTTTGATCCTGATCAACCGCGACGAGTATTTAATGAAGAGCGACTTCAAGAGCTCGCTGATTCAATTAAAGAACACGGAATCATCTCACCAATACTTGTTAAAGTAACAGAAGGGGGAACCTATAAGCTTGTATCTGGAGAGAGAAGACTTCGTGCCTCAAAAATTGCTGGATTAGAATCGATCCCCGCAGTTATTGAAGACGATGATAAAAGTAGTGATGTAACCCTTCCTAAGCAGCTTGTAGAAAATCTCCAACGAGAAGATCTCACCGTAATGGAGAGGGCGATCGCTATTGGCCAACTACGAGATGCTTACAAATTGAGCATTCGTGAGATCTCCTCAAAGCTTTCCATTTCAAAAGGACTCGTTCAGAGAAGCCTTGAAGTTCTCGATCTCCCAGACGATCTTCAAGCAGCGTTAATAAACGGTGCCTCAGAGACGAAGATTCTCGTTTTAGCGAAAGTTTCGAATCGTGAATTGAGAAAAGAATTTATCGCTCAACTTGATAATTTCACCCGAGCACAACTTGAAGAAGAGGTAGATCGGGTTACGACACTCTTAAATGGCGACAAAGAAGAGGTGTACCACGGTGGTACACCTCGTAGTCGAAAAAATGGAAGAAATAAACTTTCCCCTCAAGATGAGCAGTTAATTAATGATTTAAAAAACAAACTAGGAACAAGAGTTTCTTTAATGCGCAGTCGTGGCAAAGAGGGGCAGGGGAAGCTGATGATCGAGTTCTATTCAGATAACGATCTAAGCGAGATCTTTCGACGACTTTGTCGAACCGCTAGCGATTCTCTTTAAGCGATTACATTTGTGCGCCAACTGTACCACGGCGGTACACTAATAACAGCACAACAACACAGGAAATTATCCAGTTGTCCGTAAATTTCTCTAATAATTACAGTCAGTTACAAGAGATTATTGAATCTGCTGTTGTCAGTTCTCTTGAAAACAGTGGTCCACTCTCTGAAGTAATGAGCTATGCCGTGCTCTCTCCGGGAAAGCGAGTTCGACCAGTCTTAACCCTTGCTGTTTCAGAACTTATAGAGGTGGATAAGAAAAGGTTGATTCCTTTTAGTCTCGCAGTTGAGTTTATTCACTCAGCGTCACTGATCCATGATGATCTTCCCGCGCTTGATAATGATACTTTAAGACGGGGAAAGCCAACCGCGCATGTTCGATACGGAGAAGCGTTAGCACTTCTTGGAGGGGATGCGCTTTTTGGAAAAGCATTTCAAATCGTCTCCTCCTCTGGAGAGGATCCAGAGATGATTACCAAACTAAATTCCCTTCTTAGCCAGACCCTTTTTGATCTGTGTGAGGGACAGGCGATGGAGTTTGCGTATGACAAAGAGGAGATGCTGAATGAAGAGGACATTCGAAATATTCATCTGAAAAAAACAGCCTCATTGCTCTCTGCAAGCGCTGCTGCTCCAGGGCTGTTTTTTGACAAAAACCCAAGTCTTTACGGCATCTTAGCCGAGTTTGGCAGTTGTCTCGGGCTTCTCTTTCAGATTACAGATGATATCCTTGATCAAGATGAAGAAAAGAAGACAACCTACATCCATGCGATCGGACTTGAGGGAAGTAAGGACCGGGCAAGAGAGGAGCACAGTAAGCTCCTTCAAATATTAAAACCCTTCGGTGAAAGGGCTTGGTTTCTTAGAGAGCTTTGTGACTATGTTCTCAATCGACAACAGTAACGAAATAAGTCTGACAAAATGAATCCTCCCTTTAGAAGATATCGATTTCTAAACACCCGCCCCAAACACCAGGCAGCATCTCTTTCAGAAATAGTTGTTAAAAACGGTGGAGAAGTAGTGGAGCTTCCCACACTTGAGATCTGTGCAGTTGAAGCTTCTCTCCAGAGAGATTTTGCAGAGGCGTTGCGCTCACTTCGAACAGGAGATTGGGTGTTTTTTACAAGTGCAAACGGAGTGAGAGAGGTTTGTAATTACCTGGAGAAGGAAAATCAGGAGGCACTAAAGGTGCTTTCTCAAGTAGGGATAGCCGTAGTGGGGGAGGTAACGAAAGAGGCTCTCTTTGAATTTGGAATTAAGGCCAGTTTCTGTGGGAAAACCGCTACTTCAAAATCACTTGGAGAGGAGTTTTTAGCGCAGCTTGGACAGAAGAGAAGGGGACAAAAAGCCCTTCTTTTTCAAGCAAAAAACGCCTCAGCAGAGCTTTCTGCGCTTTTGGAGGAGGGAGGATTTGAGGTGATAAACAGCGTGGTTTATTACTCAATCTGTCCTGAGGTTAGTAATGACCTGAGGGAGCAAGTGTATCGTTTAGTAAGAGAGAAGGCGCTTGATGGGATATTTTCTACAAGTAGTGAAGCGCTTCGAAATCTTAGTACTTTTTTTGAAGGTCATCTCCTTGAAGTGATAAGGAACACCCCTCTCTTTGTTATCGGCTCACAAACCGAAGCGACAGCGATGAAGCTTGGATTTAAGGAGATCTATCAGTCCCCTCATCCAAAGGTGAACTCTCTTGTAGAGACAGCTTTTCATTACTTTTCTACACAAAATCAATTACTGGAAGGAGGAGGACGAGTATGAGTTTTCCTAACACTCGGATGCGAAGACTACGACAGAATATCGCTCTTCGTGCCCTTACGGAAGAAACGAAACTTTCAAGTAAGGATTTTATCGCTCCCCTTTTTATTGTTCCAGGAAGGGGAGTAAAAAAAGAGATCTCCTCGCTTGAGGGGCAGTTTCATCTAAGTGCTGATGCGGCTGTTGAAGAGGTGTATACGCTTAGGAAACTCGGGGTTAAATCGGTATTACTCTTTGGACTTCCTGAAAAAAAAGATGAGCGAGGGGAGGTAAGTTGTCTTCCCGATGGAGTAGTACAGCAAGCAATTAGTGCGATAAAGAAGGAAGTTCGTGAGGTGGCCATTATCGCTGACCTCTGTTTTTGTGAATACACAACCCATGGTCATTGCGGAATTATTGTTGATGGGGATGTGGATAATGATCTGACCTTGGAGATGACCGGAAAGCAGGCGATCTCCCTTGCTCGCGCTGGAGCGGACATTATCGCTCCATCGGGGATGATGGATGGGATGGTGCAAACGATCCGTTTAGCACTGGATAAAGAACAATTTATAAACACGGCCATTATGAGCTACTCCGCTAAGTACTGCTCCTCTTTTTATGGGCCATTTCGAGAAGCGGTAGCCTCTTCCCCCTCTTTTGGGGACAGAAAAACGTATCAGATGAATCCTGCAAATAGCGAGGAAGCACTACGAGAAGTAGCTCTCGATCTGGAAGAGGGTGCTGATATTGTAATGGTAAAGCCAGCCCTCTCGTATCTGGATATTATTTCCCGAGTAAAAGAGAGATTTCATGTACCACTTGCTGCATACAACGTCAGTGGTGAGTATGCGATGGTGAAAGCCGCCGCAGAGAAAGGTCTTATTGATGGCGAAAAGGTAATGATCGAAACCCTCCTCTCTATAAAACGCGCCGGTGCAGATACGATCATCACCTACTTTGCAAAGGAAGCAGCAACTTTTTTATCTTAGAGGCTGTATCAAAACCTCAAGAAACCTTAGACTTAGGGTCTTTAAGCCTTCGACTTAAACTACACTTAGCCTTGCTCCTGCACTTGCTAAGTGTAGTTTAAGGAGAGGTCGAAGTGAAAGTCTAAGATAGTGTATAAAAACTTTCAGAGCCTTTGATTTAGAAGGTTTTGATACAGCGTCCAAGTAAACACCTGTTTCTCTCTAGGGCGGGTTGGCTAAAGTACGTCGGGCTGTTTTTTTAATGAACACAGAGTTTCACAGAGATCCACAGAGTAAAGAAAAAAGCTTTTAGATTTAACTCTGTGTAACCCTGTGAAACTCTGTGTTCAAACCTACTAAATGAAACGACGCTAGTTGAAACCACCTCTATTTGACCCATATAAACCCTAGGGAACTTAAGCTTTAAATCATCGATAAAGATTATGAGGGCAATTCGTCTCTCATCACTATTACGAAATAGACTTCAAATAGGGAGGCCATCATGATCGTTACTGATTCACCATTTCGCACGCAATATAGCGCCAATAACGTTGCAATTCGAAACGGAGCAACAAGTACTACGCCGGCGCAATTTAGTAATCTTTCTTTTCTTCGATCGACACCACCTTCTTTACCTTCAAGCAATCTCCTTGCCCCATCAAGTAGCGGAGGATTTGTTTCTCAAGTGCAGTCGATGCTGCAGCAAGTTTCGGTGCTGATGGATCTCATCGGTGCCGCAAGACAATCAGATCAAAGTGCTGGGGTTAGTCTCCTCGATGGGGCGAAACTCTTTTCTCAAAATGTTTCTCAGGAGCTTTTTAACCTTCAGACAAGAGGAGGTATCGGAGGGGTTTTTGATGCTGTTCCGACCTCTATAGATAGTCTTGGTACTGCCGCTCAACAGTACGTTCTTGGGAACCTCAAGCGAGAGTTTTTTGACGCAGTTGGTGAGGCGTTTGGGGTGGATGTTTCACAGCTTTCTGTAACAGATCTTGCCAATTTGGCTTATGAAAGCGTTTTTGGAGAGGGAACATCGCTCTCTAGTACCCTCTCAGATGGGGTGGCAGGAATCTTCTCCGGTCAGGATCCCTTTGTAGCAGGAGAACTTAGTGGAGAAATTGGTGGAGAAATAAGCACTGAAGTAGGCGGGGCAACTTCAGGAATTGGCCAATTTACAGGCGCTTTAGCAACCGCGTATTCTCTCTATGGAATAATTAATGACTGGGGAAAGAGCACCCCAGCCATGGGTGCGATGCGAGGTGCTACGGCTGGAGCGTACATCGGGAGTATTATTCCAGGAGTTGGAACTCTTATCGGAGGTGCCATCGGTGGGGTTGCGGGGGCGATCTCTGGATTGTTTCATAGTGGGAAGCATAAAAACCAGATTCAACGCGATCAGGTTCGAGAGTTTTTAAGAAATGCCCAAATTATCGATTCAGATAACTCCCTTCAGTTAGCAAATGGTGAACGTTTTGATATCGGAAAAGATGGAGGTGCTCGCTATCTTGGACTTGACGGAGTTGAGAGACGACCCTACGTGACTGACCCTTCAAATCCACTTACCGCTGAGGCGATAGGGCTTGTAAATCCGTTAGCAATAATTCTCACCGGAGGTGATCCTGGACTTTCTTCAGCTTTTGCAGGGTATTTTAGTAATGCCATCGTCAGTAACGCACAAGATCTCGAAGGCGTCCGCCAAAATGCCTTGGCGATATTCTCAAAATTTCAGGTTACCCCAGAGCAATTGATCGCTGGCTTAGAAAATCTTACTGCCTCCGGCAAAATCCCCCCAGAAGATTTTGCTGCATACGCAAACGGGGTAAGAACTCTCCTTGAAGGGTTTTCTTCACCTTCATAAGAAGCGTTAGATTATTGAACACAGAGTTTCACAGGGTTACACAGAGTTTGAACTATCTTACTTATCCCACACTCTGTGTAACCCTGTGAAACTCTGTGTTCAACCTTCCTTTTTTGCTCAAAAAGTTTAAAAACATCTTTACTGCTATATCGAATAGTGATATTAATCTAGTGGTGATTCGATCGTACAAAAACATTGGCACACGTGATATTGCTGAGAATTCGAAAGCAGCGCGGCGACTGTTGCCGCAACCATTTAATGCTCAGTATCGCATTTGCTTTCTTTGGAATGGCATTGATGCTGACGCAGTTGAAATAGTGGATTATCACTGAGAGATTACAAAAAAGGGCTTCAGCATGTTGAAACCTAGGCGTGTTATAGCAGTGCATCCTGGAGAGATGCTTGAAGAGGTTCTTAAACAGAACAAGATTAGCCAATCTTCCCTTGCCGCTCATCTCGGAGTTACTCAAGCAAAGATCAACGAAATCTGTCGTGGTAAGCGAGGAGTGACGCCAGATATGGCGATGAAGTTCGGTAAAGCTTTTGGACAGAGCCCAATGTTTTGGATAAATATCCAAAAAAATTGGGAGATGAGCCAGCTCGATGAATCTGATTACAAAGACATACAACGGATAAAATGTCGTGCGTAGAAAGCAAGTAAAAGGATTTTACTGGACTTCTGCTGATGCACGGCGACTGCATTTGCTCTCTATTTGAATCCCGACTGAGGATCTGGAGAGTTTTATTAAATTACAGCTTATGATTATTGAACACAGAGTTTCACAGGGTTACACAGAGTGTGGGAATAATTAAGATAATTTAAACTCTGTGTAACCCTGTGAAACTCTGTGTTCAACCTTCCCTTTTTGCCTGTGGGCATGTGGAGTTACCGATTGCTCTAAGAAAAATCATTGATGAAGGCCAATTAAGCTGAGGCAAATTGCCTCAGTAGATTCAAAATGCATCAGCGATCATTATTCTAACCCTCTGAAACTGTTCAGATCTTCTTTCACACCAAAGTTGGCATGACCTTGCAATAGAAACGGTAGGTTCTTGCTACAGGTTCTTTTTGTTTTTTAGTCAGAAAACTTAGCAAGGAGGACTTTGTGGTGAAAGGGACAACGGAAAAATTAACTGAAGAGCAGATTCCCCTCGTAATTGAAAATATTCTTTATGCAAAAAAACTGGCGAGGCAGTTTTATCAACAACGAAGCCACTTCGGTTTCGATGTTGAGGATTTTGAAGGCGCAGCATTGTTTGGATTATGTGACGCTGCAAGGAGGTTTGAGCCTGATAAGACACTTCATTTTAGAACATTTTCCTATTTTCGCATTCGGGGTGCGATGTATGATCTGCTGCGACATGGGGGGGGAATTTCGAAGAAACACTTCAAGTGTTTCATTGAAAATCGAAATCAAACGGGAGAGGGGACAAAACCTCGAGCAGAGGAAGAAGGGAGCCTCCCCTATTCATTTGCAAGAACTGCTGAGGAGTTATCGAGCATTATTGCCACGATTGAAGAGATCGATATCGCTGTGCATGTCAGCACGGACAGCGAGATTCCTGAACTCAGCTACGCACGAGACCTAAATCCTGAAGAGATCAATACCATTCGTGCAACCCGGTCCTATATTAGAAAACTTATCTCTCAACTTCCCACTGAACAACGAACCGTAATTGAACTTCGCTACTACAATGGCGCTACCTTTGATGAAATTAGCGCAAATCTCGGTGGGCACTCACGGAGTTGGGTTTCACGAACCCATGTTCGAGCTCTTGATAATTTGCGAGGGATGATTCTTAGCGAAAGGAGAGTGTAATGACATCCTCAAAATGGAAAGGAATTTTTCTTGCGCTCGTAGCGTTTTTTCAGGTCAGTTGTAAAGAGACCGTTCTTCATAACTTAGATGAGGTGCGAGCCAATCAGGTAAAAGTAACACTAGAGAAACGAGGAATTACTGCGCAAAAGCTTTTTGAAGGGAGCGGATGGAGTATTCGAGTCAAGCGTGCTGACGAAACAGAGGCACTCTCGATTCTTGAAGAAAGCAGAGTTCTCAAACGGAATCTCCGAACCCCGATAGAACCACCAAAGGGGCTTATTCCAAGCCGAGAGGAACGAGCATCATTTTCAGAACGGCAACTGGCGGCAAGTTTAGAAAGTACTCTTGAGCGCTTACCCTATGTGCTAGAAGCTCGAGTTCATCTGAACTTAAATGCCGAAGAGAACCTTCAAATGGTTTTGCCAAAAGAGGGCCATACGGGAAGTGCTCTGATTGTCACCGATGATCATATGCCTGATCATTTAGCAATTCAAAAATCTCAAGTACAACAACTCATTGCAGGAGCATCAGGAGTAAACCCACAATCAATCTCGGTAGTAATCGCCAAAGCAAGTGCTGAAAACTACGCAGAGCCACAGATCCATAAAGTAGCAAAGCCAGTAGAGACGACGAAAAAAGATACTCCCTCCCATTCTCCATCGTGGATAAAAAAGCTGATAGTGCATGCTCGACAGTATCAAACATTTTTAATCTATCTCGCTGGGGTATTAATTGCAGTTCTTGCACTCCGATTGATTTTTCGAAAAAACCCATTTCGAAGTGAGCAAACAATACCGAGTTTTCAAATGCCTCCTCTGAAGAACTCAAAAAATACCGTCTCCTCTGGTGTTCTGGTCAACGGTACCCAACACGGAAATGGCAGTCAGTTTAAACTGCAACCAAACAAACAACATGAAACATTGGAGGTGTACTAAGATGATGGCTTCTTCTTTAAATATCCATTGCTCACGGCGATGTGAATTGCTTCTCTGCTTAAGTTATCTCCTTACCCCAGAAGCAGTTACTTCCATCGCCTCAAAATTAGCAACCAATCGCGATCAAGCCGCGAGAAACCTTGCTCAGGCGATGATGTCACTCTCTCCTCAGTATGTACGAGACCTGAGTTTAAAAACACTTGCCAATGCCGGAATGAGTATCGGTAATTATAAAAACCAAACGCATGCTCACGGGGTAGCCTCGAGGAAGTTGTAAAATGAAAGAGAACGACAACAATACGTTTGTTGCTGTAATCAGAGCAAAACTTCAAGCAGGGGGGCGCACTCTCGCATCAACGGAAAATGCACCACTGCATACACTACGATTTCGGATGATGGCAAATCAATTTCTCTCTATTCTTTCTTCGTTACTTTCTTTACATCTTACAAAGGAAGTTCATATCTCACTTGATGAGTCATCAACCTTTCCTCGATCACCTGAAGAGGGGTGCGATGGAGAACAGGTGATCGTGAATCTTCGAGTGTATCATCAAAATATACAACTTGTTTTACCCGGAGAGCTTGTTCATGACCTTGGTGCTTACGTCCTTCATAAGATGCCAACAGCGGTAATCTCTTCTCTCACGAACGAAGAGATTACCGCTGTGAGTTTCTTAATCGCTTCAGTCCTTGCTGATCGAGCGCTCTCGAAACAACGAATCTACCTCTCTTCAGTGCACAAAAAATGTAACGAAGAAAAACAAGAGACCTCAAAACGCGATCGAGAACAAAATCAGCAACTCTGTGTATCAGCCACGGTTGATAAGAGTCACTACCGAGTGCTCGTACGTATCCCCGAGGAGCTTGTTGGGCGTTTAGAAAGTTATGGGAAATTAATCTTTCATAGGGAACAAACAACACGTCTTCTTTCAAGGGTGTTTGCGCAGTGGTCGCTGCAACTTCGACTCAACGTAGGATCGCTTCACGGTCTTACTGCGCTAAAAGAAGGTCAACGTTTTCCACTTACAGAGTCTACGGGGGCACTTTTTTCTCCAAGCCCTCTCTGTGGTGAAGAAGGGGTAGCGGTTGAAATACTTTCTGCAAGTATTCCTGGACTTTTAAAATTACGAATTAGGGGAGAAAAAGATTTATATCAACGCACTCAATGGAGGAATAATGACCAGAGAAGATGCCCACAGTAATGAATTGTTTAGAGAATTTACAAATCACCATACCCAGACGATGAACCAAAATGGGGAATCGGCTCGTGAAATAAAGCGAGAAAGCGGCTCATTGCTTACATTGCAGCAAGCAAAATTTCTTTCAGAGATACAGGTTGGGCTTGATGTCGAGATCGGAAAACTCTCCATCCCAGCAGATAAACTCATTGATCTCCTTCCTGGGCAAACATTTGAGTTTGAGTTTGATCCGCTTCTAGAGGTTTCGCTCTCACTGGGAGGAGAAAAGATAGCAAAAGCTAAATTCATGCTTGATGGAGAGACGCTCTATCTTGAAGTGAGCTCAGTAAAAACCACTTTATGACAAAACCGATCGGAAACCATTGATGGAAATAAACGATAATACGTACGAGACCTAAAAACTGTTGTGAATTAATTGAATTAATAAGGAGAAATAACATGTCAGATGTAGCCTCGGCGCTTTTTAATATCGGAAGTGTTGTGCGTGAAACCGCAAGTTACTTACCAGAACCTGCAACGCAAGGCGTTAGTATGTTTTCTGACGTTATGGATATCGTAAAAAGCCTCACCGGTAATGGTGTTGGTGGAGTTCCTACCGAGATCGGCGGGGACTTTATGGAACTTCTTGAATTGCAGATTCAAACTCAGCTTGAGCTTCAGACGGTATCAATGGTGTCAAACGTTGAGAAGTCTGAACACGAATCAAAGATGGCTGCGATTCGAAACGTTCGCGTAAACTAAAACAAGAAAATTAGATTGGAGAAATACTATGGCCGTATCAAGTGTAACCACCGCTGCACCTCAAACAGCCGAAGGAAAAGCAGCAAAGAGTGAAGGTGAAGATAAAAAGGAGCGCACCTCTCAGGTGAACCAATGGGGAAAAGAGATCCTTGATTTAAAAACCTCAAATGCGCGTCTTCTTGAGATCGTTGAAGCAGCAACAAAAGAGGCAAATGATAGCCCCTGGGTGATGAACATGATTGAAAAGTTCATCGGTCAACGGGCGGTAAAGGGTGCCGCTGTTTCAAACATGATTCAAGCAATCATGGAAACGATGAAACGAATCGCTAATAATATTGGGCGTTAGTTTCTGATTCCATGAGGCAGCACGCCAAAATACGCGATATTTTACTCCCTATCGCTGTTGTTGCGGTAGTAGGGATGATGATTTTTCCTTTACCATCAGGAGTGCTCGATGCGCTCCTGATGGTAAATATCGCGTTTTCTTTAGTTCTTCTGGTAAGTTCTGTTTATCTTTCTGAACCAAGACACTTTACCTCCCTTCCAGCGATCCTTCTCCTCTCCACTCTTTTTCGCTTAGGATTAAACGTTTCAACAACACGACAGATTCTTGGTCATGCCGAGGCACCTGAGATTATTGTTGCCTTTGGTTCTTTTGTTGTAACTGGAAGTTTAATTGTCGGTGCGGTGGTATTTTTGATTATCACCGTAGTGCAGTTTCTAGTGATCACCAAGGGGGCAGAGAGAGTTGCTGAGGTTGCCGCGAGATTTACCCTCGATGCGATGCCTGGAAAACAGATGGCGATTGATGCTGATGTGCGTTCAGGTTCCATTAGTGTTGAAGAGGCAAAGGAGCGAAGGCTTGAATTACAACAGGAATCAAAACTCTACGGTGCCCTTGATGGGGCGATGAAGTTTATCAAAGGGGACGCAATTGCTGGTTTGATCATCATCGTTATTAATATCACCGCAGGCCTTGCTGTGGGGGTAACACAGATGGGGCTTAGTTTTTCAGAGGCTCTTCATAAGTACACCCTCTATACGATTGGTGATGGCCTTGTTTCACAACTTCCGGCACTTCTTGTCTCTGTGGCAGCGGGGATTGTAATTACCAGGGTTGAAAATAAAAGTGGGGCTTTTCTCGGAAGAGATATCTTTGTTCAACTCGGTGCAGAACCTCAAGCCGTGGCCACCAGTGGAGGAGTGCTTCTTCTTCTCTCACTTGTTCCTGCGTTGCCAGGAATTCCTTTTTTTGTTGTTGGGGTAATTCTTCTTTCTCTTGCAAGAAAGACAAGTCTTCGACAGAAAAGCTCTGAACAGGGAAGGACAGATTCAGAGTTTCGACCAAAGGTATTTTCTCCACTCGTTTTAGTTCTCTCCCCCGGAGCTGCCGTTCTTCTTCAACGGCTCGGCACCCTTCCCAAGGCGATTCATCAATTACGAAGCGAGATGTTTCAAAAATGGGGGGTGATTGTTCCCGATGTCCAATTTGATCTAGAAAAAGGGGAGAGTGAGATCGCTCTCTGGGTTACTCTTCATGGAGTGCAAGTTGATTCGCTTCGTGGAGATGAAAAAGATTCTGGAGTTTTTGTTGAGAAAACTATTCAATGCTTACAACAGTCCATTGAAGCTCATCTTTCTGAACTCATCGATGATACGCAAACAAGAATGCTTCTTGAGGTTCATCAAAGCGTTGCCGAGGATCTGATCAATAGTGTCATTCCTGAGATGTTGAGTATTACGGCGCTCACGACAATTCTTCGGCAGTTAGTTATTGAGGGGATCCATATTCGTCAGATGCGTTCGATCCTCCAAGCCGTAGCAGAATCTCATCTTCGCGAGCAGGAGATGAGCCTTTCACTCCCGAGTGCTTCCGGTGCAAATTCACAACGTCTGCAACTTTTAGGGAAGAAAGAAGGAGCGACAAGGCAAGGACGAGAGCTCCTTGCTGATGTGAGAATCTCTTTAAAGCGAGTTATTTCAAAACAGATCACGGATGATAATTGGAATTTACAAGCCTTCATCTGTGCGCCTCTTTTGGAACAGATATTTTCCTCTCCCGTTGCCCTTGGAGCGCCCATTGAACCGGGAATACGTGAAAGCATTTTGAATCAGATTAATAAAGCATTCTCTACACAAAATACCCCCACAAAAGTTCTCTTAACTTCTAAACAGTCACGAACAAATCTCTTCAACCTGATTCGTTTTGACTGTCCAATGGTCTCAGTTATCGCAATTGATGAGCTGGCTCCTGAAGTGACGCTCAGTATTCTTGGGGAGATAAAATTAGAAACTGGAGAGACAGCAGACAGTGAGGAGCAGGAAGGGGGCAAGAGTAAGAAGATTCAGGAAGAGACTCAAGCTAAACCGGAGCGGAGAGTTTTTCGAAATGTTTCTGAAGTGAGAACAAAAGATTCTCAGAAGATCGCAGCATAATCTTAGCGCGCTGTATGGGAGGTGAAAATGAATATATCTTATAGAAAAATCTCTCTTCATCATTTAGCACTCTGGAGTTTTGTCTGTTTCATTCTTTTCTTGAGTACTGGCTGTATTTACCGAAATAAAAATAGCCTTACGGCTCATGAAGCCGTAACTCGGGAAACAAAGATGAAGTCACTCCTTGCTTTTAGTGTTTCACAGCTTCGAATCGGAGATGAAGTGGCACTTGATCGCGCCTATGCAACGCTTGAGCTTGCACGAGAGTTAGACCCAAACGATGCACGAGTGTTTGATGGTTTAGGAAGTGTGGAATGGCGTCGCGAAGGGTATAAGTTAGCGGAGTTCTACTTTAAAAAAGCGGTATCTCTTGATCCTAACTATTCTCGTCCGTATGCACATCTTTCGCTTGTTGCAGAAAGAAATGGTGATTATCAGGCAGCAAAAGAGCTCCTTCTAAAATCTCTTGAACTTAATCCTCTTAATTACCGGGCAAGAAACAACTACGCCGCCCTTCTTGTTCGTTACGGAAATCAAACAAGTAATGAACAAACGGCGTACTATGAGTTTCTAAAAGTTGCCCGAGGTGCTTCAAAAGAAGATCCCGTTCTTCAGTATAATCTAGGTCGGTTTGAGTAGGCGTTATCCGTAGTCGCAGGAGGAACCTGATTTTTAATTGAACACAGAGTTTCACAGGGTTACACAGAGTAAAGAGAAGAGATTTTAAATTTAACTCTGTGTAACCCTGTGAAACTCTGTGTTCATACCAGAAGCTAAATGGACCTACTCTAGCCTTACAATTCAAAACTTGCTAAGTATTCATTGGAAATCCCTCTTCGGATATTTATGCAAGATCCTCAATCAACGATAAATGTTTCTTCAATAGATTACTCGCCAACGGTAGGGATAGTAATTATCAATTATAACTGCGCTCCTTATACGCTAGACTGCCTGCGCACAGTAGAGAAGCTTTCCTATACAAATTATTTTGTAGTGATCATTGATAACAACTCCCCAGATCTCTCCGGCTACTACTTACAACAAGCGCTCAAAGATAAGCGGGTAACCGTCATTATCAACCCTGAAAACTGTGGCTTCGGGGCAGGAAACAATATCGGTATTCGTCATGCGTTAGAAGGGGAGGCAGAGTATATCTGGCTTTTAAATGCAGATACCTTTGTTCATCCTGAGGCACTCTCCCAACTTGTAAAACAAGCAAACGAATATCCTGAGGTTGGAGCGTTTGGAAGTAAGGTTCTGTATGAGGAAGAACCTTTGTCTCCTAAAAAAGAAGAGGGAAAACCGATAATATGGAGTGCTGGAGCCTCGATAGATTTTTCTAAAGAAGAAGTAAAGATGTTTGGTTCCCATGAAGAAGATCGAGGGCAGCACGATCAGCTCCGCGAGTGCGAATACATTCCCGGATGCTCACTTTTCTTTCCTGCAAAGGTGATCTCAGAAGTTGGCTACCTGCCGGAAGAATACTTTATGTATTTTGAAGAAACAGAGTGGTGTACGAGGATGAGAAAAAAGCATTTCAAACTGCTCTATGTTCCAGAAAGTGTAGTTTGGCACCGGTTTCAAGATAACAAAATGCAAACCCCTTTTGGAGTGTATTATTACAACAGAAATAATCGTTACTTCTGGTTTCGTCAGGGAGATATCTTTAAAAAAATCGCGATGATTGTGCGAACACTTTTTAAAGACCTTCCCCGTGCACAGAGAGCGTTTAAAAAAGCCCCCGATGAAGCTTCTCGCGAAATCTTCTCTGCTCACCGAGCTAGCTGTCTTGATTTTCTTTTTGGGAGGTTTGGGAAGAGACGGTATTGAGTTAAATATTGATATGTTAAATGTTTGCGAGTGTTTTTAGGATGAACACAGAGTTCAACAGAGGAAAGAAAACAAACCAATAATTTTAACTCTGTGAAACCCTGTGAAACTCTGTGTTCATTATAAAGAAACTAATCAATACTTACGGAATCCTTTTTTGGGAATGATGTTCAATCTGACTACGCCATCGCGCTCGTAATAAAAAATCCCCACATGATCGTCATCGCTGCTAGCAAGGCGGTAAATACAATATAGAGAGTTTTTCTAAATCCCGTTGAATCCTCACTTTTGGCAAGAAGTAAAAAGATAGGAAAGAGCACCATAACGATTCTTCCCATCGATTGTAAGGTTCCGGTGAGAATTGATACAACAACGGGAAGAAGGGTAAGTAACGATAGTGAATAATTCTTTTTACGAAAAAGTTCGGCAGAAGATAAAAAAGCAATCAGTACACACAGACAATTAAAAAAGGTAAAGTTCCAGTCCGTCATTACATGTTCTGGGTGCTTAAAAAGTGAACCGACAAGGGTAAAAAGTGAATTTTCTCCTCCCCGACCCCACGCGGCCTGGTTTTTTGAAAATGCCAAAGGATCTCCTGTAAGTGCATAGAGATGAAGCATGAAAAGGACTATCCCGAGTGGAGCGATAATCGTGATCAACACGCTTTGAATGGAAAACAATCTCACCTTTTTATGGCAAAACAGTAAGTATCCAGGAAGCATCAGGAGACCAAGGGGTCGTGTGGCAGTGGAGAGGGAGAAGCAAAGAGCAGAGAGAAGAAACTTATCTTTTTGAACTAAGTAGAAACTTCCAATAACCAGTAACAAAAAGAGCGATTCGGTAAAAGGCGCTGAGAAGAAATAACTTGTTGGAAACAAACATAACAGCCAAAGCGCTTCAGCTGCTTGGGATTTAGTCATCCCGTATTGCAATGAAAATTTATAGAGAAGCACTAAAGCGAAAAAAAATGAGATGTTTGAGAGAATAACCCCGACCCCAACATAACTGTTCCAGAACTTAGAGAAAAATGAGAGGAGGAGTGGATAGAGGGGAAAGAAGGCCCAATTTCTTTGGATCGTTCCCTGTGCCGGCTCGCGATGGTAACCATTTTTTGCAATATTAATATACCAACCCGCATCTGCAGCGCTGAAGATACTCAGAAGAGTTTGAGTAATCTCTTTTTTTGAAAGAAAGATTTCGGGATGACGTACAACTCCTCCAGGAGACGCTGAGGGGGAAACGTGGAGTTGTGAACTAAAAATTAATAAGACTAAAATCAGCAATCTTGAGATAAAAAACGGCTTGGCTGACTCAATTATCGGTTCAGATAACATAATTTTACAAACAGTAACCTTAATTAAGTGAATTTAGAGATAGAGTTCTTGCAGGAAATCACTTTTTTTTCAAACCCCATATCTTAGGGTTTTTTCAAACGATATAATAGGCGCCTCTCCTGGAGGAGCTTTTTTAACAATTAGAGGAAAATAAAGGGAAACTAGTGGTGGATGAGGTAACTTTGGAAACAAGAAACGAAGTAAATAATGATTTATTCCTCTCAGCAGCTGCAATAGTCGATGCTGCTATTGCTTGTCAGGAAGCCAAGGGCCACGAAGTAAGCCCAGAACTTCGCCCGACACTCATTCAGGCAATTATCGATGATCCACTCTTAACGGCAGCGATTTTTAAGAACCCAACCTGTCTTATTCAATAGTGGAAACTTCTCACTGAAGTATTTACCTTTTAATCTTCTATTTAGACTAAGTAGAAGATTTAGAGCTTCTGATACAATGAAAACACCTGTCGTTGCGAGCCGGGAGGCCCGGCCGCCGGGCGAAGCGAAGCAATCTCGTATTACCAATGAGGGTTCGAGATTGCTTCGCTTCGCTCGCAACGACAGGAAGGAGTTATTCATTAAATTGTGAAAGTCTCATTACCGAAAGAACAAAAACAAAAGAAGGAAAGTTCCTCCGTTTACCAAAGCGTGAGCAAGCATTGGGGCGATTAGGGAATTTCTCCACTCTCGAAGGAACGCTAACATCATTCCCACGATAGTCAGCGGAACTACTCCGATCGGGCCTTGGGGGTGAACTGCCGCAAATATTACGGCTGAGGCAAAGATTGAAAACCCTGCTCCAAAGTGGTCCCGCAGCCATGAATAGAGTGCACCCCGAAACATGAGTTCCTCAACAAATGGTGCGACTACCACCCCAAGTACCAGTATCAGGAACACTGTTTTATTATCTGCAGAAAGAAGCATCGGAACTACCGGATGAGCTCCTTGGTTGAGGTCCACTCCAAGAGCTTCAAGAGCGAGTGAATAAGGAACGATGACAATGAAGATGATCGTCCATAACGCAAGATAGGAGATAACGGCAGTTCCCGCGTTTCCAAAAAACCATCGAATTCCGCCACAGGTAATTCCTAACATCTTTTTTATCTCTACCCATTGTACCTTAAAAAATTTGGGCCAAAGCACAAGTAAGGAGAGGCTTACAATACCTACAAGATTTACTAACAAGGGATCTACAGAGGGGTTTCTTACCGCTACAAACCTCAACCCCACAGAGGCGATCAACATCCCAAGAAGATAGAGACAAAAGATCTCCAGTCCATAGGGAGAAACACCGGGGACCTGTTGAAACCGAAAGTGAAACTTTCCCCGAATAAGCTGTATTCCAAGAATGAGCGCGGAGAGAAAACTTATTACGGCTAAAATAATAAAGATAAAAAGTGCAACGAAAACCTTCATAAAGGTGTAATTTGCCTCCTCATATAAAGAGGACTCAAGCGCAGACAGCGTTTCCTTTGTGTCTTTTGCCAGAGCTACAACATAGAGCTTTCCAAACCACCCCCAACTGTTTACCGCAACGGTAGCTTCTGCTTCGCTGAGGGGTGTATCTTTTGTGAGTATTTCATTCTTTTTAGGATCGTTATTTTGGGATAATTTCCCTCTCAGTTCAGTTACAACATCGGAGAGTCCGAAATACTTTGCAGCGATAATCTTTCTTATAAGCAATGCTTGAGCAGAGGCATTATCTGATTTGTTCAATGGAGATTCTGCGCGGAGGATAGATCGAAACATCTCTCGCGCTTGTGCGCTGACCTCTTTTACCTCCTCTGGGCTATCTGCGATCTCTGTGGGATTTGCTTCGATGTAGCGAAGTGCACCGATGACCAACTGGGTTTGAATGGTAAAGAGCTTGATCTCTAAATCAGTACGAAAATCAATGGTTTGCGAGGGATCAGGGAGCGTTTTTGGTGCGGGGGACTTTTGCCAGGAACTAACGATCGTTAGCCCAAGGAGCACAACAAATAGTGATAAAAAAAAATATCTTCTTTTCTTTTCCATAAAGAACAATGTGCACTCTCTTCGTTTCGGATATATAACTGAGGAAACGTAACATTGTTTGTACGCGAATTAAAAGCTTATTTTGGTAACAAGAGTTTTTCATAGGGATTTAGAACTGCTCTTCATCAGAGCGGTACGAACCCTTTTTGGCTATATTTTGAGCTCTACAGAGAGCAAGCTCCTTGTTGGGCTCCCCGGTGGAAGAAGTGTCACGCCGTTTCTTGAGCAGCTTGTGCGGCTTCATGATGAATTAGGAAGAAGGGAGTGGGAGAGACTGCACTTTTTTTTTGTAGATGAAAGAATGGTTTCACTTCAGTCACCAGAGAGTAATTATCACTTAGTGCAGAGTGTGTTTTTTGAACCTGCCCTCAATGAGGGGTTTCTTACTGAAAGTCAGATTCATCCCTTTATCTACGATCAAGAAAAAAAAGATGAGGGACTCTCAGACTATAATGATGCCTTTAATTCTTTGGGGGGAAGGTTTCACATCGTCATCTTAGGAGTAGGGGAGGATGGTCATATCGCCTCACTTTTTCCAAAGCACCCTTCGATACGAGAGACCGTTGAGCGATTTGTTTTTACCGAGAACTCACCAAAACCTCCCCTTCGAAGAATTACAGCGACACGTTCGATGCTTTCAAAGGCTGAGTGTGGAATGGCGATCTTTGTAGGAGAGGGGAAGATGGAGGCGTATCAGCGCTTCTATAATAACGATCTTACGGTAGAAGAATGTCCAGTAAAGCTCTTAAAAGATATTGACGAAATGTATCTCATTACTAATCTCCCCGGTAAGGATGAATGAGCAACACCTCTTTTCCCAAGCAAAAGTTAAAGATCTTAATTCTTGAAAACATTGATCATATCGCCTGTGTGCGGTTTCAAGAAGCGGGATACTCCCCAGAGGAGATAACTCGTTCTCTTAAAGAGGATGAGTTACTAGAGGCGATTGAAGATGCTCATGTTCTTTGCATCCGTTCAAAAACCAAGGTCACGAAGGAACATTTAAAAAAGGCAAAACGACTTCTGGTTATTGGGTGCTTTGGTGTGGGCACCAATCAGGTTGCAACCGAAGAGGCAACAAATCTAGGAATCCCAGTTTTTAATGCGCCCTACAGTAGCACACGAAGTGTTGCAGAACTTGCGATCGGATGTGTAATTATGCTTGCCCGGAATGCTTTTTCTGCAAGTGAAAAGATGCATCAGGGGATGTGGGAGAAGAGTTCCTCAGGATCCTATGAGGTCCGAGAAAAAGTTATCGGTATCGTTGGCTATGGTCATATCGGTCAACAGGTGGGGCTTCTTGCAGAAGCACTTGGTCTTCAGGTACTTTTTTATGACTCCATAAAGAAGCTCCCCCTTGGTCGGGCACGCCAGGTCTCCTCACTTCAGGAGTTATTAAAAGAATCAGATTTTGTATCGCTTCATGTGCCCGGGCTTTCTCGCGAACTTCTTGGGGCAAGTGAGCTCTCCTTAATGAAGCAAGGAAGTTATCTGTTGAACTTCTCTCGAGGAAACACCGTATCTCTTGCCGCATTAAAAGAAGCTCTTCAATCGAACCACCTTGCAGGGGCAGCGATTGATGTTTACCCAAATGAACCAAAAACAAACAAAGAACCGTTTCAGTGTGAACTTGCCACCCTCAATAACGTAATTCTTACTCCGCACATCGGAGGAAGTACGGAAGAAGCACAATATAAAATTGCGTTAGAGGTAAGTGCCTCTCTTCTTGGATATATTGAGTCAGGAGCTACAATGGGCGCAGTGAATTTTCCTCAAGTCAATCTTCCCCCATTTCCAAATTCCCACCGCATTCTCAATATTCACCGAAACGTTCCTGGGGTGTTGAGTGAGGTAAATAAAATCATCTCCGATCTTGGGGCGAATATAGATGCTCAACACCTCAGCACCTATAAAGAGATAGGGTATCTAATCATGGATATCAATAAAACACTCTCTGACGAAGTGAGGGAGAGTATCTCACGACTTGATAGCAATCTTAAAACGCGGGTGTTGTACTAACTGACCATCCCTTGGTCATTCCTGTTCCTACGACCCGAATATCCTGGATGATGCGCCCCTTCGCTCGCAACGACAGGATTCTTGCCACCCTTAAGGTAGAACACTCTAGTTTAGAAGCGAGCAGCGGTTTGACCCATATGGAGAGTTCTGTTACTTCGAGGGCACCTCGATGAGGTGTTGTTATCACTGGTTGTTCTTTTCATGATTCCAATTTTCTTTGGGTATTTGACTAAAGACATTCCCTTCCTTTCTTACGTTTCGCAAACGTTGGAGAGTGCGGGTATGTCTGTCTATGGGGGTTGAAGAAAGGAGGAGAAAGGCTGTGAATGTTTTAGCGTATGGGACGTTGATGTTTCCTGAAGTTATGGAAGCACTTACCGGGAAGCAGTTTCCCTCTGAAGCATATGAGCTGAAGGGGTTTGTGCGGAGAAGATTGATCGGCCAACTCTATCCAGGTCTTATAGAGAAGGTTGGAGAAACAGTTTGCTGTTCTCTCTATTTTGATATCGATCCAGCTTCGTTGCAAATTCTCGATCAGGCCGAAGATCAATGTTACGAACGTAGAATGATGGAGGTTGTTTCGGTATCAAGAGGAGCTCTCTCCGCGCGAGTCTACGTAATACCTCTGACACGTGCGCGCTTGTTGAGTGAGGAGAGGTGGGATCATGAAGCATTCAGAGAGAGGCACTTAACTGAGTATGTCATGCTGTGTAAGCAGCATCGACAGAGTCTGGGAAGTCAGTAAAGGGTGCGGACGCTAGAGAGTTCTTGGTTTTAAGAAAGGAGGTTAAAACGAACCATCATAGCGCACTATCCGCACTTTATCTTCCATTTTATCTCTTACGTTTTTCATTCTATTGCTAGAAATTACGAATATCGTTTAAAAATATTTAATGTTGTAAAGGGGTTTGGGCAGACTTCGAGAGGATAGGGGGTTTTACTTACAGCGCTTTTTTCAGTCTCGCCCAAAGGTTGCCGATACACCCATGGAGCTTCCATCATAGAGAGGGTTTCTTGGAAGAAAACGAAATAGCAAATTACACCGTACTAGTTGCAGAAGACGAGAGCATATCACTCTATGTTCTTGGAACTCTTGTCCAATGGGCGGGAGGCGTTCCGATTCTTGTGCGAGATGGAAAGGAGGCATGGGAGTATCTTGAAAGTGGTGCTTCCTGCGATGCGCTCCTTACCGATCTCAAAATGCCAAATATGAGTGGAGAAGAACTTATCGCAAAAATTCGAAAAACTCCCTCACTTGCAAAACTTCCAATTATTATTGTTTCTGGAGTCAATAACGAAGAGGTTGCTCCCTATCTTAGTGACCCTCATACCGCATACTTAGAAAAACCTATCGACCACACCACCTTTAAACGTGTATTGTCAGAAATGACGCCGCTCAATCCCTTTCGACCGTTACATTCCTAGAAAGCGGCTCTCTGGTAAGTAAAACAATAGTTTTAGACATTGATGAGAAACAATCTACCTACCTCCATTATTTCTGGTCTTATCTGTGGAATAGTGGGTTTGTTTGCTGTGATGCATAGTGTCGGGATCGGCTTATTTTCGATGGGGTCCTTTCTCAAAGTCCCTGCGTACTTACGGGTTATCGTTTCTCAAGCTAAAGAACCACTCGATGTTCAACTAGCTAAGAAGCTCAGTCGACGTGAAAATGTCGATTATCTTTCGCCTGTTCTCGCCCTTCGTGCTCTTTCTACAAATTGTATCGGTGTAACACAAAAGGCCCGCAGCGCTTTAGAAGAGGAACTCTATTTTTATCGTTATTTCTTGATGGAGAAGCAATTAGTTTTTACAGAAACGTATGTTGAAGATCAATTGCTTCCATGTTCTCATTTTATTTTAACCACGAAAGAGGCAGCAAATTACGAAACTTCGCTAAAGACTCTGCAGATATTAACTACATCACTTCGATTATATCAGAGATGAAGATCGTTATTCTTCTAAGTTTTTTTCTTCCAGGTTTAGTGCTCTTCTACGGCGCACGCATTGATTTCGTGTTGAAGGTTCTTTTTGCTCTCGTCTACTCAATGGGAATTACCGTGCTTCTGTATTTAACAATTCTTGTTATCTCACCAGCACCGATCGGGACAAACCTCACACTGACAATGCTTTTTGGGATAATGCTTAGTATTTACCTGCGAACAGCTGTTTTTTCCGAAGTAAAGAGAGAACATTTCCCGGATAATAAGAATCATCAAACGATAAAAAATATTGTGTTTGGATGCTCTTGTCTTCTTTTAGGTGTTCACCTGCTTTCAACACTTGCTGCAATCAAGATCTCACCAGGAGTTGAGTGGGATGAGTTTGTTATTTGGAATATTCGGGGAAGGAGTATCTTCCAAACACAATCGTTAGCCGCAAATGTAAACTTCTTAGATTATCCAGGATACCCCCCTCTCTGGCCTGCTCTTCTTTCAATCTGTTGGTATTTTGATGAACATTGTACCTATTTTCTTTCCCCCATTCTTTTAATGTTTACAGTGCTTTTCTGCCTGCGGTGGATGCAGGAGCGAAGTCGATCAACAGTATTTCAGTTTCTTCTTCTTGGGTTTGCTCCAATAGTATATGGGCACTTCTTTCTTTGGGGAAACTCCTATCAACTGTATATCCCGTATGCAAATGTATGTGCGGGATGTTTTTTTACGATCGGTGTTCTCTGCTCTCTCTCGTATCTAGAAACAAAAGCACCACACGAGCTACTTCTTGGAGCGCTGAACTTGGCAGTAACCGTGTTGGTTCGTCCAGAAAGTTTGATCCATGTGTTGATTTTTTTTGGATTGTTTACCCCAGTTCTTGTCAAGACCTTTCAAAAAGCGGGGATGGGAAAAAAAATAATTACCAAACGGGTTGTTCAACTGTTTTGTCCTGCAGGTGGTTTTTGGATCGTCTGGTCGGGATATCGAACGCTTTTTAAACTTGAAAATATCGGAGATCGGTACTTACAACGAGGAATTTCAGAGACATTTGCCATGTCTCTATCTGACATAGTGTTTAAAATAAAATCTATTTTTGCCTACAGTTTTACACCATCTCGGCTTATTACTCCTTTTGAAAAGGAATTTTGTTTTTTACTGTTTCTTGTTTTCTTTATCTTAGGAAGTGGGATGTATTTTGTGGCAAAAAAGAGAGCGATGTTTCCTTCGCTATTTTTAGGGGTGTTGGTTTTTCTGCAGATAAGTGCGGTAATGATGATCTACTTAGTAACTTCAAACGTTAAGCCAATTGATTGGTGGTTAGTAACAGGCTACTGGCGAATGACCGCTTCTTACATGCTCTTACTTTTTGTTTTTCTCTTTGAAACAGCCAATGGGATATTTTCTAGAGTAGAACAACATCACGGCGATTAGTTAGGGTTCTGGAAGAAAGATTATAAAACCACAGAGACACAGAGTCGCAGAGAAGATCAACAAAATCCTTTTCTCCGTATTCTATCTCTGTGTCTCTGTGTCTCTGCGTCTCTGTGGTTTTATTAAAAATCTTTAATTTATGGCTGTAAAAGCGAGAGGACTTCTATATCTAAATTGTTTACACACTAATCAAGTCGACAATCCTTCTGCAATTGTCTATCCAAAAACCGTATTTCGACACTATTTCTTATCGTCATGCATCAAAAAAGAATGATCAAAAGCCATAGTTTTGCCTGAATTTTTAGGGAGTTGTGAGTTGTTTTGTAGGTGACTGTAATCCGGGCGATCCAGAAGGGCGATAATAATTTTTCAGAAACGGAAATTCCACCATGACAAAAGACCAAGTGTTGGTAGTTGTGCCTAATTACAACGGTGGAAAAATCGTATTGGAATGTATCCAATCAATTTTAAAACAAACCTACCCACACATTGAACTGGTTGTTGTTGATAATGCCTCCACAGATGGCTCTCGTGCTGAAATAGAAAAAACATTTCCACAACTCCGAATCATCGATTCCGGATACAACGCGGGATGGGGTATCGCCTGTAACATCGGAATGAAGGCAAGTGAAAGCGAATACATCGTTCTTGTAAATAATGACGCTGTTTTAGATCCTCACTGCGTAGAGGAGATGGTCAAAGTTGTTACTTCAGACAAACGTTGTGGTTCGGTAGCAAGCCGTATTTTGTTGATGGATAAACCAGATACCATCGAAGTATGTGGCTTGGTAATTTATCGAGACGGTTTTTCCTGCGGACGGGGTCGGCTTGAGAGCGCAAACCGTTACTTAGAAGCTGAAGAGGTATTTTGTGCCAACGACTGTTGTTGTCTCTACCGTCGTGAGATGATTAACGACATTGGAGATTACGATCCAGATTTTTTCATCTACTGTGATGAAACAGATATCGGATGGAGGCACCAACTTGCAGGTTGGAAATGTCTCTACACGCCAAAAGCGGTAGCCTACCACGCCCACTCTCGTGCTGCGGGAAGTTACTCATCGTTTAAAGCCTATCACGTTGAGAGAAATCGACTCTTTATTTGCTTTAAGTGCTTTCCCCTTGATTGCTTACTCTTAAGCTTTGTCTTTTCAGGGTGTCGATACGTATTTCAGATTTACCTCTCACTTATTTCCAAGCGCGGTGCATTAGCACAATTTTGTAAAAGCCACGGACTTCTTGAAGGCGCTCAGATTTTATTTCGCGCACACCGTGATGCATTTCAAAAACTTCCCGTGATGTGGGCTCGACGAGGAAGCATTCGCCGATCGATGCGGATAAATCGCAAACAGTTCTGGGAATTATTTAAACGATATGGAATCTCTCTTCGCGCTGCAGGCGCCTATGAGTAACAAACTATGAGTGAATTAAAACCGATGATTCAGGTGTTCTCAAACAGCCTCGGAGAAGAGGAGGTACAGGCAATTCAAAAAGTGTTTGCCTCCCGTTGGTTGGGAAAGGGAAAACATTGTGAAGAATTAGAAAAAGAGCTTGCTACCTATTTTCAGGTACCACAAATTTTGCTTTTTAATTGTTGTACCAGTGCTATCTATGCCGCGCTTCGAGCATTAAAGGTGGGCAAAGGCGATGAGGTGATCGTTTCTACCGTTAATTTTGTTGCTTGTGCAAATGCGGTTATCGATTTTGGTGCAAAGCCAGTATTTGCTGATGTTGATCCAGCGACTTTTAATATTCTTCCTGAAGAGATTGACCGTTTAAAAACGCCGAAAACAAAAGGAGTGATTATCCTTCACTACGGTGGGCACCCATGTGATTTTGATGCGTTACGAGAAGTTGCTGGAGAGAAGCTTTTTATCTTTGAAGATAGCGCAAACTCAGTCGCTTCAACCTACAAAGGTCGACATTGTGGAACGCTTGGAGATGCTGGAGCGTGTAGTTTTGATGCGATGAAGATCCTCGTAATGGGAGATGGGGGAGCCTTGTATGTTCGTGATCCAGAGGTGTTTCAAAAGGCGTTTAGTTACCGAGATCTTGGTTATCGCTCCTCTCAGACATCGGGGGTAAAGGCACAACAGATGGGACAAGATCGTTGGTGGGAGTATGACCTTGATGTAACATCAGGTCGATTCATATCAAATGATATTTTGGCATCCATCGGAAGAATTCAACTTAAAAAATTACCGGAGTTTATTAAAAGACGAGAGGTAATTTGGAATTACTATCAACAAGAACTTGCTTCCGTAAATGGCATTCTGACGCCGCCAAGTCCTTTACCAGGATGTACCAGCTCGTATTATTTCTTTTGGTTAAAAATTGCCGGCAAACGAGATGAGCTGGCAAAGTTTCTTAAAGAAAAGGGGATCTATTGCACCTTTCGGTACTACCCGCTGCATATGGTAAAGCATTACCAAAATAACTCCCGGTTACCCAATGCTGAACAGATTCAGCGAGATGCACTCAACATTCCGGTTCATCAGAATCTTAGCGATGGAGAGGTGGACTATATCGTTTCTTCGATTAAGGAGTTTAGTCGGACTTCTTGTTAACCCGTACAAATATGTGCTCGTAAGGTTTTTTTGTGGAAACCGTAAACCTCAATATTCATAACCTCCTTCAACTTGAGATCCACACGCCCTCTTTAGGAAAGCAACTAACAAGGTTAAAGAGCAACTTTGGAACGGACAAGAATTCCAAACCGAGTGTGTTAACGATCCTTAAGAAACCTCTTCTTTGTAAGGGATTAAAGCCGTTCTCTACTGGCTCCTATAGAGGGATACGATGGGAGTTATACAAAGAAGGAAGTAATGATGCGGAGCAATTTTATTTCTACACCCCTGCTTTTTTGGATTTCTTACTCATGAGGGTAGTGCTTCTTCCACTGTTGAAAGGAAAAATAATCCAAAAAGGTGGTGGAATGCTCATTGGCTCTGCGTTTTGTTATTCCGGCTCAGTGTTTTTCTGTGTTGGAGAACCTCGCAG
Organism: uncultured Bdellovibrionales bacterium; assembly: GCA_964505555.1. Lineage (GTDB taxonomy): Bacteria > Bdellovibrionota_C > UBA2361 > SZUA-149 > CAZDIO01 > CAZDIO01. The sequence goes on from CAZDIO010000102.1 coordinate 79,425, forward strand.
TGGAAAAACCGAACTCCTCCTTGAAGCCTTAGCAAACGGGGGGAGTGTGCTCGGGGATGATGAACTGTTGGTATTTCCTGACGGAAAAATCACTTCTGCTTTTGGTGAATTACAGATTCGGCTTTCAAGTGCAAAAAATTCAGCGATCTCAAAACACCTAAGCCCCATTGATAAATCTCAAATCTGGCTTTATGAAGTACTCTCTCAGGTAAGTTTCAAAAAAATCAATCTTGCTCTGACATATCCACTACAGACCTTTTCTCTTCCTACAGTAAAAACATTTCCAGCCGATCTCCCAAAGACCGTTATTCTTCTTGGTCAATCAGAAACCCCTCAAGAGGGCAGCGTGCTTGAACTCATTTCATTTGTTGAAAATTATGAAAGAAAATATCAAGCCGCTTTTGGATCTGCATTTATTACGCCGCAAGAAGTAAAAGCGATGGGCACGAATCTTCGCTCTCTTTTTGTTGATACACGGGTCATCTCTGCCCCCGCACATTCTTCACTTGGGAAACTTTCACAGCTCCTTCAAACAAAACACAAGCTGCAAGCGTGTCAAGAGATATAGAACGATGACCACCAATAAAAAAATCGCCGTGGTCATTCCGTGCTACCGAGTAAAGAGCACAATAAACAACGTGCTTGCAAAAATTGGCGATGAAGTTTCAAAAATCTTTGTTGTTGATGACTGTTGTCCAGAAAAAACAGGAAGATTTGTTACCGAGACCTGCCGAGATCCCCGGGTAAGTGTCCTCACTCATGAGCGCAATCAGGGAGTCGGTGGGGCGATGATTACCGGCTACCAAAAGGCAATTAGTGAAGGAATGGATATTGTGGTGAAGGTAGATGGGGATGGTCAGATCGATCCTGCGCTCATTCCAAACATTATTGAGCCGTTACTTAGTGGCCGAGCAGACTATGTAAAGGGGAACCGTTTCTTTTTTCTTGAAGGTTTAAATCAGATGCCTCGCATCCGTCTTTTTGGGAGCTCGATTCTTTCGTTTATCAACAAAGCGGTCAGTGGCTATTGGCATTTAATGGATCCGGTAAACGGATTTACGGCTATTGATGGAGAGGTTCTTAAACAACTTCCCCTGGAGAGGATTGAGCGTGGATACTTCTTTGAAAGTGATATGTTATTTCGACTCTATACCGTTCGCGCGGTGGTGCTTGAGATACCGATGAAAGCTACGTATGGAGATGAAAAAAGTAATCTCAATCCTTTCCTCTGTGCGCTCAAGTTTCCATACAAGTATCTCATTCGGTTACTAAAGCGAATTTTCTACTGTTATTTTTTAAGAGATTTTAATATCTGTTCATTAGAACTTATCATGGGGACAGCACTCTTTAGCTTTGGTTTCGTCTGGGGATTAACGACATGGTATCACAGTAGCTTTGCTTCAATTCTCACTCCCACTGGAACAATTATGCTCTCGGTTATTCCGCTCTTGTTGGGATTTCAACTTCTTCTAGCAGCACTAAGCTATGACGTACAAAACATCCCAAAAGTCCCAATGCAATCCCTCCTCCGCCCGCGAAAGAGCATAAATTAAGGCTTAAAGTCTCTAACAAAATGAAAACGCCTGTCGTTGCGAG
>CAZDIO010000103.1:0-6356 GCA_964505555.1 uncultured Bdellovibrionales bacterium
TTTCTTTGCCAGCCAAGACAACAATACTATTATCTCTACATAATTTACGTTTTTGCTCCCCTCCCCCCCCAACGACAGGTTTCTTGCCACACTTAAAGTGAAAGAGCTCTAGACTTGCTCACTCAAGAGATTGAATTTGATCGCGAACGGTAATATCTGCTGCTTCGACTGAGCGTTTTGCGTTTCGTGCTTTTGATTTGGGAACTTCCCAGATCTCACTTACCTCTTTGGCGTGACTTCTTGGATTTGAAGTTTCTTCTGAAGAATCCTCAACCTCTTCGCGACCCTGACACCCCACCAACGAAACAAAGAGCAATACAACAAACACATATCGCAGTGTAAGGAATCTTTGAGAGATGAGAAACTGAAGAGAAGATGTAAACACTTTACGTGTAACGATCTTAACGTTTTGAGTATTGTGGTCTCTTTCTTGCTTTGTGACGACCCGCTTTCTTTCGCTCAACTTTTCTTGCATCTCGCGTAAGAAAGCCACCTTTTTTTAACACCGAGCGAAGCGCTGGCTCAACCTTGAGAAGCGCTCGTGAAACTCCTTGGAGCACAGCACCGGCCTGACCAGATTTCCCCCCACCCACAACAGAGATCCTGAAGTGATACTTCCCCATTCGCTCCGTCAACTCTAATGGTTGATGAATAATCATCTGCGTGGTGGGACGAGGAAAATACTCTTCAAAGGTTCGGCCGTTGACGACGATCTTTCCTGCATCAGATGCCGTAGCCTGTTTAATGAAGACCCGTGCACTTGAGGTTTTTCTTCTTCCGGTCGCCGATATTGCCTTTGCTGCCATCTGTATTCCTAATTGTTAAAAGTGTGTTTATCCCTAAATGCCCTTTGGTTGTTGAGCTCCGTGCGGATGCTCAGGACCTGGATAAATCTTAAGTTTTCGTAACTGTTGTTTTCCTAATGCGTTCTTCGGTAACATTCCCTGAACAGCAAAGGTGAGCACCTTCTCTGGATTATCTGCAAGGAGTTCTCCAGCCGAGAGGGTCTTAATCCCGCCGATGAAGCCGGTATGATAAAAGTATTTCTTATCCTCTGCTTTTTTTCCAGAAAACCGAACATCCTTTGCATTCACGACAACAACGAAGTGACCGGTATCACAATGAGGAGTATAACGAGTATTGGTTTTTCCACGGAGAATGGAAGCGATCTGCGAGGCGAGACGGCCTACAGTTTTTCCCGTTGCATCTATTAAGACCCACTGACGGTTATTATTTGCGTCCTGTGAGGTCTCTAAATGAGTTTTCATTTACGTGTTCTAACTTTGTCCGATTGATAATGGGCGACTTTAAATACTAAAGCTCGCGAAGATAACACACTAAAAATTATGGTCAATGTAGTTTATAAAGAAAGCTGCCCACAAATACCCAGAAAATCAGTGTTTAATTATGGATCGGGCAGTTTACCTTAACGCAGATAATCGTAGAGCGGTTCTGACTACTATCCGTTCCAAGCACCATGCTACGGCCATTTACCATCCGCAAGGTCGTTGAAAGTATCTCCTCACCACTCTCATCTTTCCAATCAACAAAGACCCGCACTCGCTTATGGACAATCGTCTGCGGAGTGACGCGAATAGAGCTTTTCTCACCTTCTGCACCGACAAGCTCAAAACCAGCTTCCTTCATCAGCGAAACACGTTGCTCATGAGCTTGGAGCACCTGGTACCGTTGAAAGGGTAACGGTTGGAGTTGGTTTTTTACATCAAGTAAAAACTTCCCCGTAGTCAACTTTCTCTTCCCAAGCTCCTCATCCTTTTCAGAACCCCGAATCACCCTTACTCCAACAAGACAATCGTGAAGATGACCACCCTCTTTACGCACCTCCTCCGCAGAGATCATTTGGGGAGAGAGAGAGAGAAATACCACAACGAGAAAAGATATTGGCAAAAAGCGAATCAAAGTTATCGAGGGGTTTGCACTTACAACGAAAGAAGACATAGAGAACACACCTACCTAATCACTTGAGTTTTTGCATTTCGCGCAACCCAAATTACTGGCGCCTCACTTCTCCCTTCTGCTGCAAAAAGACGAACGCCATGAACACTTGCAATCCCTTCGATATCTAGCCCATCGGCACGAAGGCCGCCAAGTACAAAATCAGACCCCACGATCTGTTGAGCAGGAAACACTGGCTTATCTCGTAATCGAAGGTGGGCAAGGTAATCACCGGCTCGTTGACGTGATATCGACAAGGGCGCTGTGGCGGTTGGCCGATAGACAACTAACTTTGTATCAGCAATTTCTCTTCTTGCATTTGCTGCCCAAGGAGCTTGCTCCAAACCATTCTGCGCAACTTGATATAATTTCTCTCTCTGCTCCTGAGAAGAGATAAAAAAGAACGAGAGCACAAGAACAGCAGCAACTCCAATCCCCGCCGCTCGATAGCTCAGAGCATGAATGCTACTTCGAAATCCTTCGAGAACATGAAAGAATTTTTCACTAAAAGTAAACTCTGTTCCCCGTTTTTGAAAACGATCCTGCTGAGCACGAGCGATCTCTCCTACCTCATCAGCAATAGCTGCCCAAATATCAAGCTTACTTCCTTTTACTTTTTGGAGCTCGGTTTGATACCATCCACGAAGTGAGGTCCGAACGACACGCAACTCATCAAGTTTTTCCTGGAGTAACACCTCTTGTGAAAGTCGATTTCGAAGGAACTGCTCCTGCTTCTCTCCAAGTTCTCCATCTAGAAAAAGAGAGAGAAGCTCTTCATCTCGACTCGATATCTCTCGATTAGACATTGTTGCTTCCCTCTACATTCTTTGACTTTCCATCGTTCGACTCTCCATCCCCGACACCCTTATCTGCCTGTAACTCACGAAGCGCTTCTTGCAGTTTCTTCCTTGCATGGTGCAATCGGCTCATCACCGTACCTTTTGAGCACCCCACCACATCGCTAATCTCCGCATACGATAACCCATCAATCTCCCTCAAGATAATGACAGCACGGTGTGCGGGGCTTAGGGTCTTTATCGCCTCACTTAAATGTTGACGTAGCTGGGAATTCTCAAATTCATTTTCTGGGTCAGATCCTCGAGAAAGAAGGGCTGAATTTGACCCATCTTTCCCCTGCTCCGCAAAGGAGGAGAGGGTGTGGAGATCCCCCGTAGAGGTCTCCATGTGCCTATATCTCTTTCGCTGCTCATCAATGGCTAGGTTAAAAACGATTCGATACAACCAGGTATAGAAACTTGATTCCCCTTTGAATGAAGAGAGATTTCGAAAGGCCTTCAAGAACGCCTCTTGGACTATGTCTTCTGCATCCTCTCTTCGTCCAATAATTGACTGCGCCACAAGAAGGACGCGGTGTTGATACCGCTCAACAAGCGCACGAAAGGAGTTTACGTCACCCTCCCGTGCGAGGTTAACAAGCTCCTTATCTTCAAAACCTTTTGGTGTTGCTGATGCAGAGTTCGTCTTCAATATTACTCCTATAGATTCGCTCATACTTTTTTCGGGTTTAGATCGTAACATCATCAGACATCACGGAGCATCTCCCCAAGTCCTTCCTAAAGAGACATCAACCTTAAGCGGCACATCAAATTCTACCGCAGACTCCATGGTATCTACAACCAGATTTTTTATCCGCTCTGATTCTTCCTCTTTGACTTCAATTACTAGTTCATCATGAACCTGAAGCACCATCTCTGCGATACTATTTAATTTTTCGCTGTTTAACTTTTCACCGCTTAATTTTTGACCGAGATGGATCATCGCAAGTTTAATCACATCCGCCGCAGTCCCTTGGAGTGGAGCGTTTCCAACCGATCTCATCACATACCCTTCATCCCGACCTGAACTATCAATATCGCTCAGGTAGCGACGGCGTCCAAAGTATGTTTCAACATAACCACTCTCCTTTGCCTTTACAAAAAGATCATCAAAATACTTACGAACATTTGGGTAGCGCATAAAATAGTTATCAATATACTGCTGCGCCTGCTTTCGAGAGATCCCCAGGTCTTGAGCAAGGCGAAAAGCACTCATTCCATAAATAATTCCAAAGTTAATCGTTTTGGCGATCCGACGTAACCGACCTCGCTCCTCTTCAGAAGCGCCCATATCACCAAACAGTTCCGTTGCGGTGACGGTATGAATATCCTCTCCAGCAAGAAATGCTTTTTTAAGGTTTGCATCACCCGTAAGCTCAGCAAGCACTCGAAGCTCAATTTGAGAATAATCTACAGAAAGAAGGAGGTACCCAGGGCGCGCAACAAACGCATTTCGAATCAATCGCCCACGGGCGGTACGGATCGGGATATTCTGGAGGTTTGGATCACTCGAACTTAAACGTCCCGTTGCTGCAACCGCTTGATTGTATGAAGTATGAATCCGTCCGGTCTTTGGATTACACAACCTCACCAGAGCATCTACGTAAGTCGATTTTAACTTAAACAGCTCTCGATACTCTAAGATCTCATCAACGATCGGATGTTGACCAGAGAGCTTTTTTAACATTGATGCATCGGTAGAATAAAAACTTTGAGTCTTTTTAATCCCCGCCGCAGACAACGAAAGTCGCTCATAGAGGATCTCGCTTAGTTGTTTTGGAGAGTTGAGATTAAACTCCCCACCAGCGAGTTTGTAAATTCGCTCTTCAAGCTGCTTAAGATCCAAAGAAAAATCCGAAGAAAGTCGCTCAAGGTAGGAAAGATCAAGAGCAATTCCTACCTCTTCCATCTTTGCCAAAACAGGAATAAGTGGCATCTCAATCTGCTCAAAAACCCAACCAAGTGAGGGCTGTTTTTGATTCTTGCCACCAAGCATTGCTCCTAGCTTTTCTTCTAGTTGCCAGGTCACATCGGCATCATGACAAGCATAATCGCTAATCTTCTCAACTTCAAGCTCAAGCATCGAATCACAATCGCCAACGAGCTCTTTAAATTCTGTCATCACCAGATCAAGATGAGTTTTTGCAAGGCTCTTGAGTCCGTGCTGGCGTTTATCAGGATTGATTACATAGGAAGCAAGCATCACATCAAAGCTCAAACCCTGAACTTCATACCCATTGGCATGGAGCACTTCGAGGTCAAACTTTAGATTTGCACCACTTTTTTTAATCTCTTTATTTCTAAAAATCGGCGCGAGAAACTCCCTTACCTCTCCTGGGTCTAGAAAAAGTTCTGGATCTCCTTTTCCCAAAAAAGGAAGAAAATATGCACGATCTTTCTCCCACGAAATAGAGATCCCAACCAGTCCACACGAAAAAGGATCCAGAGAAGAAGTTTCCGTATCAAACGCAAACGCCTGAACGGAAGAGAACTTTTTCATAAAATCAGGAAATGTCTTTGGAGTAACAAGTTCATAGCGAGATTGATCCTGGCGATCCGTTGTCGAAAGATCGGCCGCCCCCACAAGAGCTTTTAAGATACTGGTAAACTCAAGCTCCTCAAAGAGCGAAACGGCAAGCTCTTTTTCTACCTCCCCAAGGAGAAGCTCTTCGGGACGAAGCTCCGTAAATGGCTCTACATTGATATCCAAAGTAACAAGCTTCTTACTAAGCTCAATTGCCTGAACACTTGATTCAAGCTTCTTTTGTATCCCTTTTGCCCCTCGGAGTTCTGCGATGTTTTCTACCTGTTGAAGATTATGAAGAAGATTTTCTACAGAACCAAAGTGCTTAAGAAGGATCTGCGCCGTTTTTGGACCGATCCCTTTTGCTCCAGGGATATTATCTGAACTATCTCCGGTCAGCGCGAGGAAATCTACGATCTGTTCTGGTGCTACCCCAAACTTCTCTTCAACAACTTTTTCGGTAAAATGCACATCACGCATCGCATCCCACACCTTTATCCCGCCATTAACGAGTTGGGTAAGATCTTTATCTCCACTTACGATCACCACGTTGAGTCCTTTTTGAGCAAGGTTCATTGCCACCGTTGCAATAATGTCATCTGCTTCAAATCCAGCTTTCTCAAAAGCTGGAATTCCCAACGCTGCTACAACCTGTCGAAAGTAAGGAAGTTGTGGAACTAAATCTTCAGGGCACTCTTTGCGGTGAGCTTTATATTCAACATACTGTTCGTGGCGAAAGGTGGGTTCCTTCGTATCAAAACATACGGCGATATGTTTTGCCTGAACATCCCGAATGAGTTTTTGGAGCATCCGCGTAAAACCCAAAAGGGCATTCGTAGGAAATCCCTTCGAGTTCGTAAGCGCCGTAACCGCATAAAACGCCCGAAAAATATAACCGGAGCCATCAACTAAGTAGACTGTTTCCATAAGATCTCTTGATTTAGCGTAAACAAGGAGAAAGGAAAACCCTGCCTAGAGCAGTTCCACTTTAAACGTAGCTCACTCCCTGTCGTTGCGAGCGAAGCGAAGCAATCTCGAAC
>CAZDIO010000104.1:0-3933 GCA_964505555.1 uncultured Bdellovibrionales bacterium
TACTTAGATAGTTCGAGATTGCTTCGCTTCGCTCGCAACGACAGGAAAGTAGAATCATTCCGCAATATCCCATACGCATCCAGTAGTGATCTTTACAAGTTCATCTGGGGTGCATGAAAAAATGGAACGTGGTGTTCCTGCAGCGAGCCAGATCCGGGAGTATTGTAAGAGATCCTTGTCAATTATCACTGACATCTTCGTAGCATGTCCCACGGGAGGCACTCCTCCAATTGGAAACCCAGTTAACTCTTTGACCTCTTTTCCACTTGGTTGTGAAATCTCTTTTTCAAGGAGAGAAGAGAGTTTGCTTAGACACACCCGATTGATTCCAGAGGCGATAACAAGGAGGGGACTTCCTCCAGCTTGAAAGAGTAAGCTCTTTCCTATCTGTGCGACTTTGGTGCCGATGGCGTTTGCTGCCTCCTCTGCCGTGCGCGTGCTCTCTGGGAGTTCTTGCACGGTAGCGCTCAGGCCAAAATCGCTAAGCACGGTTTGAACTTTTAAACAGTTTGGATGGAGCATTATTAAAATTACTTATGAGATTACGAAATTAACAAGTTTCTTTGGCACGACGACTTCGCGACGAATAGTTTTTCCTTTTAACGCTTCCTGAACACGAGGATTACTCTTTGCAAGTTCTAAGAGTTGCTCCTTCTCAACTTCAGGGTGAGCTTCGAGGGTGGTTTTTAGTTTGCCGTTAATTTGAACGGCAATCGTTAAGAGTTCAGCTTGGGCAAGTTCAGGATCAAAGGTTGGCCATGTTTCGTAGGCCAGAGTTTTCTTGTGACCGAGCCGCTCCCACAACTCTTCTGCAAGGTGGGGAGCAAAGGGAGAAAGAAGGAGTACAAAAGTTTCGATAACCTTCTTAGGGATCTCAGCAGTATTTGATGCCTCATTACAAAACTTCATCAGCGTGGCAATCGCAGTATTAAATTTCAATCCTTCAATATCCTCACCGACCTTTTTTATGGCTTGATGTAGCTCCCTGAGGAGTGGTGAATCCGAAGGAGCTTCTTTTGTGGCAACAATTGAGGAGCGCACTTTTCCCTGATCATCAATAATGAGTCGCCATACCCGGTGGAGAAACTTATAGACACCACTTACAGAGCGGGTATTCCAAGGTTTTACCTGATCAAGAGGTCCCATAAACATCTCATACAACCGAAGAGTATCAGCGCCATATTCACCGACGATATCATCTGGGTTGATCACATTTCCTCGGCTTTTTGACATTTTTTGATTATCTTCCCCAAGGATCATCCCTTGATTTACTAACCGCTTAAACGGCTCGCGGGTGGAGACAAATCCCAGATCATAAAGTACGTGATGCCAAAACCGTGCATAAAGAAGATGAAGTACGGCATGTTCAACTCCACCGACGTAGAGATCAACTGGCATCCAGTATTGTTCGGCTTCTTTACTCCAAGCTTCTTTGTCGTTTTGAGCATCAAGATAGCGTAGGTAATACCAACAGCTTCCCGCCCACTGAGGCATCGTATTTGTTTCTCGTTTCGCAGGTAATTTTGTTACCGGATCAATGAAATTCATCCAGCTATCAGCTCTTGCCAGCGGAGGTTCTCCATCCCCTGTGGGGTGAAAACTTTCAATTTCAGGAAGTAAGACCGGATACTCACTTGCATCAACAAGCTGAGGTCCTTCCGGTGTATGGTAGATCGGAAAGGGTTCACCCCAATACCGTTGTCTGCTAAAGAGCCAGTCTCGAAGCTTATATTTTACAGTACGCGTGCCGAGCTCTTTTTCCTCAAGCCAGGTAATAATCTTCTCTTTTGCAGCCTCGACCTTGAGCCCATCAAGAAAGCCAGAATTAACGAGAGATCCTTCCCCGGTATAGGCAGCCTCAAGAACGTCTCCTCCTTGAACGACTTCAAGAATTTCAAGATTAAATTTTTTTGCAAACTCCCAATCTCGCTCATCATGACCAGGAACGGCCATAATGGCGCCCTCGCCGTAGGTGATCAGCACATAATCAGCAACATAAATGGGGATCTCTTTGTTGGTAGCGGGATTAATCGCGTAGGAGCCGGTAAATACGCCAGTTTTTCGATCTGCCTCTTCAAGACGTGCGCGGTCACTTTTTCGTTTTGCCTCTTCAACATACTTTGTAACGACCTCTTTTCGCTCCAGAGTCGTCACTTTTGAAACGAGTTCATGCTCCGGAGCGAGCACGGCATACGTCGCCCCAAAAACCGTATCCGGTCGAGTGGTAAAAACAGAAAAATTTAAATCCGGCCTTTTTGCAACACCAAAGCGGATCGTTGCCCCGACACTTTTTCCAATCCAGTTTCTCTGCATCTCCAGCACACCGGGAGGCCAGTCAAGATCGTCAAGATCCTTTAGGAGCTCCTCTGCGTATGCCGTGATCCGGAGAACCCATTGACGCATCGGTTTTCTAATAACATCATGACCTCCGCGCTCACTCTTTCCATCAATGACCTCTTCGTTTGCAAGCACCGTTCCAAGTGCCGGACACCAGTTCACAGGGACATCGTCCATGTAGGCGAGGCCTTTTTTGTAAAGTTCACTAAAGATCCACTGTGTCCAACGATAATACTTTGGATCGCACGTTGCGACTTCACGATCCCAGTCATAGGAGAATCCAAGAGATTGGATCTGGCGTTTGAAGGTCTCAATATTTTTTGCAGTAGTAATTCGCGGATGGGTGCCAGTTTCTATTGCATACTGTTCGGCCGGAAGGCCAAAGGCGTCCCAGCCCATTGGATGTAAAACATTAAAACCAACCATCCGTTTGTAACGTGCGACAATGTCTGTTGCAGTGTATCCTTCGGGGTGCCCCACGTGGAGCCCAGCTCCGGAGGGGTAGGGAAACATGTCGAGGATATAATACTTAGGCTTTGAGTGATCTACTTTTACTGAAAATGTTTTTTCCTTAACCCAATACTGTTGCCATTTCGGTTCAATTTCTGCAGGGTTGTAGCCTACTTTCTGCTCCGAAACGGTATGTTCTGATCCCCCGTTATCTTCTGATCTCACGCTCACTGGATAGCCTAAAGTAAAAAGGTGTTTGTTTTTTAGGAAAGAATTTTCTAAACTCTCTAATTAGTTATTACCTAACGCCGATGAGAAGCACTAGGAGCCAGATACTACATGAATCACCTATTTTTCGGAAGAGTCTTAAAGCGAACAGTTTCTGCCGCTGAATGCATTCTTGTGGCGAGACAACTTATCGCAATTCTTTTCATGGGGATGGTATCGTCTTGTGGGTATCATTTTCAGGGAAGCACCTCCATTCTGCCCAACGATATTAAGTCAGTGTATATCTCCCCTGTTGAAAATTTTACTACTGAAGCAAGGCTAGGTGTGGAGGTTCGGGAAGCTCTGATTTCTCGATTTGAAAGATATGGAGCGATTGAAGTTGCTGAGAAAAAACCCCAAGCCGATGCTGTTTTAGATGTGCGAATCTTAAAACTTGAAGCACGCACAAGAAATGTAAGTGGCTCAAATGATGTTGTGCTCGAGCAGGAACTAGCAATGGTCATTGGAGGAGAGTTGAGACGAAAATCTGGCCAAATATTATGGCGCACAAGCGGCATACAGGCCTCATCGTCTTTTGCCGATGTGAGTGATGTGGTTGTAACTTCAAGTTCATCATTTGCACAAAGTGGAATTGGTTCGGGATCGTTGGGAACTCTTGGCTCACGAGAGGTCTCAAGAGCACAACAAGATCAAGCGCTTAGTGATCTTACCGAAGAAGTAACCAGGAAGTTATACCTCGAAGCAGTCGCTGCAGATTTTTAGGGGAGCTAATTCAGGACTTTCTCTATTAAATTATAAAACGGATTTCGCTTTCGCCCTAAAGAGATTTCAAGCCTCCCTGTCGTTGCGAGCGAAGCGAAGCAATCTCGAATTACTTAGATAGTTCGAGATTGCTTCGCTTCGCTCGCAACGACAGGA
>CAZDIO010000105.1:0-38069 GCA_964505555.1 uncultured Bdellovibrionales bacterium
TTGCTATTCAGGGTAGGGCCGTCGCACCTTTTATTTATACGTTGTTTTAAGTCTTACGCTGAGAGAGGGTCGGCCTCTTTCGTTGGGAGCGGAGCGAAGCAATCTCTAATTGCAAATGAGGGTTCGAGATTGCTTCGCTCCGCTCGCAACGACAGAGGCCGACCCTCTCTCAGCGTAAGACTTAAAACAACGTATAAATAAACGGTGCGACGGCACTACCCTGACTCGCAACGATGAGTAAACTAATCAGGAGGCTAAAAAGAACTATCGGTGTAAGCCACCATTTTTTTCTTACCCTAAGAAAATCCCAGATCATTCCCAATTTCGTTTGTGCCATAGTGATTCGTTTCTCCTTTATCTCTAAAATCTTAATATGGAGTAAAAGGTCTTGTTCCTGGACCGTTAACTTCTACTGGAATCCAATACGTTTCTTTACTTTTATCAAAAGCCTTTCCTAGCAGATCTTTCTTCGTAAGACGTAAAAATAACCCGATCGGAGTAACTACCAAATAGAACGTCAGAGTGACGATCACAAAGGTCATCACAATCGAAAGAACATGCGCAAGCTTCATCCATGCCCACTCCACTGGCGCAAGAAGACGGGGAGCAACAAGTCCAAAAAAGAGCAATACGCCCGCGCCAGCAACCAGATAGAAGCCATGCTCTTTATGCCTCCAGAGCATGAGCCCACCAATGATAGCGAAAATAGTCCCAACAACAAACGCAAACTCCCGAAGCTCTGCTGTTGTTTTTTTAATCGAGCTCATATTCCTTCCTCCAGTTAATATCCCCGGTGAGAACTGGCTGTTGGGTTTTGTAGAGTATGCAATCTTCTAAGACGAGAAGATCCATCTCTGTTCTCATGAAACAAAGATAAGCATCCTCAAGTGTGCACACGATGGGCTCACCACGAACATTAAAAGAGGTATTAATAATCACCCCATAGCCGGTTCGTTTCTTAAACTCTTCAATTACTTGATAGAATGAGGGATGCGTTTCTTTTTCAACAGTTTGAATTCGTGCTGAATAATCTACATGGGTAATTGCTGGTAGATCGCTTCGTACAACATTTAATTTATCAATTCCAAAAAGGTCCTTCTCGCTCTCTGTCATCGTTCGCTTTCGTTCCTCTCTGACCGGAGCAACAAGCAACATATAAGGTGAGTCTTGATTGAGCTCAAAATAATCTGAGACACATTCACGAAGACACGCAGGAGCAAAGGGACGAAAGGACTCTCGATTTTTAATCTTTAAATTCATCACCTTCTGCATCGTGTGGCTTCGTGGATCCCCAAGAATGCTTCGTGCGCCAAGTGATCGCGGACCAAACTCCATCCGACCAGAAAACCAGCCGACGACCTTTTCCTCTGCGAGAGCTTGAGCCACCTGAGAGTTTACCTCTTCTCGACTAAAACGCTGATAGACCAAGTGGCGACTCTGTAACCACTCCTCGACCTGCTCTCCCGTATAGCTTGGTCCGAGATACGACCCGCGTTGAAGATCCCGTCTGTAATCAACTTTTCGTGCGCCACCAACCACCTGATGCCACGCAAAGAGCGCAGCACCTAAGGCACCTCCTGCATCGCCAGCAGCGGGTTGAATCCAGATTTCATCAAAGATATTTTCTCGAAGTATCTTTCCATTCGCCACACAATTAAGCGCAACTCCTCCTGCAAGACAGAGATTCCTTTCTCCCGTCTCTTTTCGCACATGTCGTGCAATACGGAGCATGACCTCTTCAGTAACTTCCTGAATGGAACTCGCGAGATCCATCTCTCGTTGAGAGAGTTTTGATTCGCGCTGGCGAGGAGGTCCGCCAAAAAGTTTATGAAATTTTTCAGAGGTCATTGTTAACCCCTGACAGTAATTGAAGTACTCCATATTCATTCGAAACGAACCGTCTTTTCGAAGATCAATCAGGTGTTCAAGGATTAAATCTTTGTATTTTGGCTCGCCATACGGGGCAAGACCCATCACTTTGTATTCACCAGAGTTCACCTTGAAACCGGTGTAGTAAGTAAACGCTGAATAAAGGAGTCCTAAACTGTGCGGGAAACGAAGCTCGTACTGAAGATCGATAGTGTTCCCTACCCCTATCCCCCATGAGGTTGTTGCCCATTCGCCAACACCATCCATCGTCAACACAGCTGCTCGTTGAAAAGGCGAGGGGAAAAATGCAGAGGCAGCATGCGATTGGTGGTGCTCTGGATAAATCAGATCTCCTTCATATCCAACTTCCTTCTTAATCAGATCTCCCATCCAGAGTTTTTCTTTCAACCATAAAGGCATTGCCTTCGTAAACGAGCGAATCCCAAAAGGCGCATAGGAGAGATATGTTTCAAGAAGCCTCTCAAACTTGATCCAAGGTTTATCGTAAAAACACACATAGGAGAGATCTTCCGCTTTAATGTTCGCCGCTTCTAAACAGAAATTTAATGCATGCGTAGGGAAGTTATGATCGTGTTTTTTTCTTGTAAAACGCTCCTCTTGGGCAGCCGCAACGATCTCGCCATCACGAAGAATGCAAGCTGCCGAATCGTGATAGAAGGCGGAGATGCCAAGAATATAGCGACCATCTTTTTGATTCTGTGTAGATGGAATGTCCCGTTTGGTCTCGGAGTGGAGTTTGCCGTTTAACATTGAGCGTTTCCCTAGAGCGAGTTCTGCGAATCGATTCAATGAATTACTTGCGGATCGATTAGGTCGAAACGAGGGATAACTACATCAAACGCCTCTCCGTTATCGTCGCAAAAAGTATAGGTTCCATACATGGAGCCTACTGAGTCTTTTATAACAGTACCGCTTGTATACTGAAACCCTTCGCCGGGCTGAAGTATCGGTTGCTCCCCGACAACCCCATCACCAACAACTTCTGTAATAGGTACTCCCCCTGAGCTTACATACCAATGGCGGGAGAGAAGCTGCACCGTTTTGTTGCTATGATTCTCAATCGTAACGGTATAAGCGAAAGCGTATTCCTGCTCTGTTGTCGAAGAATGTTCCGATAAGTACTGAGGATGAACAGTGATCTTTATACCCCCTGTCTCCTCCGTATATGTTTGCATCTCAATTGCTTTTACCATGAGGAAAACTATTAAATCTGTTTGATGATTTATGCAAGCAAAGCTCTAGAAACAGACCGAATTGGCTTCTTTCCAATACCTAGAAGATGTGAAATAGTTTTTAAATGAACCGAGTTCTCCGTTTCACCTTCATTCTTTGGGTTATTCTTCTGCCGATCAGTGCTAACGCAGAGGAAGAGATCTATGATCCCCTTGAGCCGCTCAATCGTAAGATCTTCTGGCTTAATGATAAACTTGATATTTACCTCTTTGAACCCGTAGCTTCCGGGTATGATTATATCATGCCTGATGTTGCCCAGCGGAGTGTGGGAAACTTCTTTGATAACATTCGCTATCCTATTTTTCTTGTCAGCGATCTTGTGCAATTTAAATTCAAACAAGCGGGGGTTCATAGTGGGCGGTTTGTAATCAACACCACCCTCGGCGTTCTTGGTCTTTTTGATGTCGCAAAACATTTTGGACTCGAACCTGAAGAGGAAGATTTTGGTATCGCACTTGGATATCATGGAACTCCAAGTGGTCCCTATCTAGTCCTTCCATTACTTGGCCCATCAAATTTTCGAGATACCTTTGGTCTCATTGTCGATTCATTTCTCAATCCGGTCTACTATATTGATCCCGCAGAGGTAACCTATGGTATGCGTGCCTTGGAATTTGTAAATATACGAGCGGATCTCCTTGAAGCAATTAAGACCGGGAAAGACAGCTCTCTTGATTTCTACCTTTTTGCTCAAGCCGTTTACTACCAACGACGCTCCGCTCTTATCTATGACGGGGAGGCTCCACGCGAGGGATCCCATGAAGGAGATACAACCGAGGAAGAGAGCTTCAACGAATATGACGATGAAGAAGAAATTGAGATTACTGATGAGGTAAAGTAGGGGTGGTAACAACGAGAGATACCTTCTCTCCATACATACTGAGTTTTTTTACCCTATGTTCTTTTTTTGAGTGTGTTTCTTGTTTTTCAATTTTTTTCATCACCTCTTCCATTGCCTCATAAAATTTTCGTGCTTTGTCATTTGTTGACCAGAGCGTTATCCAAAGCACTGAATACTCTCCTGCTGTTGGTGAAAGGGTAACACGATCTCCTCTAAGCCCTTCAGCGATCTCAAAAGCACGGTGATCATCTATATAGGTTGCCAAAAAAGAAGCGATAAGAAATTCGCCAAGAGAATCTTTAAAAAGGGGGTTTTCTAGTTCAGATAGAACCCTTGCACCCGACGGTTGGTTGTTTTTTATTCGTTCCAGATAACGCTGCGGATGAAGAATTTCACCTGTCGATTGGGGAGGATTGGAAAATACTCTCTCATATTCAGCCCCTTCCAACTCTCGACGCAACGTGCAAACAAACTCAAGCCCATACGTGTATGGAAAGCTCATCATCCACTCAAAAATCTGAACTTCACCTTGAACTACTTCATAAAACATCCGCTGCTTCTGTCGAGAAAGAAATTCATCATCAGCTGTTTTGCTCGCAGGAAGACAGCTGAGATTTTTCAAACTTCGATATAAAACAAGCTGAGCATCGCCTTCTATAAACGAGAGCCGAGAAAGAAGTTCATCACTTGAAAAATCCCCTTCGGTGAAAGCTTCAAGATCGTAGTATTGATCCTGGAGTGCATGGGTTAGTTCATGGATGATTACCTTTTTTGCTGCTCGCTTTGGGGTATCTTCAGGCATGACATATTGTTCCTTTAGCGGATCGTAGTAGCCGGCTATCCGCTCCGTATAGAGCGCGAGAATCCCTTTTTTATACGAATAGTTTGAGGGGAGTAGTCCCAGAAGCTTCCATACGCTCTCTTCATAATAAAGTCGTTCCGCGGGGTTGTTTTTTTCAAACGACACATGCAGGTGCTTTTTAATTTGCTCCTCTGTCGCGACTCTACAACTTACTGGCTCTTGAAATTCCAACCCGCGGATCGCACTTACCTGTGAAATAATCGTCGGTGAAATAGAACACCCACTCCCTGTCGCACATCCTGAGCACTCTAAAAACAAGCCGATCCCTAGTAAGAGAGCGCCCTTGTTGATGATTTTTTTTATCTGATCCATCCTATTTCAAACACATCATTATCATTAAACCACTTTCCTTCTGCCATCATTAAGAAAAAAGCTGAAGCAATTTCCTCTTTCTGTGGACTTGAGATCAAACGCAGCGCCTTAGGCGACACAAACAGGTTTCATTATAGAGGTTTTGTATGTACAAAGATATTCTTGCAAAACTATACGCTTCACTACAATCACTTGAGAAGTGCTTACACAACTCAAAGCAGATGTTGAGCGTTCAAAAGCAACAGCCATCACTCCTCTGGCAAACTATCGACCAACAAGAAAGCGTCCTCCAACACATGCGTCGCGTGCTGACTATCTTACAATTTGAATTTGCCAAGGAAAACTGGACTGGGATTGCAAGACAAATCCAACTCTTTACCGGACTACAAGACATGGTCCGGCCAGATATTATGTTCACCTTCGCAGCGCTGGCAAACAATGAAGTCGCTCTTCAGGTGTCGGATTCTGATTTACCTGCTCATTAAGATTCTATCGCTGTAGTCGAGAAGAGAATTACACAAAGTTCTCCTTATTCCCGTGATGAATCTAATGCTCCTCGCAGATCTTCAATAAGATCCTCCACATCCTCAATTCCTACGGACAATCTTACAAACCCATCCGATATTCCAAGTTGCAATCTTAAATCTGACGGCACTGAGGCATGGGTCATAATAGCTGGATGCTCAATTAAAGATTCAACACCACCTAAACTCTCCGCCAAAGAAAATAGCTTCACCCGCTCAAGGAATTTTTGAGAGCGCGCTAATCCCCCCTTAAGAACAACGCTTATCATTCCCCCACTATCTCGCATCTGCTTTTTTGCAAGCACATATTGAGGATGTGTTTCAAGTCCAGGATAGATAACCTTCTCTAAATCTTCCCGCTGAGAAAGAAACGCCACCACCTGTTTTGCATTTTTACAATGTTGTTCCATTCGAATCGCAAGAGTTTTTGTTGAGCGAAGTAACAAAAACGAATCCATCGGCGAAGGAACAGCGCCAACAGCGTTTTGAAGAAAATATAATTTTTCAGCTAGCCTTTGATCGTTCACAATCAAGGCTCCACCGATTACGTCTGAGTGCCCACCAAGATATTTGGTGCTGGAGTGTAGTACAATATCTGCCCCAAAAAGGAGCGGTTGTTGGAGATACGGTGAAGCAAACGTATTATCCACCGCCACAAGCACTTTCTTCTCATGGGCACGAGCTGAGATCTCTTTGAGATCTATAATCTTCAGCATCGGGTTCGTAGGAGTCTCCACCCAGACCAGTTTTGTCTTTTCTGTAAACGCATTTCGGAATGCTGCAAGGTCGGTAAGATCCACAAACGTAAAATTAATGCCAAGCCTACGAAACACCTTATCAAAGAGCCGAAAAGTTCCCCCGTAAACATCATCTGAACAGATCACATGATCTCCCGCCTCAAACAGATGCATAACGGTATCTGCCGCCGCACATCCCGAAGCAAAGCAGAGACCATACTTTCCTTTTTCAAGCGCAGCGAGATTCTCCTCCAAAGCGGTTCTTGTTGGATTTTTTGTGCGAGAATATTCATACCCTTGATGAACTCCCGGACTTTTTTGCACATAGGTAGTGCTAAGATAAACTGGGGTCATGATCGCCCCGTTCCCAGGCGCTGGTGCTTGACCAGCATGGATCGCCAATGTCGAAAACCCTAACTCTTTCCCATTATTCGCTGCTTTTTTCATGGATTTTCTCAAAATAACAATATTTTTTAGCTTTTTCTTCTCTTTCAAGAATTTAGAAGGAGTAAACTTGAGTTTCTCTACTTCCGTGTCATATGTATCACACTGCGACCTGGCCGCCTATGCACACATTGGAGCTTTATGAAAAATATTTTCTCTGTTTTTTTCTCCGTCGTTTTTCTTCTTAGTTGTCCTCATATCGGAAGTTGCGAAAACCTGATTCCGCCACTTCGTGTAGGGGTGATCCTTCCTTTTACAGGGGACGCAGCAAGCGTTGGAGAATCACTGAGAAACGCGATGAATCTTGCGCTTAGTGAACTGCCTCCTGATGTTCAGAAAAAAATAGTGTTACTGTTTGAAGATGATCGCATGGTACCGGTCAATACCGTCTCGGCATTTCAAAAGCTTGTCTCTGTCAATAAAATAGATCTTGTAGTGACAGCCTCCTCTGGAACATCAAACGCCGTGTCTCCACTTGCAGAGAGGATGAAACTCCCTCATGTAGCAATTGCGTCGGATAAAAAAGTGGTGGAAGGAAGACAGTATGTGGTGAATTTCTTTGTCACCCCAGAAGAAGAGGTACGAGTAGTAATCGATGAGGCAAAGAGACGCAATTATAAAAAAATAGCGCGAATCATTAGTCTTACTGATGGTGCGGTCGCAACCAAGAAAGCTTTTGATGATCTCAACCACAACAGCCTTCAAGTCATTCTTGATGAGGAGTATCCTCTTGAGGTAAAAGATTTTCGAACCTACCTCACCAAAGTTCGCTCACGATCCGATCTCGATGGTATTCTTGTTATGCTCTTTCCTGGACAGCTAGGAATGTTTGCAAAACAGGCACGTGATATGGGAATTAAAGCTCCTCTTTTTGGAGTTGAGTTCTTTGAAGATGCCAATGAAGTAAAAGCCTCTGGTGGAGCGCTGGTTGGTTGTTGGTATGTAAATGTCGATGATCCAACAGATGTTTTTCTTAAGAAATTCATGGATCGCCATCCTGGAACCTCTTTATTTGCGGCATCAAATGGATATGATCTCATTTACCTTTTAGCCGAAGCCCTAAAAACAGAATCTGATCGGGAAGGAATAAATAAATTTCTTCACTCCGTAAAAAACTTCACTGGCGCACTGGGAACATACTCAGCGTCTGGGGATAACCGCTTCACCTTGCCAGCAACCGTGAAGGAAGTTACGGCAGATGGGTTTAAGAAGATTCGGTAATAGAAGATTTGCTTCCTTTCTTACTTAGCTTTTTTAATTGAACACAGAGTTTCACAGGGTTGCACAGAGTTTAAATTTTTTCTCTTAACTCTGTGTAACCCTGTGAAACTCTGTGTTCAAACCAAAGTACATCAGAAGCAAGATGAAAAGCTCTAGTTTCTTTTCTGTGGCAAACTATTTCCAAAATAGATCTCCTGCAACAAAGGATTCTCCTTAACCCTCTCCGGAAGATCGTCAAGCACCACTGCACCCACATCAAGGACGATAATTCGGTTACAAAACTTTTGTATGAAATTTATATCGTGCTCAATAATGAGCACCGTTTTTCCTAGTATCTGCAGACGTTGAATGAGACTGGCCACATCTTCTTTCATCTTCGGAGAAACCCCCGCCGTGGGTTCATCAAGGAGAAACAGATCGGCTCCAAAGGAAAGGACTCGCATGATCTCCAAAAGACGCTTCTCCCCGCCAGAAAGACTGCCTGCTTTATCCAACGCTTTTTGTTCGAGATTAATCTCTCCAAGCAACCGGTATGCTTCTTTAACAAAGTGACGATACTTTGCCGACCACGGAAAGAAACTTGCCCACGGGGATGAGCGTCCTTCAAGCGCGGTAATAATATTTTCAAGAAGGGTCATCTCCTGAAAAACACCCGCATTTTGAAATACCCTGCCGATTCCACACCGTGCTCGTTGATGTGGTTTTGAAACGGTAATATCCTCTCCGCGAAAGATGATACGGCCTGCGCTTGGGAGAAGAAATCCACTTAAACAATTAAAAAGTGTCGTTTTCCCACTTCCGTTTGGACCGATAATGCCAACCGTTTCTCCTTCAGCGATGGCGAAAGAAACTCCCTTTAAAATAGAGGAGTCCCCAAGTGAAAGTTTTAAGTCTTTTACCTCAAGCATTTAGATCCTTCGTTGTTGAGGAAATAACGTATACCGGTTTATATACACAACAGAAAACAAAATCAGCGCATTAATCATCTGCCTCATTGGGCCAAGAATACTATCTGGTATCCCCACAAAACGAAGGAGCTCAGGAAGAGAGACAAGTACCAACGCCATTATCGTAACTCCCCAAAATGAACCGGGGCCACCAGCAACCACCACAGTAAATACGAAGATCATCTGCTCAATGGAAAAGGAATTTGGCTCAACGATTTGCAGATAATAGGCAAAAAGAGTTCCTGCAAGTGCGGCAAAGAGTGAGGAGATAAAAAAACTTAACCCTCGTACTCGTGTTGTATATATCCCAAGTGAAAGCGCCCCATATTCTGATTCCGCTTGAGCTCTAAGACGTCGAGCGTAGGGGGTTTTAAAAAGAAACCATAAGATCCCTTGGCAGAGAATGGTAAAAATCAATACAAGGAGGAGATAATTTTTCACCTCATAGAAATCAATTCCCCAAATTTCAGGCCGAGGTATTCCAGAAATACCTAATACTCCTCGGGTGAGGCTCTGCCAATTAATAATTACTGCGGTAACAAGTGAATTAAACGCCAGAGTTCCAATAATAAAATATTCTTCGGAGAGTCTAAGCGAGATCCCACCAATAATAAACGCAAAAACTCCGCCAAGAAACATGCTACACACCAGACAAAGCCAGAAGCTACATCCATAGCTCATCGTAAGAATTGCGGTGGTATATGCACCAAGCGCAAACACCGCCGTATGAGAAAGGTTTAATAATCTCCCCATTCCAAAGGTGAGGTTAAAACTCTGCGACAAAATAAGATAAATTCCAACTATTGAAAGAACGCTGTAAATGTATTCCATAACTTCTCTAGACCGTCCTTCCCTTCTTAGAGAACAACCCTTGCGGCCGCACAAGTAAGACAAAGATAATAATGAAAAACGCAAATGCATCCTTATACCCTGGGGGGATTGAAAATGCCCCAAAATCAAGACCCAAGCTTAAGTGCTCAATAAGCGCTAAGACATACGCCCCAAGGACCGTGCCCCAAATATTTCCGAGCCCTCCTAGGATCATCGAAGCAAACGCACGCAAGGTGTATTGATTTCCCATCGTGGGTTGAAGATTCGTATAGTACCCAAGAGATACTCCCGCAAAAGAAGCAAGGAGAATCCCCACCGTAAAAACCGCGATGACTACCTTCGTTTCATTGATGCCGAGACTCGCACTTGCTTCTGGTTGTTGCGCAAGTGCTCGAATCTGCCTACCGATCGAACTGGAATGAATTACAAATGCACTAAAAGAGAGAATAATAATTGTTGCGGAGATAATGATTAACTCCACCGCAGTGACAATGACTCCAAATTTCTCAAAACGCATTGAACTTAATTCACTAGGAAGAGAGCGTACGGTCACCCCAAATTTCATCGCGATAAACGATTCAAGAATTGTCGAAAGTGCGATCGTTGTTACAATAGGAAGGAGAAAATTCAATCGATAGAAAGGGGCGATAAATACTCGAAAGGAGCAGATACTAAAAAAAGTCATGATCAATAACGTTCCGACCGCAGCAGGAGCAAAGGAGAGTTTCAGTTCTTCGTTAAGAAAGTAAAACGTATACGCACCGATCATCATCAGATGACCTTGGGCGAAGTTAAATATGCGAAGCAGGCTAAAACCAAGTGAAAACCCCACACTCACCAGGGCATAGATACTCCCGGTAACAAGTGCATTAATCAGCAGTTGGGGGAGAATATCCATGGTCTTCTACAAACAAAATAGCCCTTGGTTTATAGGGGGTGATAGGTGCGATTCTTTATTTTTCTTCAACAAATCCATCTTCTGTAATTCGCATCACGGCAAGTCGCGATTTTAGAAAGTGATCGTCTTCGGTGCTGATAATTTCAAAATCTCCAAGCGCTCCACGTTGTTTTCCAGAGCGAAGAATTTTTGAGCGAAGATCCTCGTTACTCTCTCCTTCTTTTAACAAACGATCAACAAGGTAGATAAGATCATAGTGCACGGCAGCACCGGAGATAATATTGTCGTTTTTGTACTTCGCCAAATACTTTTTTCTAAAATCATCAGTAATCCCCACCGTTACAAACCATGCTCCAACAAGAGCGTTGTTTGAAGCCTTCACCTCATCAGTGTTATTTAAATTTTCACATCCACATATCTGCGCTGTAATTCCCAACTCCTTCGCTTGCTTTGCAAAGGTTCCAAGCTGTCCTGGATTAAGGCAGATAACGATCGCATCTGCCATCTTCGCCTTCACTTTTGAGAGGTACGTTTTATAATCTCCTGCTTCAGGTGGGTATTGTTCGCTAAGGATCAGCTTGTTTTTAGGAAATGAGTTAAGAAACCCCTTCTCCATAGAAAGTGGATAATCATTTATTGAAACGATCGTCGCAACCCGTTGATATCCTCGCTTAAGCGACTCAGCGGCAATCATTTCCCCCTCTTCACGTCCACTCATGTAGGTACGAATCACATACTTTCGACCAACAGAGACAGCCTCATCGCTTGCCCATGCAAGGTGAAGTTTTTTTCGTTGTTCCGCTAATGGCGCCACCGCCTTTCCCGGCGCAGAAGCCCCAGAGATAACCAGATCGACGTTGTCTACCTCGGTAAGTTTTTTAAATGCAGACACGGTATTTGTGGTAATGAATCGGTCGTCTTCATACACGACCTCGATATTTTTTGCTTGTAACTCCTCTTTGGCGAGCTCAATTCCATTTCTCATCGCAATGCCATAAAACTGCGCTGGCCCAGAGAGAGCAGAGATTACTCCGATTTTTATTTTTTTTGGTGCCGTCTCCTCCGCACAAAGAGATCCAATTCCACTAGTTACAAATCCAACAACAAGCCATAGAAAAATCGCCCTCCTGAGTTTCATCTCTTTGATTCCTCCGATCCTCTATCTTTGTTTCATTACCCGTTCAATTTCTCGTTGTGCTTCTCTCTCTTTAATATCTTCTCTTTTATCATGAAGCTTCTTCCCACGCGCTATTCCAAACTCCAATTTGCAACGACCACCTTTAAAGTAAGCGCGAAGTGGAATAAGCGTCAGCCCCTTCTTTTTGGTCTGATCAACTAAACGTACAATCTCAATATGATGGAGAAGGAGTTTCTTCTCACGAAGAGGCTCGTGCGAACCAACGGGCGAGTGTGCATACGGTCCAACATGACATCCAACAAGAAACACCTCACTACCTGAAACCTTGATATAACTCTCCTTTAAATTCATATTCCCTTCGCGGATCGACTTTACCTCACTCCCTTTGAGCACCATCCCCGCCTCAAATACATCCAAAATCTCATAATCGCGCCGTGCCTGCTTGTTAACAGCGGCAATTAATACACCCTCTCCTTCGTTCTTTTCTTTATTCTTTCCCACGGTGTTTATATAGCAGAGAAGGAAACTGCTGTAACGTTCAGATCCGAACCTAATAACTCCACACTTCGCTCTCCTCAACTTAGACTTATCTTTATACTTAACCTAAACTTCGACTTGCTCTTGCTCCTACTCTGCAAAAAGAAACTTAATTATACTCTTGAACTATTATTTTTAGAGCAAGTGCAGGTGCAAGTCGAAGTTTAGGTTAAGCTTAAGCGTAAGTATAAGACTAAAGCCTTTAACAAAATGACGTTTCATTCCTGTCGTTGCGAGCTAAGCGAAGCAATCTCGAACCCTTATAAACAATAGGAGATTGCGTCGCTTCGCCCGGCGGCCGGGCCTCCCGGCTCGCAACGACAGGTGTTTTCATTTTGTTAGACGCTCTTAGACTAAAGCCTCTAACAAAATGAAAAGCTTGTCACAAATTTATCATTTTATCGCAATTGATAACCGAACGTTATCAATAAGTCGTACCCCATTTACAAAAACAGCAACGAGAAGCTGTGCTGAGGGGTTGATCTCATTTACCGGCTCAAGCGTTTCGGGATGGACGATCTCTACATAGTCAATCTTTATGAGCGCACTTTGTGCGATCTGATCTCGAACAGATTGGGTGACCTTTGCTACCGATCTTTCTCCCTGAAGAACCTGTTCCTGTGCATTCTTTAATGCTCGTGGAATTCCGAGTGCTTGTAAACGTCCCTCTTTATTCAGACGAAGATTTCTCGAACTCATCGCCAAACCATCTTCATCCCGGACAGTCGGTCCAACGATTAACTCAATAGGAAACCGTTGATCAGCGATCATTTCGGAGATCACCTTTGCTTGTTGATAATCCTTTGCTCCAAAAACGGCGACATCCGGAGAGACGATATGAAAGAGGATAGAAACAACGGTGACCACACCATCAAAGTGCCCTGGTCGGGTAGCGCCGCAGAGTCCTCGGCTACATTTACCAGCAACGACTTTAACGGTTTCACCGTTTTTGTAGGCATCAATCCCCGCAGGGTAGATCTCTTCTGTTTCAGGCATAAAAAGAACATCTACTCCAGCTTTTTTTGCAAGAGCTGCATCAACATCAAACGTCTTTGGATAATTTTCAAAATCCGATGAAACATTAAATTGTGTTGGGTTTACAAAAAGAGACATCACTACATAGTCGCTATGCTTCTTGGCGATCTCTACCAGACTCAGGTGCGCAGGATGGAGCGCTCCCATCGTGGGAACAAAAGAGATTTTTTTTCCACTACTCCTTATTGCCGCAAGTTGTGATTGAATCTCTGATGCCGTCTTAAGAATTAGCATGCTTTTTCTCTATAACTTTCTCTATGCCGTTTGCTGTTGCTATCGTCCCTTCAGATTCTTCACGAGGTAGCTGATAGCTATTTTCTATCGCTGGAAACTCTTCTGAGCGCACCTCACGAATAAACTCCCCAACAGCGCTGCGGATCGTTTCATCAAGATTTGCATATTTTTTTACAAACTTAGGAACTTGCTGACTCACCCCGAGGAGATCATGAACCACAAGCACCTGACCCGAGCAGGACACTCCTGCTCCAATACCAATAGTGGGGATGGTAAGTGCCTCTGTGATTTTTGACGCAAGCTCAGAAGGGATCCCTTCAAGAACCACACTAAACGCCCCTGCCTCTTGAACAGCGTTTGCATCCTCAAATAAACGTGAAGCGGAACCTGGACCAACTCCACGTTCCTTACCCTGAATACGGTGACCTCCCATCCGGTGGTAACTCTGAGGAGTCAGCCCGATGTGTCCCATGACGGGAATATCTGCATCAACAATTCGTTTGATTGCCTCAGAAACACCTATTCCACCTTCAAGCTTTACTGCTGAAACTCCAGTTTCTTTTACTAACCTTCCCGCTGCCGCAAGCGCTTCTTTGGGACCCAATTGGTAAGACATAAAGGGCATATCAGCGACAACGAGCGCGCGCTGACATCCTCGCATCACAGCGCGTGAATGATAAATGATATCTTCTACGGTAACTGAAAGGGTCGTTTGGTGACCTTGAATAACAGTGCCTAAGGAGTCACCAACAAGAATAATGTCAACACCAGCCTCATCAAGGATACGCGCTGTTGGAAAATCGTATGCAGTAAGCATGACAATCTTCTCATTTCGCCGCCGCATCCGAACGATATCTGGAACAAAAACTTTTTGTTTCATAGTAGTGCTTAACCTCCAACGGCTTTTCAACGGTGAAATAATAACACATTTCACTTATGAATTGCCACAAGCGCCAGCATCTGCGTTCTCTGTGTCCTCTACGGTAAAATAGCAGCTTTTCTTAGAAGGCTATCACTTAACTGTTTCATTGACTTTTGTCGTTAAGGCTTGTAAGGAATTAATTCCTTTATGTCTCACACTTTCAAGCAGATCCCACTTCAGCAGATCGGAGCGCATTTTATCGTCGGGCTTTCCGCCTCGACGCTTCTTCCTGAGGAAGAACTCCTTCTTGAGGAGTTACGTCCGGCAGGAATCATCCTCTTCTCTCACAATATTGAAAAAAACAGCGCCTCCTGGAAACAACAACTACAAACATTAATTGCTTCTGCAAAAAAAGCGTCGAAGCGAAAAGATTTTCTTGTTTCTATTGATCATGAGGGGGGAAAAGTTCACCGACTTATTTCTCCAGTCACTCACTTTCCAGAAGCCCAACAGTGGGCTTCGTATGCCTATGAAGTGGGCAAAGTCTTTGCCCGGGAACTTCGTTCACTTTCTTTTAACCTCAACTTTGCCCCGGTTCTTGACATTGACTCAGAACCTCAAAATCCCATAATCGGCAAGCGTGCTTTTGGAAAAACAGCTGAAGTTGTCAGTGCTGCCGCCATAAACTTTTTTCGTGGCGCAACCGAAGAAGGAATTCTCTCCTGTGGAAAGCACTTTCCCGGGCATGGCGCTACGATAAAGGATTCTCACCTTGAACTTCCTCGGGTGGATGCTAAAAGAGAGATCCTTTTTTCACGAGAGCTTCTTCCATTTAAAAAATTTATTGAAACTGGAATTCATCTGTTGATGACAGCACATGTGCTCTATCCAGCCTTAGATGATAAACGCCCAGGTACCATCTCACCAAAAATTATATCGAACTTACTTCGAAATGAGCTTGGCTATAAACACGTTGTGATTTCTGATGCACTAGAAATGAAAGCACTTTCTGATCAAACGGACTCCTCACTTGGCGTTTCCTGTCTTAAGGCAGGAGTCGATATTATGCTCATCGGACAATCAAAAGAGATTTCACCTCTTCAACGAGCAAAGAATCAAGCACTTGAGATCAATGCAGCCCTTGAGCGAGGGGAGCTTTCTAAAACTGTAATTGAGGAATCTGACAAACGACTCCAAGAACTCTTCTCTTATCTGGGAACTATTCAGAAAAAAACCTCGCCAATCCCTTCAGAAAAGGCTCTTGGCTGCGATGAGCATCTTGCCTTACTAAAGAAAATTGAAACCTCCGCGCTGGTCTAAGGTCACTACCTTCTCAACAAAATAGGAACTTCTGTCGTTGCGAGCGAAGCGAAGCAATCTCATATTACTAAAAGGGTTCGAGATTGCTTCGCTTCGCTCGCAACGACAGTGTGATGTAATTCTGTGTTCAATTAAGAACTATAAAGCTTTCATGTCTACAAATAAAACTTTAGCTCTTTTCCACTCGTTGACCCACGTTGGTATCTTTCTTTTCGTGGATGAGGTTTTTTGCAGGTTCTTCGTTTTTCTTGGTGAGTGCTTCGCGAAGTGGGCTATCCTTTTTTTTTATTCGCGTTTCTTTTCTTTCATAAAACGGCTCTAAGTTATCAAAGATATTTCTTGCATTTAACGACTTGAAATCAACATTGTCGTAGACATCCATGGCCCCGGCAGTTCCAAAGTATATTCGTGACACCTCCGCAACATCGGCCATCAATAAAAATCTCCGCTCAGGCGACATTCGTTCTGTCACCAGGCCGATCACCGCTTCAGAGTGCTCTCGCTGCATGGCTACAAAATACGCTTTTGTTACCTCACTGTATCGCTCCAGAAGAAATCGAAGATCGCCAAGGAGTTGATCTTTTGTTTTTTCGACCTTCACCGTGGACGGTGAGGACGGTGAAGCTACCACGGTTTCTTGTGGTGCGATCTCCTCTTTTGGAGGAGCCGGTGTCTGTAAAGAAACTGGCGCTGCCTGGGAAAGCCGCTTTACCTCTTCCGGAGTTAATTCTACTGCATGATCAGTGCCGGGATTTATTCTTAGATATGCATCTGCAGGGAGGGAGAGGGAGAGATCTGCGCCGGGGAGAGAAAAAGATTGATATTTTGAGCCTGCCCATTCAAAAAGATAATCTTCCGTCGTAAAGGTAGGGATGATCTTTTTATCATTCTCAAAGAAAGTTACCACTCGAATCTTCTTTGTTTGTTTATTTGCCCCCACCTCTTCGTAAGTAACGGGGGTAATTAAGAGATCGGAAGAAAGGAGGGAGAGCGCAAAATCAACGTGCTCACGATCTCCGTGAGCGATCTTTTTCAAAAAATCCTCTAGCGTAGCTCCAGTCCTCACAAATCTTTACTCCAACCGCCTAAAAACTCCCCTCTCTTTCATTCTCTTTCGCTCCCTATATATTATATTGTAACCCTCATAGTAAGGAACGAATTAACTATGTTATGGCACCTTTATAAAGTTCTGTGCTTTCCAAGGGTTACCCAGCTAGAATACCTGCAGAAAAAGGCACTTACGGCAGATAATAAGAAAGAACCTATATGAATTGGTATAGAGAGTGGTTTGGAGATGAGTATTACCTCCTCTACTCCCACCGTGACCGAGAGGAAGCAAGAGCCCAAGTGCGGTTTATTCATGAGCTGTTTTTACCCACAAGCGTTCTTGATGTAGCCTCGGGAAACGGGCGTCACGTTGAGGAGTTTCTTCGCGGAGGCACAAAAGCGTTTGGAGTAGACCTCTCTCCTGTGGGCGTTAAAGAAGGTCAGGCCCGATTAAGAGCCGCAGCATTGCCAGAAAATCTCTGTATCGGCGATATGCGCGCGTTACCGTATCCAGACCAAAGATTTGAATTACTTCTTAGTATGTTTAATAGTTTTGGCTACTTTGAATCAGATGATGAACATATTATGCTCCTTCGTGAATGGAGAAGAGCGCTTCAAGCAGATGGAACATTATTTATGGATTATATGAATTTCCACTATGTATCGACTCACTTAATCCCCGTAAGTGAGTCAACAAGAGATGGTTTTCATATTCGAGAAGAGCGCTCTCTTCAATCTGGACGAGTGGTAAAAAAGATCTCCCTCTCTGAGAACGCGACCGGAATCAAAAAAAATTATACTGAATCAGTTCGACTCTATTCTCCCATAGAACTTCACACTCTCCTCGAGCGTGGGGGGTTTGCGGTTGAGAAGCTCTTTGGGAATTTTCATGGAGATCCGTTTCTTGAAAGCTCTCCGCAGCTTATTGTTGTGGCAAAGAAAAACTCCACTTTCTCCTCATGAGTTTACTTGGAGAAGCTTATATTACTGGTGAGCACAAAGCGATCGAGCTTATTGGAAAGAATTACACCGATTCAGAGATAAGAAAAACTGTTCTAAAATCTCGGGGAAACCAAAAGATCTCTTCTGAACTTTATAAAATTCTCCTTACGTATAATCAAACCCTTCCACCAAGTAAAAAGCGCGAAGAGAATTTGGCCGATCTACAAAAGACAGGCACTGTGGTGGTGATTACGGGACAACAAACAGGGTTTTTTTTAGGACCACTCCTTACCTACTATAAAGCACTCTCAGCGATCTTAACTGCAAAGTCGCTTGAAAAAGAGAGCGGTCAAAGAACCGTTCCTCTTTTCTGGCTTCAGTCTGAAGATCATGATTATAAAGAGATCAATCACTGTAACGTGCCCGATAGTCAGCTTGGAACACTCAAACTCGAGGTTCCCTCCACCGCTTCTGAACGTATCCCAGTAAAAAATATTCTTCTTGGAGAAGAGATATCTTCTCAACTTACTCTCTTGAAGGAAAAAGTTAGCCATTACAAGCCTGCCTTGGAGATTGTCGATCTTTTCTCCAAGCACTATCAAACTCACGTATCCATTGTAGATGCATTCGCGCATACTCTTGCCACTTTCTTTGCTGATGAAGGGTTAATTATTTTTGACCCGCGGACTCCTGGCGTTTCTTCGTTAATGGCACCGGTGTTTTCAAAAGCTCTTTTGGAACACGAGCAGATCTCAGGGGCACTTAAAGCTCACTCTGAAAAAATAGAGCTCGCCGGATTTCAACCCCAGGTGCATGTTCGAGAAAACTCCCCTCTTTTCTTTTATCATCATGGCCCCGAAACTGAGCGATATCGATTACAACGAAAGAAAAACGCTTGGAATTTAATCGGCACAGAGATCTCTATCGATGATCAGACACTTCGCACTACTCTCCAGAACGATCCTGCCTCTTTTAGCAGCAGCGCACTTTTACGACCAATTGTACAAGACTCTCTCTTCCCAACAGCCGCCTATATTGGTGGAGCAGCAGAGCTGGCGTATTTTGCACAAATTACCCCCCTCTACTCTCTTTTTCAGATAGAAAAGCCACTCATCATCCCTCGTGCTCGATTTATACTAAGCGAAGAGAAACAGCGGGGCTGGCTTCAAGAGTTAGGTCTTACCATTGAAGAGTTACGCCTCCCTGTTGAAAATCTTGTAACAAAGAAACTTTTGAGCAAAGTAGGTAACAACCCCGATCCCCAGAAGCTAGAGAGCGCTACACTTTCTCAGATCGAAGCTGCTCTTGACTCAATGCAGACCGCTTTTGGCAGAGTTGATCCGACACTGGTGGCGGCTCTTGAAAAATCAAAGGAAAAGATATTTAATCAGATTCATACCGTCATTACTCGATATGAGCGAGCTTTAGCGGGGAAAGAAGATATTAACGCGGGGCGAATTCAACGTTTAAAACAGTGGTTCTTTCCAGAAGATTTGGACCAGGAGCGATATTACGGTGCAGCGTATTTTCTCTGTCGATACGGAAGTAGTTTTAAGCAGGAACTGATTAATGAATTTACACCGTATTCGGGAAAGTTTGTTGAGGTGCCATTACGTGATTGATGATTTTACCGATGAATAATTTTACTACCGATATAGTTGTCTTTGCCGCGCATCCTGATGATGCGGAGATCTGGTGCGGAGGGTTACTGGCAAAGGCGGCTTCATTTGGACAAAAGACCGGGGTGATCGACCTTACGCAAGGCGAGCTCAGTACTGGCGGGGATCTTGAAACAAGAAAAGAGGAAACAAAAAAAGCATCAATAGTTCTCGGATTAACATTTCGAGAAAATTTAGGGTTTCCAGATGGACAGATCAGTTACGGCGAACCACAAGGCACCGGGATCTCTCAACTCCGAGCGGCGGTTGAAATTCTTCGTATCAAACGACCTGAGATAGTGCTCATCCCTTTCTCTCAGGAACGACACCCCGATCATGTTGCTTGCAGTGATTTAATAACACGAGCGGTGTTTTTCTCAGGGGTAAAAAAATTTGAAGGTCTTACCAAGGCAGAGAAATTCACCCCCCGACAAATTATTTACTATCAGATGCGCTATGAGTTTCGTCCGAGCTTTGTAGTCGATATCAGCGCGGTGCATGAAACAAAGATGCGTGCGATTCGTTGTTATCAGAGCCAATTATATCGAAAAGACTTAAAGCCAGCCGAGCAAACACTTTTAAATTCTCAACTTGCAGGTGAAGCGATTGAAGTTCGCGATCGTTATTACGGGGCGATGATCGGCGCATCTCACGGTGAGGCATATCTGATAAAAAATGTTTTGCCGATGAGCGATCCGTTGTTACATTTCCAAAAAAATGCCCTCTCTCAACCTCTTATTTATCCGGTACAGTAAATGACAAGAAAGCCAATGAAAATCGGCATTACCTGTTATCCAACCTTTGGTGGCAGTGGTGTTGTAGCTACTGAAATCGGAATGTCTCTAGCCAAACGTGGTCACCAGATTCATTTTGTTTGCTATGATGTTCCACACCGATTGCGACGATTTACAGAAAACATCTTCTTTCATGAAGTTGTCGTCCATGAAAGCCCACTCTTTGCATACCCTCCCTACTCACTTGCCCTTGCTTCAAAAATGGTCGAGGTCGCTACGTATGAGGAGCTTGATCTTTTGCATGTTCATTACGCGGTACCTCACGCAACGAGCGCATATCTTGCAAAACAGGTGCTCGGATCGAAAGCACCAAAGATTATCACCACTCTTCACGGAACAGATATTACCCTTGTCGGAACCGAGCGTGGATACCTACCAATTACCCGTTTCTCAATTACTGAGAGCGATGGAATCACCACCCCTTCTCAATATTTAAAGCATGCTACGTACGATAAGTTAAACGTTTCTACCTCTGTCCCGATTGAAGTTATTCCCAACTT
The DNA here is from genome assembly GCA_964505555.1 of uncultured Bdellovibrionales bacterium. Classification (GTDB taxonomy): domain Bacteria; phylum Bdellovibrionota_C; class UBA2361; order SZUA-149; family CAZDIO01; genus CAZDIO01. The sequence continues at coordinate 20,808 of CAZDIO010000105.1, forward strand.
TGTAGACACCGAGATTTTTAAACCACGTTTAGAAAGCGATCGCCGCGATCTTCGGCCAATTTTGAGCCAATGTAAACCCGATCACAAAGTGCTCATTCACGTCTCAAACTTCCGGCCCGTAAAACGACTTCCGGATGTTGTAAAGATCTTTGCAAAGGTGAATGAAAAAATCCCCTGTCACTTGGTGCTCGTAGGAGACGGCCCAGAGCGATCTCAGATTGAGAGCATGGTCAGAGAATTAAAGCTCTCTCAGCGAGTGTGTTTTCTTGGAAAGCAGGAGAATTTTATTGAGATCCTCCAAACAAGCGACCTCTTTTTACTTCCCAGCCAAAATGAGGGTTTTGGTCTTGCTGCACTTGAGGCCTTAAGTTGCGGAGTTCCGGTCATTGCTTCAAACACTGAAGGGATACCTGAGGTTGTCATTGACAAAAAAGTGGGCTTTCTCTCTGCGGTGGGAGATGTTGATGAGATGGCAAAAAATGCAATTCACCTCTTGAGTGATCAAGCTTTGTATCGACAGATGTCGCAGGACTCAAGAAAACTAGCAGAAGAGCAGTACAATCAATCAATGATCATTGATCGCTATGAGGAATATTGTTATCGAATTCTAGGCGCCTAAATTCTACTCGTAAGCCCCTCTCTAAAACCTCCCCAGATCACTATTATTAAACAACGTTATCAAAGAACATTTTTAAATAAAATTGAGCCACTCTGCTAACTTAGCTCATTAAACTATCTATCTCTGCCTATTTTCTAAAGATTTACTTTCAGCGGTCGATATTATTACTGACGAAAAGGAATATCGTACCGCTAGTATACTGTACTGCAATATACTTTACTGCAAAGGAGTGTAGCCGAAATGACAATTGGTAGTGTAAGTTCTGGACTTTCCTCTCAATCAGTTTCCGCCGAAGTAGGGGTCGCTGTTCAAAAAAAGGCACTCGATAACCAGGCGCAGATCGTTGAAAAACTCCTTGAACCGGTAAAACAGACCTCTCCAGGTGGTTCGCTGAGCGTTTACGCTTAGATCTTTTACGAATTTTCCATTCAAACGAATGTTTCTCTCATAACATCTGAGAAGTTTTTGTTAGATCTTAGAAGATCTCCTTAAAAAACGTAATCAGAAGTGAAATAACCTTTTCAAATTCCGGTGTACTTCCTGAAAAAGGATGCTTAATTCCAAAAGTATGTGAACCACCAGAGAGAATCTCAAGTTGAGCTGAAGGGTTCCAACTTTGAAGTTCAAGCGCCTGGGAGAGCGAAACTGCCTGGTCATTATCTCCATGAATGATAAGAAGCGGTTTAGAAAGAGATTTTACAGCGTTTTCTATGCTTTTCCTTCTTAACAACATATCTTCAAGTAACGAAACACCCAACGGGAGTTTTTGGCCTGTTCGTGCATTTTCAACATTTATAACTCCGTCCTCTCTCCATTGTCTCTCCTGTTCTGGAAGAGGAAGTGGCATTTGAGAAATTGAAGCTACCGTGGCAACCGCTTTTACCTCCGGTAATACCCCGACACAGAGAACTGCTGAACCACCTCGGCTATGTCCGATGAGACCAATTGAGACTGAATCTAACCAAGGAGCACAAGGCAGATCCCCCTTCTTAAGAGCCGTAATTACCATCTGCAGATCTTGCTCTTCAAAAGAAAAGGTATTTTCTTGAAACTTTTCTAGCTCATCAAACTCAAATAAATTTCCTCCAACTCCGTTGTGAGAAAAATTAAAAGAGATACAAGCAAATCCTGCCGCAGCCAGTTTTTCAGCCATGTATGGCCAGCCACCCCAATCTTTAAAACCCTTAAAGCCATGACAGAATATTAAAACCGGGAGCCTCTGCTCTGAAGAAGAGGATCTGAAACGAATATCTCCCCGAATCGGCTCTCCCTTTACTCCCGGTATAACAAAGTGTTCGTGGATCACTACTTAATTTCCAACAGAGGAATATTTACTGACACCAAACTTCCACGAGAGAGAGGCAACAAGGAAACAAAGAAGGGCCATTACTGGGGTGAGATAACAATAGACTTCAAAACCTCCACGAGAAAAAAAGTGTGTGGCTGGATAAAATGCCACAAAAGCAAAAGGTACAATCCATGAGAGGATAACCTGTATCGTTCGATTGAAGATCGTTATCGGATATCTCCCAAAGGCCATCAAATTAAAAAAAGGCGCACTAATTCCTAATCGATCCTCAAAATGAAATGAAAGAGAGGCAATAATCACAAAAACACTTAAGAGGATGACCCCTCCAGAGATGCTACTAACAACAAGCCAACAGTAGTCAAGAAATGAAAAATCAAAATGCAATTTGTTATCTGCATACCAGAGCACACCGATCCCGACGACCAGATTTCCAACACTCTCTAAGTTAAACGTCTCAAATAGCACCTGACACAAACTATTTAAGGGACGAAGAAGCACCCGGTCAAACTGCCCCTGAATGACGTACTTATCACCAAACTCATAGAGGTTTGGAGAAACAAGTGAGAATAAAGCAAGGGGGAGCATTGAATAACCGTAAATAAAGAGCACCTCTTCGCGACGCCACCCTTTGAGTTCAGGCACGGTTTTTCCGTCAATTAAAAAAACAATAAAAAGAAGTCCTGTTACAGAGACAAGTGCACTTGCAAAAATGGCGGCAAAAAAATCTGCCTTATAGGAAAGACGTGCTTTTAAAAACTGGGCAAAGTAAGAGCTAGACACATGAATGGCACGAAACATTAAAATCATCCCCCTTGAAGCGTTAACTTCACCATCGCTTTATGCCATAACAACTTTCCTAAGAATCCAAGAGACACTATCCAGAAGATCTGCGTGAGAATCATCACCAGAAGTTGTGAACCATGAACATTTCCTAAATAAAACTGGAGAGGGATAAAGGTAATAGTTTGAAAGGGAAGCAATTTAAGCACTAACTGCACCCATTCCGGGAAAAATGGGATCGGAAGGAGGAGCCCTGAGCAAAGTTGAATAATATAATACTTCGCGCGCATCACTCCCATAATCGACTTAAAGGAGAACGCAAGGAGACCAATAATAAAATTAATCTCAGCTAATACTAAAAACGCAACAAATGTTGATAAAACAAACAACACTCCATCCAAAATACTGGGCGGTAATTGAATCGGATAAATAATCGCAAGGACGATGACGATGGGAACTGTAAAAAACAGCGCACGAAAGACCGTTCCGCCAAAGGCCTGGGTCATCATCATTAACTGAAAATTTACCGGTCGAAGAAGATAGATACTGATCTGTCCACTCCGTACAATCTCATCAATCTCATGGTCTATATCAGAAATATAAAGACTTCTTGAGATCCAACCTACCGCGATCTAGGTAACCATCGTGGTGAAGGTAAACCCATTAATTAACTCACCTGGTGCCTTTTGTGAAAAAATTGCCTGCCAAATAAAGTAATGGACCGTCACAAACAATAAGTAGGTAAGAATCCCCGTAAAGTAACGCATCCGATACGCCAGCATCGCAAGAAATGCGTTTCTCACAAAAGAAAAATAAACTCTTGGCTTCACCGAGGAACCGCCTGCGGATTTGAGTCGTGGTTTTTTACTATGGGATTACTACTCCCCACACCTTCTCGGTAAATCTTCATTACCACTTCTTCGATATTTGGTTCCTCTACGGTAAAATCAGCAATCTCATAACGACCAACGATCTCTTTTATCAACTGCACGGTTGAAATGCTTTGGGGATCAAAACTTCCCACCACCCGTCGTTCGCTGACTTTTTCAAAGTGAACGTGGTCTCCAAAAAGCCTTTTGAGTTCATCAATCGGGGCCTCTAAATTAAAATCAATCGACACCTGTCTCATTAATCCCGGAAGATCTTTTATTCTCTCTAGACTCCCGTCATAAATAATTCGACCCTTATCGATAATGACAATCCGCTCACAGAGCTCCTCAATCTCTTGAAGATCGTGAGTCGTAAGTACAATGGTTGTCTTAAATTCTTTGTTGATCTGTCGCAAAAACGAGCGAATACTATCTTTTCCTACCGCATCAAGGCCAACAGTTGGCTCATCAAGAAAAAGCACCTCGGGGCGATGGAGTAAGCTTGCGGCAAGGTCACAGCGCATGCGTTGACCAAGGGAGAGCTTTCGAACTGGGGTGCGAAGCACATCTTTTAAATCAAAGAGTTCCGTAAACTGCTCAAGGCGCTTTTGAAACTCCTCTTGTGGAACATCATAGATCGTTGAGAGCAGTCTAAAAGACTCCAAAACCGCGATATCCCACCACAACTGCGTGCGTTGACCAAACACAACACCGATCTGTTTTGTATATTTTTCCCGATTTCGAAAGGGATCAAACCCCAGAACATTAATCTCTCCCGATGTTGGTTTTAAAATTCCGGTGAGCATCTTTATGCTAGTAGACTTACCAGCACCATTTGGTCCAATATAACCGATCAGCTCTCCTCGTTTTACTGAGAAAGAGATATGATCTACGGCTTGTAAACTTTGATAGTTGCGATGAAAGAGATCTTTGACGCTCCCCCAAACTCCATCACGACGATTAAAGGTGCGAAAGCTTTTACTGAGGTCCCGAACTATGATTGCGTCTGAAGTGTTCATCTGCTGTGCTTATTGAATATAAAGGAGTATAGTAATAACGGAATTTAAGCGATATGCCCAGGGGGTTACCTGTTCTTTGTTAACCTCCTCGTTTAAAAGGAGTATCTTTTGGGGTGTGTATGTCCAATAAAACCTACTACGATAAGCGTTCTGACTTTTTCAAGGAAGCATTTGAAGCTGCCTTGCCCTATGATGAATACTTAAAAACTGGAGAGGAGAAACACCGAGCTCGTTGGTTGTCGTATCAGATTACGATCTCTCCCAGTGAAGAGGACCGGTTACAGAATTTTAATAGAAAAATGAATGTCCTCGTGATGTCCGGTATCTGGTGCGGGGATTGTGCGCGCCAAGGCCCAATGCTTCGAAAAATCGAACTCACCTCCTCGGTGATGAGCTTTCGTTATTTTGATAATCGTAAAAACCCCGAACTTCAGGAGGAGCTTCGTTTAAACGGTGCTGAGAAAGTTCCTGTGGTAATAACCCTCTCTGAGGATTTTTTTGAACTGGGGAGATTTGGGGATCGACATCTAAGTGTTTATCGACGAAAAGCCATGCGCGAACTTGGCGCGGCGTGCGATCCAGGAATTATTCCACCTCCTGAAGATGAACTCGCTATTGAGACCGGGGAATGGATCGATTACTTCGAGCGACTGCAATTCATGCTTCGTTTATCCCCAATGCTTCGTACCCGGTATGGAGACTGAGACATCGTTCAACCATCTGAGTTTTCAACTTCCTCTTCTCCTTCTCCTAAACTTCGCCTTGCTCTTGCACTTGCTCTATATATTTAAATCTTTAAAGTCAGATAATTTTTAGAGCAAGTGCAGGTGCAAGGCGAAGTGCAGGAGAAGTCTAAGGAGAAGTAAGAGACTAAGACATTCATCAAACCTCTCTCACTCTTCCCAAAAAACAAGATTCTACCCGTCTAGAAGAGGTGAAACTTTACGAAAATTTCATAATTTGCTAGAGTTCTTTTACAAATATTTTAGGAGACTGTATGTACAACCCAGAGCTTGTTCGTCCGATGCGTGAAGAATTGACCCGTCATGGAGTAATTGAAATGCAAACTCCGACTGAGGTCGATGAACTTTTGGGAGACAAACAGGGAACGGTATTACTGGTTATAAATTCTGTTTGTGGTTGCGCTGCAGGGGCTGCTCGTCCCGGAGTCACTTTGGCTTTGAAAAATTCAAAGCTCCCAGAACGCCTCACCACTGTTTTTGCAGGCCAAGACAAGGACGCTACAGACCGCGCACGAAGTTACTTACTTGGTCTTCCACCTTCTTCTCCATCAGTAGCACTCCTGAAAGATGGAAAAGTTGTACATATGCTACATCGACAAAATATAGAGGGTCGATCCGCTGAAGAGATCGCCAAAGATTTAAAAGACGCTTTTAACACCTATTGTTAACTTCTTTTTATCAGGAGCAAAGATCAATAGCGAAAAAATGAAATAAAAGATCTCCCTTTATAGGGGGATCCTTGCCCACAATTACCCCTTTCCTAGTTCCCTAATTCTCTCTCCTCAACTATGATTTGGGCATACTTCTTGCACCAACCTCTCTTGGTCAGCGCAAAAAGTAATTTACAAATCTCAACATAACCCGCTTTGGATAAAATAAGGTGAAATCAATATACAGAATAATTTTCATCCTCGCCTTTTTGATTTCAGTCCCCGTCTATGCTCAACAACAGGGCGTTCTCTCGTATCCCGCCAGTGGGCTCTGGAATGTGCTTCAGAAACAACTAAACGTTATCGAATGTAATAACTTTGGAGAGTTTCCCCTTACTTACCGACTCCTGCTTCGAAATAGTAATGGCGGGGTATTACAGAACAAGCTTTTTACCATTTTTGGAAAAGGGGCTCAGCACATCATCGTTAATGATCTTATTTCCCCGGCAACTGGCTTTGGAAGTTACACGATCAATCCCACCTCTCCAAATCCCCTTCAAGGGAGTTATTTACGTTGCCACACCGCATTGTATCAATTAGCCCCTGCGGGAAGTGGTCGAAACGTAAATTACGGCTTTAGCATCCCTGTTGCAAACTCTCTTCACGGCACCTCCTGGGGAAGCTACAATTCTTACAATCCAAATGGCGCACAACTTCCTACTCAAAATTGGCTTTCTCTCGTCAATACCGATAGTGAACCTCTATCCGGAGATATCTTCATTTACAAAAGCGACGGCACACTCCAAGGCACACTCCCGGTAAACAACCTCGCTCCGGGAGGAAGGCGCGATTTCCCACTTGGACACCCAGAAGGTCAAAGATCGGGAGTGTATAAAATTATTCTTGATAATAGTGAGCAAAGTTATTTGGCGTATAATATTCGTTATGCACAAAACCAAGGGGGAACTTTTTTTGCACTCCCTCTTTCTGCTTCAAGTGGAAGCTGCACTCAAGAACCTCTTCCGATATCAACTTTTAACACCACCAACTGGGCAGAGATCGGCAATATTTCAAATAGCGGTGTGCAGATCACCTTAGAGAGTCGAAACAGCGCAGGGACCGTGGTTCGCTCAGAACAAAAAGTAATTCCACCACGAAGGGTTCTCCAGTACTTTTTAAATACCGCACTTGGAGAGAATAAAATCGGCTCCCTGAGAATTCTTTGTGCCTCACCTGGCGTTGATAAACTCGTTAGTCAGAGTATTGTCTATGGTCCAAAACCACCTCTGACGAAGTGGGGTTACGCAATACAAGAAAATCCCGTTCCTGCTGGCAACAAGACCGCAGCAGCATTTCCATTAAATACCCATTTGGGAATGGCAAACTGGTTAAAATTGATCGAGAAACGGGGACGACAATCGGTAAATATTGACACAAACTCCTCTCTTGCAAATAGCAGCCTCCTTCCTTCAAATGTCTACCGAGTAACAAAACGAAGCTCTCGAGACATCCCCCTTCATGAGACTACCGGAGCAAACATTGTAGGCGGACTTTCATTTGGAACAAACGATGGCCCTCTCGTTTCTTCCAATCTCCTTCGGGTATTTATGGGTCAAGGGGGAAGAACTGATGCGGTGATGAAGATCTCACCGATGATCATTCCAAACACAAGGCCAAAAATCACACTCGTTGAAGTTGCTCAAGGACTATCCGCTCCATTATTTTTGACAAATGCAAAGGATCAAAGTGGAAGATTGTTTGTTGTTGAGAAGGGTGGGCGAATTAAAATAATAGAAGACGCTACTGTTTTGCCCACACCGTTTCTTAACATTAGCTCAAAGGTGACCACCGTTAGCGAACAGGGTCTGTTGGGGCTTGCTTTTCATCCACAATACTCTGCAAACCGAAGATTTTTTGTTTACTATACAGACCTTGATGGAAACACCGTGGTGGCTGAGTATCAAACCTCGATAGGAGATCCCGATCTTGCTGACGTTAATTCTGAGCGAATTGTGCTCCAAGTTGCTCAACCTGCAGCAAACCACAACGGTGGCCAACTGAGTTTCGGACCGGATGGTTTCCTCTATATCGCACTCGGTGATGGGGGCTCTGCTGGAGATCCGGGCGGACATGGCCAAAATCTCAATGACCTTTTAGGATCAATACTTCGCATCGATGTCGATGGCGACACCCCGTACGAAATTCCAACCTCAAACCCTTTTCGTAACACCCCGAATGCAAAAGATGAGATCTGGGCGTATGGATTTAGAAACCCGTGGCGTTTCTCCTTTGATCGCACGACAGGTCGTCTCTTTGCTGGAGATGTGGGACAAAATAACTTAGAAGAGATTGACCTTGTTGTGCGAGGTGGAAACTACGGTTGGAACACCATGGAGGGAAGTGCGTGTTTTTCTCCCTCAAGTGGTTGTTCAAGAACTGGATTGAGACTTCCTATCGCGGAATATACTCACGATGAAGGGATTGCCGTCATTGGTGGATATGTCTATCGAGGACGACAATTTCCTGCGTTATACGGTAAGTATTTTTTTGGTGACTTTGGGAGTGCCAAAGTATGGAGTCTTTCCGAGACCCCTTCTGGAGCATGGCGAAAGACAGAGATTTTTCAAGGGGACTTTTTAATCAGCTCCTTTGGTGAAGATGAAGAGGGAGAGCTGTATCTTGTTGATTATGAAGGGGTAATCTATCGCATTATTGACACCAACTATTAGAGAAAATCAGCAAAAATGACAATTAAAAGGATGCTACATTTTTTCCGTTTTGTGGAAAACTGATTCCATAATTTTTATTTTCTACCTCTTCACTATTCCGCTCTCTCTCCTCGCCAACCCCTTTCTGTCCACTGTTTCTAGGATATGCGGCTAATCCGTTCCTAAGAAAGGAGTTCCGGCCGTGGCTGTAACCAACTGTCGAAAGTGGTCCAATTCTTGCACCATATAAACTTAAGGATATTTGCCTTTGGGGGTTTAATTGAAAAGGCACACCTCTAGGTTACAGCTGAGAGTAATTTTTTTCAGCAAAAAAGGGGTCGCAAATATGTATCGTCAAACGCAGCAAGTTTTTCTTCTTGCCTTAGTATATTTCACATTGTCACTTGCTACCGCGAGCGCACAATCTACCTATTTCCCGGCAACAGGTATTTTTAACGGCGCCTATAATCAGCTCAATGTCGCTGAGTGTGATAACGGAAATAACTCTACAGTCAATCTTACTTTAGTTATGCGCGATAGTGCGGGCCAATCTTTAGATGTATATTCATTTGCAATCAAAAAGTTTGGTTCTGCACACATTATTCTTAACGACCGAGCAAACATTGTTAATAAATCAGGAACGTATTTACTCACATTAAAATCTGGCCAAGAGACGAGAGGAGATAAACTCAATTGTCGAACGGCTTTTTATCGAATTGCACCAAGCGGTCCGAAACAATATGAATTTGCATACGTCATTCCAGTTGCAAATCAACGAGTAGGCGCTCTCTCCGGTATTTATAATTCTATCGATCCCGGTCTTCTTGGAAACACAACGCTAAATTGGCTTACCATTTCAAATCTAGATTCAGCTAAATCATTTAGTGCCGTGCTCAAGGTAAGAAATAGTAGTGGCGGAGCACTCCCTGATATCTCCGTGAGTAATATTCCCCCACGAGGACAAAGGACGGTTGCGCTTGGGCACCCACTTGGACAGGTTTCAGGAATCTATACCATCTCTCCTTCTTCTAACAGTACTTCAGTTCCCTATCATGCGGTTCTTGTGCGCTTTAATCCCGCAACAGGTGGCGGCTTTACCTACGCACTCCCTCTTCTAGGATTACCACCTACCTGCACGGGAGAGCCTCTTCAATCATCGACAATGAACAATGGCGCGACAGATAACTATGCTGAAATTGCAAACCTTCGTTCCGTAGAAGCAAAACCAGTAATCAAAATCTATAATCGTTCAGGCACACTGCTGCAAAGTAAACAGCTCACTATTCCACCTTACCGACAACAGCACATTTACTTAAGTCCGATCATTGACCCTCTACGAAAGGGCAATGTCGGTTCCTTCAAAGTTGAATGCGTCGATCCCACCGATCGATTAATTATTCAAAGCACCTTTTATGGGAGAACTCCAGGAAGCACCCGCGTAAATTGGAGTTACTCTTCACAAGCAAAAGGAGTTGCTCCCGCAAATAGTAATTCAGAAATTATTGCGCCGGTAAACACATTTACTGGGATAAACAACTGGTTAAAGTATTCACACGTTTCTGGAAACACTGCCAAAATCAATTTTAAATTGTTTGACTTTACTGGAGGTCTTCGTGCCCAAGGGGTAAATACTCTTGTTAAAGGAGGAACATATGATCAAGATATTCATTCACTCATGGGCCGAAATTCAATTGGCTCAATTACATTAAGCTCTACCACTCAAGGAATTCTTTACAACGCTGAGATGCTTCGCGTCCTTACTCGACCTGATAACGGTGATATTGCCAGCATTACACCGATCTCTGGCATTATCCGACAAAAAGGACTCAATGGCGGGTTTGTTGGAAATCCACAATCCCTTGCGAAGTATCGAAACAAACTAACCTTCGAAGAAGCACGACGACTCCTCACGGTCACCTCGTTTGGTGGGAATAAACAAGCAATCGATAAGGTCATTGCTGATGGATTGAACAAAGCAGTTGATGACATGCTCAACTGCTCTAGTATCCCAAGTGCCGTAACGACAGAAGCAAACGACTGGCTTGATGGAGATCTTGAGAGCAATGGGTCATCACAAGGCGAAACTACAAGTACTGGGGTGAGAAGATCGTGGCTAACATATCTCTACAAGTCCCCCTGCCCGCTGAAAGAGAAGATGGCTCTTTTTCTCCACGACCGAGTGGCTAGTTCGTGCAGAGTTCTCAGTGGTGGAGCGATGATGCAAAAATGTAAGGAGCACCTCGACCTGATCAGACAATCTGCGCTTGGAAAATACGGCGATTTCATGAGCGATATGGCGATAGATTTTCTGATGTTAAAATGGCTTAATGGCGAGAAGAATGTCTACATTCCAAATAGTTCTATTCAACCTAATCAAAATTGGTTTCGAGAGCTCAATGAATTATTCATGCTCGGCGAACGCACTGCTGCTGGTGCGGGTTTGCGCTACCCGCTTTATACCGAAGCAGGGGATATTATCCAAGGCTCACTCGCGGCAACGGGATATACAACAAACAGGGTCAGTGATGAGTTTGGTGAGACATACTCTGTTATTTATAACACCACCCGTCACTACAACGGCAATATAACTCTCTGGAAAGACACTCCGTATCAGGTAACCGGAAGCTACAGAGCCGATACCTTGCCCAATGCTTTCATTAGTAGAAGAGGACTTGATGTCGGGCGGTATCTCGGACAGGCGCTCTTTACTACATTTTGCCATGATCATGCCGATAGTAACCTTGCGAATCAACTTGCAGATCTCTTGGTAGCAAATAACTTCAACTTAAAACCTGTCGTCAGTCGCATTCTCAAATCAGAAGCCTGCTTTTCAAGAGATGTTTATAAATCAAGAGCTAAGGACCCGATAACATACACCATCGGCTTTTTAAAAAGCACCGGTATTCCGATGAGAATCAATGAACTCGACGATGAGATTTTAAAGATGGGGACTATATTGTTAAATCCGGTTGACGTTTTTGGTTTTCCTGCTTTTGGATTTAGAAACAAGGATCATATTCAAACAGAATATAATAATGCCTTCTCTGCAGAGTACTACAACTTTATAATCGAAGCAGTGACGAGGGAAGACGATGATTTTCCTGGCCAGTTTAATTGGTGCAATCTCAATCCCTCTCCTACCGCACTTGCAAGCGAAGTGGTTGATCACGTCACCGCTCTTGTGGGGATCTCACCAAGCGCCAACGAAAGAACTCAATATATCCGTTACCTAGATAATCGTTATGTTCTTCAAAACGGATCGTACACGCAAGTGGCAAGTGCTTATAACGGCAATAATTTTCATCACTGCCGTGAGCGATTAGCAGGGTTGCTACAAATAAGTGCTTTTGTACCTTCAGGTTTAAGTTATTAATGCCAACTATGGTGAACAGATTATGAAAGAATTTACCCGTCGAGATTTTTTACGATATTCTGCCACGGCCATCGGCAGCGCGTGCTGCGCTCAAGCCCTTGGCCTTCTTGGAAATCAAGTTGTTTTTGCACAAACGCAGCAAGGAAACGGAAGAACCGTTATTTTTATCACTCTCTATGGAGGGTGTGATTGGCTTCAAGCGTTTGATATACCTTTTTCAAGTTCTGCTTATTACACCGTCCGTCCGACTCTCGCGATTCCAGAAGGAAACGTTCTGGTAACCGAAGGTGGTCGTGGTTTTCATCCCCGACTTGGATTACAAGGCGGCACAGATGGCTGGGACGGAAGACATCCAAGCCTCCATCAATTATATCTTGATGGCGATGTTGCTGTCCTTCCACAGATCGGCACAGTCAAACCTAGCTTTTCCCACGAAACCGAACAGGATAATATGAGTAGCGGGGGACTCAGCGGTGCTGGGTGGATGGGGCGGGTTATCGACAAACACATCGTTCAAAATGGTTCAGGCTCAGTAAGTCTCTACAATACTGTGGCAATCGGAGTCGGACTTCCGATAGATACGATGGCCACCCGTTCCGAAAAAAAACCTTTAAACATCAGCAACCTTGCAAACTATGCTCTCAGAACCGATAGTTTCACCGCATCTGGATCAAATAGCACAACCCGTGCAGCTGATGCTGCCTACCGTCAGCAAATACATAAAACTATTTTAGATGGGATGACAGACGATTCTTCGATGATCAGATCCGTACGCCTTGGTCAGGCAAGTATGTATCCAACATTAAAACCCGTTAGCGATGCTCGAACAAATTTTACTGGACCCTCGTCTGCAGATTTTGGAAACGCTGCTCCAGGACCAGCGTTGAGAGATATCGCTACACTTATTCAAGCAAACCTTGGGACACAACTTGCGCTGTGTGGAGTGGGTGGCTTTGATCTTCATTCAAATCTAGAAGTAAGTTCTACCGGCCAATCTTCTCAGGGTGCCTTACTTTCTAATGTGAGCCGTGCGATCGGAGCTTTTGCAACACACATGAAGGCTCTCGGAAAATGGAATGACATTGCAATCTGTGTATATTCCGAATTTGGTCGAACCAATAAAGAAAACAGTGGGGACGTATCCGGAAGCTCTGGGCCAGGAACAGATCATGGTCAAGGCACATGCGAACTTTGGATCGGAGGAGGTATTAACGGGGGGTATCGTCAGCCCGTAATAGCCAATTCCGTATTAACAGCATCTAATAAGAACTATCAACCTGTAAAGGATCACTACCACAACAGCAGAAAGGAGGCGCTTGCCTTTCTTGGTCTTTCCTCTCAAGGAATCTTTGAAACGCATCGTTCTACTAACTTTAATTTATTTACGTAGACGATTCTTTAGCAAAGACAATTTCGTAATCCATTACTCAAAGGAAGGGCTTAGATCCAATTGTAAAATGCGTAATGTATTCGTTCTCTTAAAAGCTCTTAAAGTATCCCTACCTATAATATTATTTTTTTATTTACTTGCGTATCCTAGTGATGTTATCGCAGAGCGTCATCTCGTCCGGGTGATTGATTATCAGTACTCACCAAAAGATATTACGATTACCCAAGGAGATACGGTGGTGTGGGATTGGGTTGATAACTTTCATGATACAAGAGCAGGGGTTCCACCGAATCAAGCGCCCGTAAGTTACCAAGACGCCTTTGAGTCTCCTGTAAAGAACGTCCCCTTTCAATATGAAGTTACGTTTTCACGAGATTTTCTTCTTAACTATCCCGCACAAAACAATCTCTACCACTACTACTGCTCTCCACATTACTTAGCTGGAATGGTTGGCTCCATTCAAGTTATTAGAACCACACAAGCATTTACTGTAAAAGCTACTTCGCTTGAAACAATTCCCTCCGCTATAAGTAGTGCGGTGGCAAATTGTACAGGAGAATTAAGTCCTGATGAGACAGAGTTTACAATTCAATGCTCTCACTCATTAAATCAACTTACGGGGGTCCATATTCATCGAGGACTTGTTGGCAGCACTGGTGCGATTGCCTGTGATATTGGAACACAAAATCCAACAATTGCATCGTGCCCATTAACACAGGAAGATGCGAACGAACTTTGGGATGGCGGTATGTATGTTGATTTTCATTCACAAGCCTATCCCGATGGAGAAATTCGAGGACAACTGGTAAAAAGTGGAACGCTGCACACCATTAAGGGTAAAGTAACTGTCAATGGATCGGGACTTCAAGGTGTTCGGGTTACTGCAGCGAGTCGTTCTGCACTAACAGATAGTTCTGGAAATTATACTATTAAGAATGTCCCCGGGGGGGTCTATACCCTTGTTGCTTCTAAAACTGGCTACATCATTCAAGCACTTTCAGGAACAAATCCAGCTGTGATTAATGGGGGAAACATCATTAATAGATCTTTTAGTGCTACGGTGGTGAGCACCTGTGACACTGATACTGATGGCGACCAAATATGTGACCGTCAAGAGATCCTTGATGGAAGTAGTCCTGAAGATTTAGGAAGTTATAAAAACTCGCTGACAAGTCCGATCTATTCTCTCTGGAATGGATTTCTTCGAATGGGAAATGTTCTTGAGCTTATTAATAAAAAAACTACAGAAGCAAGCGTTAAAGTTTCTCTCTATAACGCACAAGGAATAAGAACGTTTCGGCGAACCTACTCTCTTCCTCCTCTTACTCAACGTGACTTGCTCCTTAACGATCTTCCTGGTTTTCAAACAAATTCATACGGCATTGTTGCAATCGAATTTGACAATACATTAAAAGATGCCATTGATGGGCGGATATTTTTCTATCGTGAATCCCTGCGAAGGAATTCTTTTGAATTCGTGTTTGGTGTTCCGTTTACTGGCGCCCTAAAAGGAAAATCGGCGGTGACTTTTAACACCTTTCAGCCGAGCACGAATCCTCGTGACGCCAACAACATCGTCTCTCAGTGGCTTGCTCTTGTAAATCTCGACACCGGAAGCGAAAAAAGTTTTACTCTCAACCGGTATAGCGATAGTGGCGAATTACTGATCACAAAGCAGATCAAAGTTCCCTCGCTCGGTCGAATAGATATCGAAGGCGGTCATGAGCTTCCAGGGGAGAACTACATTGGCCTGAACACTCTTACCCCTCTTGATCCAAGCTCCTCTTATCTTGCTACGCTGTATCGGTATGGTGGAGGAGACCACCATACGGGTTATCAGTTTGCCTATCCACTCCTTGCAAAAACTCCAAACGGTCAAAAACAGTTTGCCCCACTCTCTCTTGCCGGCGGGAGTAATAATTGGGTAGAGATCGCAAATACCTTACAAACGCCGGTTGATATCACTCTTGAGTACTTTAATCATCAAGGAACAAGGGTGAAGAAAGAAACGCAAAGTCTTCCCCGGTTTGGACAGAAACATTTTTCTGCAGCAGCCTATCTGGGAAATGGAGCATTTGGATCTGTTAAAGTTACCCCTTCAAAACCAAATTCAATTATCGGTCAAAGTGTCTTTTATTTCAGAGAGCAAACAGGCTCTATCTCTTCTGTATATGGTTCTCCAATTCGCGAAGCTTTCGGCACAAAATTAACCGGCTCCTATAACCTTTTTCTTGGGATGAATAATTGGCTCAAACTTATTAATAACAAAAACTCCGCTCTGGAGATTCTCCTTACGGTACATAACAGCATCGGAAGTCCCAAAGTGGAGCTTATCGAACTCTCTCCTCACCAAAGTATCGATCTCGATCTTCACGACACGGAACGTTTCAAAAACATTCTTAACAGTTATGGCCTAATCCAGTTGCAATCTTCCTCCCCGAGCTCAATTACCGCTGAACTCCTCCGAATCAAATCAATACCAAACAATACGATAGATTTTTCTACTTCAACTCCCTTACAATAAGACACCGCAATAATACACCCTCTTTCTGGGGCCATTACATTCCTTTTTCAACCCCCTTTCTCATTCTATCTCTTCTTTCAACGTGCTACACTCCACTCCTTATGAATCGTATCAATAAACTCTCTTACTGCGTTCTTGCCTTCGTCTTGATTATGGTGGGATGGCTTGGACTGGGCACGCCGTTTCTTACTGTTCTTTTTTCAACCTTTGCTTTAAGGAAACTCACTTTCTTCAGAAAAAATTCGGTCGCAATACTGTTGTTTATCGTCCTTGTTTGTTCCATTTTTTATGGAACGGGATTATTTCTCAAACGTGCTTTTACAGAGCTTCCTGTCGCGGTCTCTCTCTCTGTTCCCAAAGTGGTAGAGTATGCCAAGCAGCAACATCTTGATCTACCTTTTGCCGATCTCGATAGTTTCAATGCATTAGCAGTAAACGCTGTTACTAAGCAGCTTGGAGATTTTGCTAAATTTGCACAAATTGCCACAAAAGAATTTGTATTTCTGATTATTGGCTTGGTAATTGCGATTAGTATCTTTCTCAATGGAAAATTGGAAATTGATCCGATTAGTGGGAAGAGAAATCTTTACTCTCTTTTTTGCACACAGATTTCAAATCGTTTTGTTTCATTCTATAAAAGCTTTGCAACAGTAATGGGGGCGCAGATTGTTATTTCCAGTATCAACACCATTTTTACGAGTGTTTATATAATCGCTCTTGGTTTTCCTTTTTCGGTACTGATAATCGTTCTTACCTTCCTCTGTGGATTACTCCCGATCATTGGAAATGTTATTAGCAACTCGGTAATCGTTAGCATCGCTCTGACCGTATCACCAAAGCTCGCCATAGGATCACTTGTCTTTCTGATCGCAATTCACAAACTTGAGTATTTTCTCAACAGTAAAATTATCGGTGGTCGCATTAAAAGCCCGATGTGGCTTACCTTGCTTGGGTTAATTATTGGTGAGCGTTTAATGGGAATTCCTGGAATGATCCTCGCTCCTGTAGTTCTTCATTATGCACGGGTTGAGATGGAGCAGGTGGAGATCAGGGATTAGTTGGAAGGCTAAACCTCAAAAAGCCTTAGACTTAGCGTCTTTAGCTTCTACTTAAACTACACTTAGCCTTGCTCTTGCACTTGCTCTAAGTGTCTCGTCCTGAAATCTGTCCACAAGGTTGCATATTAAATAGAAACTGGGAAAAAGGCTATTATGAGCGGAAGTGGTTGGGAAATCAGTCCCCCCTAGGGGGGACAAAAAATGTCCGCTAGGTTTTGTT